>NZ_JBFGZY010000051.1:0-22825 GCF_041586535.1 Psychromonas sp. | reverse complement strand
TACAGGCAAAAAAAATCCCCGCCGGAGCGGGGATTTCTAATCTAAGATTTAAAAATCAGTAATTACTGACCTTTAACTTCTTTAAGACCGTTGTAAGGTGCAGCTGCGCCTAGAGCTTCTTCGATACGTAGAAGTTGGTTGTACTTAGCAACACGGTCAGAACGGCTTAGTGAACCAGTTTTGATTTGGCCAGCAGCAGTACCAACAGCTAGATCAGCAATTGTTGCATCTTCAGTTTCACCAGAACGGTGAGAGATAACGGCAGTGAAGCCAGCATCTTTAGCCATTTTGATTGCAGCTAGAGTTTCAGTTAAAGAACCGATTTGGTTAAACTTGATTAAGATTGAGTTAGCAATACCGTTGTCGATACCACGCTTAAGGATCTTAGTGTTTGTTACGAATAGATCGTCACCAACTAATTGGATTTTGTCGCCAAGAAGTTTAGTTTGGTGTGCGAAGCCATCCCAATCAGACTCGTCAAGACCATCTTCGATAGAAACGATTGGGTACTGTTCAGTAAGATCTTTAAGGAAGAAGTTAAATTCTTCTGAAGTGAATTTTTTACCTTCACCTTTAAGGTCATAGATGTTTGCTTCTTTGTCATAGAACTCAGATGCAGCACAATCCATCGCTAGAGTGATGTCTTTACCTAGTTCGTAACCTGCGTTTGCAACAGCTACTTTGATTGCAGCAAGTGCAGCTTCGTTAGACTCAAGGTTAGGAGCAAAACCACCTTCATCACCAACAGCTGTTGAGTGACCGCCAGCTTTAAGTACTTTAGCAAGGCTATGGAATACTTCAGCCCCCATACGTAGACCTTCACGGAAAGTCGCAGCGCCAACAGGTTGAATCATGAATTCTTGGATATCTACAGAGTTATCTGCATGCTCACCACCATTGATGATGTTCATCATTGGAAGCGGCATAGAGTAAACACCAGGAGTGCCGTTTAGATCTGCAATGTGTGCGTATAGAGGCACTTTCTTAGAAGCAGCAGCCGCTTTAGCAGCAGCTAGAGAAACAGCCAGGATAGCGTTTGCGCCGAATTTAGCTTTGTTTTCAGTTCCATCTAAATCGATCATGATTTGATCAAGTTCAGCTTGTTTAAGTGCATCTTTACCAGCTAGAGCTTCAGCGATTGGACCATTAACAGCTGCAACAGCTTTAAGTACGCCTTTACCTAAGTAACGAGCTTTATCGCCATCACGTAGTTCTAATGCTTCACGAGAACCAGTAGATGCGCCAGAAGGGGCAGCAGCCATACCGATAGAACCGTCAGCTAAATGAACTTCAGCTTCAACAGTTGGGTTACCACGTGAATCCATGATTTCGCGACCAAGTACTTTTACGATAGTAGACATAGTTGTTCCTTTAGTAGTATTAAAAATAAGTTTGAAAATTGGTTAAAAAATTGTTTAAGTAGTTCTGAATCACTTTAATGCGTGATTTTTTAACAAAATAAAATCATCCGGTCAATAAAAACTATTTAAATCGACCTTGTTGATGATCTATCGCAGATTTTATAAAGCCTTTAAATAAAGGATGACCATCCCGAGGGGTTGAAGTGAATTCCGGATGGAATTGCGCCGCAACAAACCATGGGTGATTTGGAATCTCTATAATCTCTACTAATTTTTTATCTTCTGACAAACCGGTTATCTCTAAGCCCGCTTTTTCGATAATAGGTAATAAATTATTATTTACTTCATAACGATGACGATGACGTTCAAATATCTCTTTCGAACCGTACATATCATACACTTTAGAGCCTTTTTTCAGATGACAACGTTGTGCCCCTACACGCATCGTACCGCCCAGGTTAGAATTTTCTGTGCGTTGTTCAACTTCACCGGTTTTATCAATCCATTCAGTAATTAAGCCAACAACGGGTTGCTCACAATTGGGTTGAAATTCCGTTGAATGGGCATTTTTAAGACCAGCAACATGACGTGCAAATTCAATCAATGCTACCTGCATACCTAAACAGATGCCTAAATAAGGTATTTTATTTTCACGGGCGTATTGTGCAGCGAGAATTTTTCCTTCAATACCACGCTCACCAAAACCGCCGGGTACCAAAATGGCATCAACAGTTTCCAGGACAGATGTACCTCTGACTTCTAAATCCTGTGAGTCAATATATTTAATTTTAACTGAAGCGGAATTTTTTAAACCGCCATGTTTTAACGCTTCGTTGACAGATTTATAAGCATCCGGCAGCTCGATATACTTGCCGACCATACCAATAACCACTTCATTGGTGGTATTCGCTTCTTCAGAAACAACCTGTCCCCATTCAGATAAATCCGCTTCAGGGCAGTTTAAGCCAAAACGTTTCACACAGATTTCATCAAGCCCCTGCGCTTTTAATAATGCAGGGATTTTATAAATGGAATCAACATCGCGTAATGAAATTACAGACTTTTGTTGAACATTACAAAATAGTGCTATTTTTGCACGTTCATTTTCTGGGAAACTTACTTCAGAGCGACAAATCAAAATATCAGGCTGAATACCAAGACTACGTAACTCTTTTACCGAGTGTTGCGTCGGTTTTGTTTTCACTTCACCGGCAGTTTTCAAATAAGGTAACAAAGTTAAATGCATATACAGGGCATTTTCATGGCCAACTTTTAGGCCCAGTTGACGGATAGCTTCCAGGAAAGGTTGTGATTCAATATCACCTACAGTGCCGCCTAACTCTACAATAGCAACATCATGGCCTTCACCACCAGCAATAATACGTTCCTGAATTTCATTAGTAATGTGCGGTATTACCTGGATAGTAGCGCCTAAATAATCACCGCGGCGCTCTTTTGCTAAAACATCAGAGTAAATACGACCCGTAGTGAAGTTATTACGTTTAGTCATTTTGGTACGAATAAAGCGCTCGTAATGTCCCAAATCAAGATCGGTTTCTGCTCCGTCATCGGTTACAAATACTTCACCATGTTGAATTGGACTCATTGTACCAGGGTCTACGTTAATATAAGGGTCTAGTTTTAGAATGGTCACGTCCAGTCCACGTGCTTCTAAAATAGCAGCCAGAGAGCCTGCAGCAATACCTTTACCGAGTGATGAAACAACACCACCAGTAACGAAAATATATTTTGTCGTCATATTAACCCTGAGAATTTAGGAATTAGAAAAAAAGAAACTCATTTTAAACAGCAGAGATAGCAACGCAGAAAAACATCAGCTTATAAATTAAGTGATGTTAATAACAGGTTGAGCATTCAGTGCAATTGTAAAATGAGAATTTAGAACATTTAGATGGGAATGCAGTATAGCAAGTGCGCTCATTTTCGACAATCTTTTATCCCACTTAGTCAAAAAATATGTCGAAATTCGGCTTTTGCTGATCATTCCCAAGGGTGCTTATTTGCCCTGTTCTTTTACCAAATCCCAAATAGCATCTAAATCAGTCAAAGAGCAATCACTCATCTTTTTCCCCTGTTTTAACACAGTCTGTTCAACCTGACGAAAGCGCTGTTCAAACTTATGATTCGCCTTACGTAGTACCTGCTCCGGATTACATTTTAAGTGGCGTACTAAGTTCACATTGGCAAATAACAGATCCCCTAACTCATCTTCAAGACGTTCCTGTTTTTGTTGCTCGGTCAAATCATCACGCTTTACTTCGACCAGCACTTCGTCTATCTCTTCTTTGATTTTATCAATCACCGGCGTTAGATTGTCCCAGTCAAAACCGACATTGGCGCAGCGTTTTTGAATTTTATAAGCACGATTTAATGCCGGTAACGCTAAGGGGATATTGTCTAGGACACTGTCACTTTTATTTTCAGACAGGGCTTTAGAGGCACGCTCTTTCTCTTTTTCAGCCTCCCAGTTAGCATGAACCTGCTCTTCATTTGTAAATTCAATGTCGGTAAAGACATGCGGATGACGGCGAATCAGCTTTTCATTCATCGTCTCAATAATATCGTTAAACTCAAAGAGGCTCTGCTCTTTCGCAAGCTGCGCATAAAAGACCACTTGAAAGAGCAGATCACCCAGCTCCCCTTTCAACTCATTAAAGTCTTTCTGCTCAATGGCATCAGCAACCTCATAGGCTTCTTCAATGGTATGAGGGACTATTGAATCAAAAGTTTGTTTAATATCCCAGGGGCAGCCCTTTTCAGGATCACGCAGTTTTTCCATAATATTTAAAAGAGATTGCATATTGGTTGTCGACATGGCGAGATCCTTACTTAATTAGCGTTCCTAAATAGACTAGATGGGGATTATAACTGATTAAAGATCCTGATTCGACGTTTCCCCCGGCTCAGGAATAAAGTGCGCCATAATGAAAAGAGATCGAAGCAAATATAAGGATCGCAACTACTTTTATAATATAAATCATTACAAACTTGATAATTAGAAAAAACTTCATTAGATTTACCTAATAAAGCTTAGGCAAATATCTATTGTTAAGGGGCCACTCATGAATTCAAAACCTTATTCACCACCCACGTTTTTTGCCTGCTTATTTTTTAGCGTCATATACAGCAAGGTGCTTATTGCCGAAACATTTTTTGAGGTAAAACAAACTTTGCAGGAGCAGGTTGTTGTTTTAGATGCCACCATTGAAGCCATTGATAAAGCCACCCTTTCTGCGCAAACCAGCGGACGTATTATAAAAATTAATTTCGATACTAACGATTATGTTGAAAAAGACAGCGTGTTGCTGGAGATAACCAACAGGGAGCAGGGGGCGCAACTGGCCGCTGCTGAAGCGGGGGTTTTACGCGCGGAAGCTGCCTATAATGAAGCAAAATTAACCTATGATCGTTATAAAAAACTATTCCCCAAAGGTGCAATCTCGCAGGGACAGCTGGATCAGGCCAAAGCCGCGGCAGAAACCAGCAAACAGCTGATTAATGCCGCGCAGGCCAGTTTAACCCAAGCCAAAGAGTCCCTTGATTACACTATTATCAGAGCCCCCTACTCAGGCGTAGTTACCGAGCGGCATGTTGAAATCGGTGAAACGGTCAATCCCGGTGAGCCGCTTTTTTCCGGCATGTCGTTAACCAATCTGCGCGCGGTAACAGAGATTCCCCAGCGCCATCTGCAGGCACTGCGTGATAACCCGGCATTTATTATCACCCTGAGTGACGGCAGCAAGTTGTACTCGGATAAAATCACCCTATTTAACTATGCCGATGCACAGTCCCATGCTTTTAAAGTGCGTATAGATTTGCCTGTTACGGATAAACTGTTACTGCCGGGGATGTGGGTTAAAGCAGAATTTGTCAGAGGAAAGTCGAGCACTATCCGGATTCCCGGCAGCGCGGTGTTGACCAATAACGAACTGAATGCGGTCTATCGGAACGTGGAGGGTAAAGCAGTATTAACCCAGGTTCGTGTGGGTACTAAACTGGATGACGAAGTTGAAATTTTAGCCGGGTTGGAAGATGGTGATAAAATCAGCATTGATGCCTACCAAAAGTTAAAACAGTTGGAGGCTAACTAATGGCACCTGCATTGAATATTTCCGGGAGAATTGCACGCTATTTCCAAAATTCGGCGATCACCCCTTTACTTGCCATTGTCGGATTGTTATTGGGTTTTTTCGCTATTATGGTCACCCCCAAAGAGGAGGAGCCGCAAATAGACGTTACTTTTGCCGATATTTATATTCCTTTTCCCGGCGCCTCAGCCAAGGAGGTGGAAAACCTGGTTACCATACCCATTGAGCAGGTTATTTCTGAAATAAAAGGTATTGATACCACCTACTCCTTCTCACAACCCGATGGTGCGATGATTATCGTTATTTTTGAGGTCGGAGAGAAGCGTAACGATGCCATTGTAAACTTATATAATCAGGTTTACAGCAATATGGATAAACTGCCGATCCAGGCGGGTATCGGTCAGCCGTTGATCAAACCGCGGGCGATTGATGATGTGCCGATCTCCTCGTTAACGCTGTGGTCAAAAGATAAAAGTGTTACACCGCAGCAGTTGACCGAGGTTGCGCACGGACTGGAAAGTGAGCTTAAGCATATCAACGGCACCCGTGATATATACACTATTGGCGGGCATCAACTGATTGTCGATATCCGTATTGATCCAATCAAGATGAATAGTTTTGGCATCAGTTACGATGCGATCAATCAGGTTCTGGCCAGCAATAATGCCAGCTCATCGCCGGTTTCTCTGATCCAGAATAACCAGCTGATAAAAGTCAAAACGGGCCGGTTTTTACAGAGTATTGCGGAAATAAAAAAACTGATCGTGTCAGTTAATCAGGGCTCTCCCGTTTATTTAGAGGATGTCGCACAGGTTAATCTGTCAGCGGATATTCCCACACAAAACGTATTACATGGTGAAAATGGGCAGCTATATCCGGCGGTCACTATCGCGATAGCCAAACAGCCAGGTAAAAATGCCGTTGATGTGACACTTGCGATAGAAAATCGCATTAATGAAATAAAAAATGTCCTGATCCCGGATAATATTGAAGTGACAATCTCCCGCGATTATGGCGCCACTGCCAAAGATAAATCAGACACCCTGATTGGCAAACTGGTTTTTGCCACCAGCGCAGTGATCATTTTAGTCTTATTAACCATGGGCTGGCGCGAAGCGGTTGTCGTAGGTGTTGCCATCTCGATCACCCTGACTATCACCCTGTTTGCCTCCTGGGCTTATGGTTTTACTCTCAACCGGGTATCTTTGTTTGCTCTGATTTTCTCGATCGGGATCCTCGTTGATGATGCCATTGTGGTGGTGGAAAATATTCACCGTCATATGCAGATGGGTAATAAAACACTCCTTGAAATCATTCCTGCTGCCGTCGATGAAGTTGGTGGTCCAACCATACTTGCCACCTTTACGGTGATCGCCGCACTTTTACCCATGGCCTTTGTCAGCGGGTTAATGGGTCCTTACATGAGCCCCATTCCGATTAACGCCAGCATGGGCATGCTTATTTCATTGGCCGTTGCCTTTGTGCTTTCCCCCTGGTTAAGCGGCAAGTTATTAAAACCTCATCTGCCGGAAAAATCATCAGAAACAACAGATGGTTCGGCAATGACATCCGCACCAGACAACTTTATGGAGCGCCTTTTCCATAGAATAATCGGCCCCTTTATTCTCGGCCAAAAAGCTAAAATGGTGCGTTGGTTCCTGTTTATTGCGGTCATGATTTTAATTCTCCTATCCATCCTTCTGCCGGTCAGCAAACTGGTGGTGATGAAGATGTTACCCTTTGATAATAAATCTGAATTCCAGATAATGGTCGACCTGCCGGAAGGCAGCACAGTCGAACAAACCCAGCGTTTACTGGTTGAGTTAAGTGAAGTAGTAAAAGAAGTGCCTGAAATTAAACATTTTCAGATCTATGCAGGCACGGCTGCCCCGATTAACTTTAATGGTTTAGTGCGCCATTATGATATGCGCAGCAACGAAGAACTCGGTGATATTCAGGTTAATCTGGTGGATAAAAAAGATCGTCAGCGCGACAGTCACAAGATAGCGCTGGCTGTCCGCGAGCAACTGCAGGAGATCGCTAAACCCTACCGCGCCAATGTCAAAGTCGTCGAAGTCCCACCGGGGCCACCGGTGTGGTCTCCGATTGTGGCTGAAGTCTACGGGCCGAATGAGGCCATTCGCGAACAAACGGCGGAGCAGCTGCAAAGCTTATTTACCCAGACGGATGATGTGGTTGATATCGATATTATCCACCCGCAAGATCAGCAAAAATGGCAGGTAAATATCGATCGCAGTAAATCTGCCCGCCTTATGGTGCCCTATGCGCATATCGTCGACGCGGTAGCAACCTCGGTTGGCGGTAAAGATATCAATATATTACACAGCGATAAGCAAAAGTACGCAATACCCATCCGCCTGCAGCTTAAAGAGGGTGAAAAGGTCGATTTAGAGCAGGTGTTAAACCTTAAATTAGCTAATCAGCAGGGTAAGTTAATTGCTCTTTCGGAGTTGGTGGTTATTGAAAAAAACGTGATGGATAAACCTATTATGCATAAAAACATGATCCCGATGATCATGGTGACCGCCGATATGACCGGTAAATTAGACAGCCCTTTATACGCTATGTTTGCCATCTATAATGCGATAAAAGAGCAAGGATTGGATATAAAGCAATATTTTATCGAGCAGCCTCATGGCACCGGTGAAGTGGCTCTTTTATGGGATGGCGAGTGGAAAATAACCTATGAAACTTTCCGGGATATGGGCATTGCTTATGCGGTCGGAATGGTCTTAATTTACCTGCTGGTAGTAGCGCAGTTCCGTTCCTATATTGTCCCGCTTATCATTATGGCACCGATTCCTTTAACCATTATCGGCGTGCTGCCCGGACATGCATTATTAGGCCAACAATTTGCGGCGACCTCAATGATCGGCATGATCGCCTTGGCAGGTATTATTGTCAGAAATTCAATTTTGCTAGTTGATTTTATTAATCACGAAACGTACAAGGGCAGAGCGTTTAAAGAAGCGGTTATTCACTCCGGCGCGGTGCGCGCCAAACCGATTATTTTAACCGGATTAGCGGCGATGATTGGCGCCTTTTTTATTCTCGATGATCCTATTTTTGGCGGTTTAGCGATCAGCCTGATTTTCGGTATTTTTATCTCAACAATCTTAACTCTGGTGATTATTCCGGTTCTCTATTACGCCTTTATGCACAAACAACTTGAAAGATAAAGGCTGCTGCAAAGAATATCTGGCGCCGGGCACCATTTATGCAGCGCTTTTTTATTTGCTAACGCTTATCAACCTCATATAAAGCGTCGTTCAAGGTTGAAATTAACAATTAAAAAAACCAATAACGGATATTTTTTGCTAATATCCGCAAAATAAAGAGGTTTACTCTTAGATATAGAATTAAAGGAGCAAAAGGAAGTGCTTAACTCAAACCCTAGCGGACAACATAACTCCTCCGGATACTCGCTTCTCAGACCGTTTATAACATTGACTGTGATTAGCTGGCTTTGCCTTGCTCTTTTACTCTGGGTTGGCAAGAGCATTTACGATCAGAGTTTAAAAGATCAGACGCTGCAGCGGCATGCTCTGCTGATGAAATCCACAAACACTCTTATCCATGAACACTTACTGAGAGTGATTCAGGATATTCACCACTTAGGCTCACTGCCCTCTGTGCAGGACTTTCTTGACCAACCCTCTCCTGAAATGCGTGACAGGTTAGAGAAAACTCTGATCCTTACCAGTAATATTTACGGACGTTATGACCAAATTCGCCTGCTTGATTTAAAAGGTGCCGAGATTGTAAGAATCAATCAGGGTAATGCTGCAGCCTATGCGGTCCCCGAGACACAGTTGCAGCAAAAATTTTCCCGTTATTATATTCAGGAAGGTCTCAAACTACAGGCCAATCAGGTGTATTTTTCTCCGCTGGACTTAAATATCGAAGGCGGTGAAATTGAGCGCCCTATAAAACCTATGATGCGCGCCGTTGAACTGATACACAACAGCAAAGGTGAGCCTGCTGGCTTGCTGATCCTTAACTACAAGGCCGGCGGAATGCTCAATCAATACCGTGAGCAGTTTCCAGGCGGGGATCGGGCCATGTTACTCAATGACGATGGTTACTGGCTTTTGAACCACAAAACCGAGAATGAATGGGGCTGGATGCTGGACAGGCCGGAACGCTCTATGCAAAACAGCCGGCCTGAGGTATGGCAGTTAATTCATCAATCCCGCGCAGGCGTACTCGAGTCAGATGGTGCACTTTTTAGCTACACAAGAATTGATGCGGTCAATTTTTATGAAAGCACTTCACATGGCTCTTACAGCGATGATTATGGTCTTATCACAGATATCAAAGCACAGACCTGGTATATGCTGATTGAAACCACTAAAGAGAACTGGCAGGCGATCGCGGTATACAACAGTTATGGCGGAAAAGCCGCTTTAACTGCCCTGTTTTTTATTGTCGCTTTGTGCATGTTCCTGGTGGCAAAAAACCGTCTGGAGAGACACAACAATCAGGAAATGAAACGCAGACAGCTTGAGGATTTTCAGGATCTATATGAAAATGCCCCGATTGGTTATATCACCTTAAATGCAGAGGGCATCATCACTAATGTAAATGCGGCTCTTCTGGGGTATTTAGGATATGCCAGAGATGAGCTTGTGGGTAAGTGCAAACTCAATGATCTCGTTTCACCGGCCTCAGCAGATGCCTGTCACAAGCTGACCAACTCCTTACACAACAGCGGCCCGGAAGAGCAGAGAATTGAGATGCTCGGTAAGAATGATACAGCCCTTCACGTTGTGTGTAACATCTCATCGAGATGGAGTGATAATAACACCCTTATGATCGGCAGATGCAGCGTTCAGGATATCAACGCGCAGGTAATGCTTGAGCAGTCACTGACCAAGCTGGCACACAAAGATCCGCTGACCGGAGCTGCCAACCGCTACTTTTTTGAAGAGCTGGCGGCCCACGAAATATTGCGTGAAACAAGGCAGTCGTCAGAGTTGACCGCACTGATGCTCGATATCGACCACTTCAAGTCAGTCAATGATACCTACGGTCACTTTTCCGGTGACGAAGTGTTGAAGTCTTTGGCAGCCAACTGCATGAAGATGCTGCGCAGTTCCGATATTCTAGCGCGATTTGGCGGCGAAGAGTTTGTGATTTTACTGCCCGATACGTCATTTGCCGATGGCCTGCACAAAGCCGAGGAGATCAGAAAGACCCTGGCTGAAACTCCGGTTTCTATAGCTGACGGGCAAACCCTGCAATATACCGTTTCCATCGGAGCAGCGGCGTTGTCCAGCTTATCAGAGCCGACTATTGAGGCATTGCTGACGAAAGCTGATGAACAGTTATACAAAGCCAAAAACAGCGGACGCAACCGGGTCTGCGCAGAGCCACAGCCTTGGACCGATCAGAAAAAACGCCAACCCGCATGATATGACTCATGCCGGGGATTGCCAGCCCCTAGACTGAGTATTTATTGTTTAGCTTAGCCTTCATCTTTATTATCATAGGGGAATCTAGTGTGGCCATAGCGTATTACCAGAATAGAGACTGCCATAATTAATACCGCACCGGCAAGGCCCAGCATGCGCAATGTATCCAGGTTCTTCATGTCAAGAATCATATAACGCGCCAATGCGACAATCGCAATATAAAGTGGCATTCGCACCGGTAGCCTTCCCGATTTGAGGTAGATGCCAACCATTGCTAAAACTTCAAGGTAGATAAAAAGCAGCAGAAGATCCGCCAGTGTCACCTGCCTGGCGTTAAGCATGACTCCAATTTCAAAGATCATTGCTACTACGGTTGCCAAGGCAATCACTAATAACCCAATGTCTTCAACGAAGTCTAATACTTTATGCCCTGTATGTTTTAGTTTACTCATTAACCCTTTCCTACAAATTGATTCGGGCAAACCGCAAAGATCGCCGACAGATATTTTAAATTATGCTCTAGAGCACTTTGCTTTTTTGCAATAATATCATCAGCTATATCATATTGAATTTCAAGAGGACGATGCTGATACTAACAATAAATTTAGCCCGGATAACAATGACTATAATGAACTTTCCTGCAGGGTAAATTACCCGCTTTAAAAGGCGCAAAACTTAATAACTAACCCAAATTATGGATAAGCAAATCGATACAGCACTGTTATTTTCGCGTATTTCTGCGTTAAATCATCTCCCAAGCTAGCTATTGCTTCGATGATTTGCCTTGAACTACACAAAACTAACAGCACTGTATAATACAAACATTTAATGTGTTGATATTAAAGATAATGACAATTCCATTATCCAAAACTGAGGTTAAATAGATCATCTAATTAACGAAATTGGTATAACTTTTTTTCACTCGTGCGGTTAATTT
The DNA here is from genome assembly GCF_041586535.1 of Psychromonas sp. Lineage (GTDB taxonomy): Bacteria > Pseudomonadota > Gammaproteobacteria > Enterobacterales > Psychromonadaceae > Psychromonas. The sequence goes on along the minus strand of NZ_JBFGZY010000051.1, from coordinate 10,983 downwards.
GATCACCAGTTCATAACCTATGGTGCCGATATGCCGGGCGACCTCCTCTGCGGGTAATTCATCCCCCCAAAAAATCACCTCATCTCCAACCTGATCTTTGCCATCCGGACCAAGATCGACGGTGATCATATCCATTGAAATAGTGCCCACTATAGGCACCCGCCGCCCGTTAACCAGCACTGGCGTGCCGCTCGGGGCGCTTCTTGGGTAGCCGTCTCCATAGCCCATAGCTACGACGCCTATCCGTGTATCCCGCGGGGCGATCCAATTTTGGCCATAGCCCACCGGCCCCCCCCGCTTCTGCTCCCGTACCGAAATTAATTTTGATTTCAAGGTCATCACCGCACGCAGCCCTTCATCTCGGCCGCATGACTCGACCCGCGGGGCAATACCGTATAAAGCGATACCCGGACGCAGCCAATCATAATGCGCATCCGGCCAATGCAGAATGGCTGCGGAATTACTCAGGCTTTTAGCACCACAATAAGCCTGGGTGGCCTCTTCAAAGCACGCTATTTGCTGCAGCGTTGTACTGCTTTGCAGCTCATCGGCACAATTAAAGTGGCTGGCAAAACGGATCTCATTTTTGGCGTTCACGGATGCTTTAATACGCCGGACATAATCATCAACTTGTTCAGGTAAAATTCCGAGCCGGTGCATCCCGGTATCAATTTTAAGCCAAACCTGCAGCGGCTTGCTTAAAGCGCTCCGCTCAAGCTCCTCTAACTGTCTTTGATTATGGATCATGCTATGAAGATTCAGCGCTGATGCACGCCGTAATTCATCAGGGCAAAAACAGCCCTCAAGCAATAGAATAGGCTGTTCAATACCCGCTTCACGCAATTCAACTGCTTCCTGCAGACGGGAAACGGCAAAGGCATCGGCTTGCGGCAGCGCTTTGGCAAATTTAACCGCACCATGGCCATAGGCATTCGCTTTAAGCACAGCGGCGATCTTTGCTGTGGGGCATTTACCTTGAATAAACTGATAATTGTGCCGTAACGCAGCAATATCAATAACGGCTTCAGCTGTTAGCATAATGATTCCTTGATGGTTGTAATGATCCCAAGTTGTTAGGAGCACACTGTAATAAATTATCGAATTCTTTAGGAGTGATGAAACATGCTAAAAATATGCCAAGTTAAATAGATAACAATAATTATTTAATCGAAATATAAAAACAGAAGGGTAAAAGTTAAATAAACCACAGTAAAACAAAACAACAGAGCAATACACCAAACCAGATTAAGCAGAAATTCGCTGATTATATTTTTTACAATTAATAAACACCACTCGCAATAAAAGCAGATAAATATAGTGCCCACTAACGTAAAAACCACCAAAAATCGCCAAAAAAGAGCACTGACGCCCCATTTTGGTGCGTAAAATGCGATTGTTAATGATATTTTTGACGACAAAACAGCTGCCACCATTTTAATTAACATACAAAAAAATTTAAATTCACGGCCCTTAAAAGATAAAAACAAAAAAATATATAACACCACGAAATAGATTTTTTGCAGAATAAAAAACCAAACAACACTGATCATTTTGTTTTTTGAAGAATATTCTGTTTTTATTGGAGACAGGCGGGCATTTACAGCACTTTCTTTCAGAAAATAAATTATGCCGATACAGACTTTTGGCACAAAACCTGCTCATAGAATTTATGTTATTTAACTTACCCCTGATAAGTCTCATGCACAACTAAGCAGCAGTAGCGCAAATTATTCGCTCCTGACAAATGAGACAGGGCTTACTACTAATAGGAATAAATACTATGGAAATTCAAAAACCTTATCTGTTATTTTTAGGTGATGCCCACGATCCGCTGGCAGCAAAAGTTGCGCTGGGAATCAAGCAGTGGCATCCGGAATATTGTGCCGGCCAATTCCGTATGAAAGATTGTGCAGCAGACTGCGGTTTAACCGATATGGATATCATCCAGGCGAAAGAAGCCGGCGTTAAGACTCTGGTTATTGGCGTTGCTAACCGCGGTGGTGTTATCTCTGAAAAATGGATTGACATTTTAAAACAAGCACTTGAAGCGGGCATGGATTTAGCGGCAGGCCTGCATAACAAACTTAATGATATTGCAGAGCTCAAAACGCTAGCTGACACTTTAGGTCGCAAACTCTTTGATGTTCGTTTTCCAACCCAATCTTTCCCCGTTGCAAACGGATTAAAACGCAGCGGTAAACGTGTTTTACCTGTCGGCACCGATTGTTCATGCGGCAAAATGTATACCAGCCTGGCAATTGAAAAAGAGATGCTGGCACGCGGTATCAAAGCAGATTTCCGAGCTACCGGCCAAACAGGTATCCTCATTAGCGGTTCGGGTGTCAGTGTTGATGCCGTGGTTGCTGACTTTATTTCAGGTGCAGTCGAAGTGTTAACACCAGAAAATGATGCGGATCATTGGGATATTATTGAAGGTCAGGGTTCTTTATTCCACCCTTCTTTTGCAGGCGTAACAATCGGGCTTATCCATGGTGCGCAAGCAGATGCGCTGGTCTTATGTCACGAGCCAACGCGCACCCATATGCGCGGTTTGCCAACTTACCCGGTGCCTGATTTACAAACCTGCATGGATACTAATCTGGCAATGGCTCGCTTGACCAATCCGGATGTACGCTTTGTTGCTATTTCCGTTAATACCTCGCAGTTAACTGAAGGTGAAGCGACTGAATATTTAGCAGGAATAGAAGCACAGTTTGGGCTTCCGGCTGTTGATCCTTTCCGTGAAGGTGTTGGTCGCATTGTGGATCAACTGGAAAAAATCTAAGGACGATATTATGCAGATGAAGCTGCTTGATCAAAGCTGGCCTATCCGCGGTACCTTTACCATTTCCCGCGGGTCCAGAACACACGCTAAAGTTGTGGTCGTTGAACTACATCAGGGCAGTTATGTTGGCCGCGGTGAATGTGTACCTTATGCCCGCTATGGTGAATCCATCGAGTCAGTACTCGCTGAACTTGCGCCTCTGGCTGTGCAAATAGAGGCAGGATTAACCCGCCGGCAGCTGCAATCTTTATTGCCGGCCGGTGCAGCAAGAAATGCATTGGATTGCGCCTTTTGGGATCTTGAGTGTAAACAATCCGGTCAGCGGATATGGCAACGCCTGGAGATTGCCGAACCGGCTCCGTTAGTGACTGCCTTTACACTTTCATTAGACACGCCCGAGCGGATGCAGCAGGCGGCGATTGAAAATGCTCACAGACCGCTGTTAAAACTGAAACTTGCGGGCGAAGGTGATGTCGAACGTGTTGCAGCGGTACGCGCAGGCTCTCCTGACGCACGTATTATTGTTGATGCCAATGAGGGTTGGGACGAAGCGTTGTATCTGAAGATGGTACCGGAACTAGTGAAACTGGGTGTGGAGATGATCGAGCAGCCCTTACCTGCCGATAACGATGCAGCACTCGAACATCTGCCCAGACCGATCACCCTGTGTGCTGATGAGTCTTGTCATGATCGCAGCAGTTTGCCTAACATTATCGGTCGTTACGATATGATCAATATTAAAACCGATAAAACCGGCGGTCTGACCGAGGCATTAGCATTGAAAGCGGAAGCTGAAAAGGTCGGATTGCAGGTCATGGTGGGCTGTATGCTGGCCACCTCTCTGGCAATGGCGCCCGCTTTTATGGTCGCACAAAATACTCAGGTCGTTGACCTTGATGGGCCATTACTGCTTGCTGAAGATCGCCAACCATGTATCGCTTTTGACGAAAGCAAAATGAATGTTTATCCAGCAGCCCTGTGGGGTTAACGGCCCCTGTCATTCTCTTTGTACAAATCGGGCATGACAGCTGCAGGCCACTTTTTAGTGGTGTTTTTTAACAAATGGCAATACTGTTAGCGATTTTTATTGCTATGACAACAAGGAATTAATTATGGAACGTATCGTCTACCTCGATGGTGAGTTTATTAAAGAAACTGAGGCCAAAGTTTCTATTTTCGATCGCGGCTTTCTTTTTGGCGACGCCGTTTATGAAGTAACAGCAGTAATCAATGGCAAACTGGTTGATAATGAAGGACACATGATCCGCCTGCAGCGTTCATGCAGCGAACTACAAATCGCGTTGCCGGCTACACTTGAACAAATTACAGCGATTCAAAAGAAGTTAATTGAAGTTAACCAGCTTAATGAAGGCGGTATTTACCTGCAGGTCAGCCGGGGCTCAGCCGGCGACCGTGACTTTGGGTATCCGGAAAATGTTACACCAACATTGGTTTTATTTACTCAGGCTCGTAACCTTTTAAACAGTCCTAAAGCGGTAAAAGGCATGAAAGTAATCACCACTGAAGATATCCGCTGGAAACGCCGTGATATCAAAACTGTCGGATTATTAGCTCCCTGTATGGCTAAACAGGGCGCGCTGGATAAACAGGTTGATGATGCCTGGCTGATTGAAGATGGTTACATCACAGAAGGCAGCTCAAACAATGCCTATATTGTGACCAATGACGGCGTATTAATTACCCGTCCGCTGAGCAATGATATTTTACATGGCATTACCCGTAAGGCTTTGCTGGAGCTTGCTGAGCAGGCACAGATTCAAGTCGAAGAACGTCCGTTTACAGCCGAAGAAGCCTATCAGGCTGATGAAGCTTTTGTCAGCTCTGCAACTACATTTGTCTGGCCGGTTGTTGAAATCGACGGTAAAACCATCGGCACGGGTAAACCCGGTAGTGTTGCGACTAAGCTGCGCGATATCTATATTGAACTGGCGACACAAAACGCTGAGTAACATCCCCACCAGACTATTGTCTCTTCAATAACATATTGTTTAAACTAAAAGGCGAATAGATATTTTATATTCGCCTTTTTTATAACACAAATCTCTCCCCAAACGGTCTGGTGCTGTGGCGCTCATATTGGAAATTTTGCCATCAATATATTCTCACGGCTGCGATAAAAAAGCTTTCGCTGATTATTTTTAAAACTACAATATTAACGTTTCCTCCCTGGTTCGATTGGGTTATATGCTGTAACACTCTGATGTGGTCACTCACACAGATTAGTGAACATAATTTCCCCCTGTTTTATTGATGTAATACCAATTCCGTTAATTAGATGATCTATTTAGGCGTAGGAAAAATGGATGAAAGCAAGGCATTGATTTCAGTAACTAGTTGTTCTAATTACACAAAATAGTATGAAACAATTTTAAACAGCTTTAGCTGGCCACGAAGTGGTGAATAACAGGATGTTATAAATCAAATCAATGACAAAGACTAAAACGTAGTTTTATGTCTAGCTAGCATTCATTTTAACAAGCATAAATGAATAGATAATTATCGGATTTGGTATTGTTTTCCTGTAATATTTTCAAAATTCTCTAACACTATAATGTAAAAATGCGGGCTAATTAGCCCGCATTAAATACAGATAAAGGTTTAGATTAGCCTTAACATTTAACTTAATTGCTCTTTAATGGGCTGAGCCATACCTGCGTCATCCTGTTCGGTAAATTTCTTGATTTCTCCTGACCGCAGACGTGACATATAGGAGTTTAACTCTTTTTTCACTATCGGCATCAGACAGTACAAACCGGTGATATTAATTATCGCCATAGCGAACATTGCTGCATCAGAGAAATCAATCACAGCTCCGAGGCTTGCTGCCGCGCCAACCACGACCAACAAACAGTATAAAATTTTGTAGCTCATTTCCGTCTTTTTACTCTCACCAAACAGATAGGTCCAGGCTTTCAGACCGTAATATGACCAGCTGAGCATAGTGGAAAACGCAAACAGGACAACAGCCAGCGCCAGCAGATAGGGGAACCAGCTAATAGTCTGACCAAAAGCAACTGACGTTAAGGCTACGCCAGAGGAACCATCCGCGGTGAGTATGCTGCCATTTTCTCCAATCAGGTAAAGACCGGTATTGGCATCAAGCAGCAATTGACCGGAAATAATAATCACCAGCGCCGTCATTGTACAAATAACAACCGTGTCGATAAAAGGCTCAAGCAGCGAAACAAAACCTTCTGTAACTGGTTCACTGGTTTTTACCGCAGAATGGGCAATAGGAGCGGAACCAACCCCGGCTTCATTAGAAAATGCAGCGCGCTTGAACCCCTGAATTAAGGCACCGACAACCCCGCCTGTCACACCTAATCCGGTAAAGGCTCCCTGCAGAATTTGCGAAAAGGCCCAGCCAATTTTATCCGCGTGTACACCCAAAATAACCAATGCGGCCGCAACATAAAGCACAGCCATAAAAGGAACCACTTTTTCACTTACATTGGCGATAGATTTAATGCCACCGACAATAACGGCAAAAATAATAACGGCAAAAACAACACCGGTGATCCACCCCGGATAGCTGCCGGTAATATTACTTATTTGCGCATGAGCCTGATTTACCTGAAACATATTTCCGGCACCAAATGAACTAAGCACACAAAACACGGCAAACAAACCAGCCAACACTTTGCCTCCGGGCAGCCCCTTCTCGGCAAAGCCCTTGGAGATATAATGCATTGGCCCACCTGAAACACTGCCATCGGCATTTTTATTACGGTATTTCACACCTAAGGTACATTCTGTAAATTTAGATGCCATGCCGAACAGCCCTGCAAGAATCATCCAGAAAGTCGCCCCCGGCCCACCAATACCGATTGCTACAGCCACACCCGCGATATTACCCAGGCCGACAGTACCTGAAAGCGCAGTTGTCAGCGCCTGGAAGTGCGAAACCTCACCGGCATCCTTAGGATTGGAATAATCTCCTTTAACCAAATCAAGCGCATGTTTCATTGCACGAAATTGAATAAACTTAAAGTATAAAGTAAAGACCACAGCACCAATCACTAACCAGGTCACTATCCAGGGAAATGTCGTCCCCGGCATGGGTGCAAAAATAAAGTTTACAAACCAGCCGGTAGCATATGCAAATGCATCATTGACAACGGTACCTATCTCTTCACCAGCAAAAACATTCTGGCTTGATGTAAGGGTTGTTATAAATAACATAAATGGTATTAGTAATTTTTTAATTTTCATTGTTCTTCCTTAATCTACAGCAATTGCAGGTTTCTTTGGGAATAGAGCTGATAACGGGGAGATAATGGAAGTCCCCTCTGTGTTTGGCAATCCGTCGTAAGTCAAAACTCTGTCTCCAGAGCTACATCCACTAAATCCGATAACTGGTATAGCCGGCATTTTTATTTTCCTTGTTAATTTTGCAGATTAATAAGATATATAGTGAGCGATCTCAATTGGCTCATCGAGGTGCACAACGCCCTCTCTCTGTGCATTTTTTGTTGAAAAACAGTGGTTTTTCGTATTTATTTAACTTAATAATTAAACTGCATTAACCATGCCGAAAATAAATTAAAATATGACTTTTTACAGACATTAAAATCAAGCTTCAATAAACTGTTTTTAGCGAATTACAATGGAAGACAGATAGCCATCAATAACGAAGGGTTAATCTCTAATTGCTTTTTATAAGGGAAGGGAAAGAACAAGGAAGAGTATAATAAATATATCTCAAGCAACTAATACTAAAGGGAATAAAAAATCATTGAACAACATTCACTTTTCAATTCATGGCGTACAAACACAAGGGGTTAGAACAAAAAGGATCACTGAATGAGCTGTGTTTTTTCTTTTTGATTCGGCAAGAAAAACCTAAATAAAAATACTTTTAATTGCTTTTTATTTGACCAGTAGATTGGGAGGCTTTTGATAATGGATATTGTGATTTATAAACAAGGCTATTTTCAATTTCCTCTGCAGGAAAATAGATACCCCCAAACTTTACGAATGGGGGTTGCCGCATGCCTAACTTTTCAGCGACTTATGTTCAAGAAACGGCATTGTAAAAAGAGCCGTTTTATTAAGCCGCTTCGACTGTCGTCAAAGCAGTGTGCTCAATAAGTGCAGCTTCTGGCGAAACGTACTGCATACCGTGAGCCACAGCAACACTTTCACAGGTCAGCTTGCCGTCAATTACATTAAGGCCCTTTAATAAACCCGCATCGCTTTTCAGTGCTTTCTGATAACCTAGATTTGCCAACTTAATGATATAAGGTAAGGTTGCATTGTTCAGTGCAAAAGTTGAAGTGCGCGCAACGGCACCCGGCATGTTTGCCACACAGTAGTGAACCACGTCATCTACAATATAAGTTGGATCCTGGTGAGTCGTCGCATGCGATGTTTCAGCACAACCGCCCTGGTCAATTGCAACATCTACAATTGCCGAACCGGGTTTCATCTTGGCAATATGCTCTTTAGTGATCAGTTTAGGCGCTGCAGCACCCGGGATAAGCACGCCGCCAATCACCAGATCCGCTGCTAATATTTCTTTTTCTAACGCATCTGCCGTGGAATAAATCACTTTAGCCGTATTGCCAAATTGAATATTCAAACTGCGTAAGGTATCAATATTACGATCCAGAATAGTCACATCCGCGCCCAGGCCAACAGCCATTTGCGCCGCGTTATTACCCACCATACCGCCGCCAACAACAACAACTTTTGCCGGCTCAACACCCGGGACACCACCCAATAACATACCGCAGCCCTGATTGGATTTTTCCAATGCTTGTGCACCGGCCTGAATGGCCATACGTCCAGCCACCTCGGACATAGGTGCTAATAAGGGTAATCCGCCTTTACTGTCTGTCACTGTCTCATAAGCAATACATACAGCTTTAGAATCAATGAGATCCTGAGTTTGCGGTAAATCAGGCGCGAGGTGCAGGTAAGTAAATAAAATTTGTCCTTCACGCAGCATCGCACGCTCAATCGCCAGCGGCTCTTTTACTTTAACAATCATCTCTGCTTTGGCGAAAATAGTTGCCGCATCATTTTCAATCCTTGCACCTGCCGTTATATAATCCTGATCACTGAAACCAATCCCCATACCGGCGTTCGTTTCAACAATAATATCGTGGCCATTTTGTACTAGTTCCCGGACACTCGCAGGAACCATGCCGACACGATATTCATGATTTTTAATTTCTTTAGGTACACCGATAAGCATAATTATTTCCTTTTAATTTATTATAGTAAGCAGTTTAAGCAGTTATAGGTTCTTTACTAGGTATCTAGTTGGTGGAAATAGTATAAGTATTTTTGTATAGTTTTTTTGACTTTATTGTTCTATTATTTACAGAAAAAATAGAGCATTATGCTTTTTAATTTATTTTACCAGCTCAACAAACTACGACAAAAAGGAAAGGCAGTTGATCACACTAGACCGAATAGATAGAAATATATTAAGGGAACTGCAGAAAAACGGACGGATCTCTAATGTTGAATTATCCAAAAGAGTCGGATTAAGCCCGACTCCCTGTCTGGAAAGGGTAAAAAGGTTGGAAAAAAAAGCGGTTATTAAATCCTACACCGCACTACTTGATCCGAACTACTTAAATGCTTCACTGCTAGTTTATATTGAAATTACCCTTAAACGCTCCAGTCCGGATGTTTTTGAACGCTTTAATAAAGCAGCCAACCAGCTGGATGAAATTTTAGAATGCCATTTAGTTTCCGGTGATTTTGATTATCTATTAAAAACACGGGTAGCTGATATGTCAGCTTACCGTAAAGTGCTCAGCCAAACGTTACTCGCACTGCCGGATATAAGAGATTCGCGCACTTATGTGGTAATGGAAGAGGTTAAATATTTAACCTCCCTGAATATCACAAATACATAGGTCTAAGTACTCGTAGATAAGTTTTCCGGCATGTTCTAATAGTGGGCTATCAGCTGATGGCCTGGCGGCTGAAAATACCTGACTCTATTTTCTCAGGGTTGAAAATTTAATAAAGCGGCACCGCGAACGCCGCCGGTTGCGCCGAACATGGCGCTATTAATTTGCGGTAGCGACACGTTCTTGAGCAGATGCTCCGGCAGATTTTTTATTAATTGCTCAGTTAACAGAGGCAACTTTGATAATCCGCCTCCGAGCACAATCACCTCAGGATCCAGCACTAAAATGGCCGTCGCTAAACCGGCAGCCAGCAGCTCCAGATAAATATCCAGCACCTTGTTGGTCACCTCGTCCCCACTCAGGTATCTACTGATAATCTCGGGGCCTGTTGCATTATTCCCGGCATAATGATGGTATAAATTACTCAGGCCGGTGCCGGAGCAGTAAGTTTCGAAACACATTTTCCGGCCGCAACCACAGCCAAATAGAGGTAAATCGGGATATTTTAACAGCATGGTAGCCGCAATGGGGTAATGGCCAATTTCACCGGCAAAGCTGTTTAAGCCGCGATGAATGGCACCATTAACAAACACAGCGGCTCCAATCCCCGTTCCCAAGGTGATCGCCAAGGCCGCACTGCAGTTATCGGCGCTGCCGCCATAACATTCAGACAATAAAAAGCAGTTAGCGTCATTTTCCAGTTTAATCTCACGATCTAAAACCCCAGACAAATCTGCCGCCAAAGTTTGCCCTTTTATAGCAGCTACATTGGCACAATTTACCCGCTGTTCGCTGCCGCTTATGGCACCGGGAAAACCGATGCCGACTAACCCTTTACAAGCAAAGCGCTGATCCGCACGCTTAACCAGAGCGGCGATCGCGGTTATAAAGCCGGGATAATCAGAAGGTGTGGTTATTTGCTCTGTCAGATGACAAGTTAAAGCCTGATCATAAACAGAGAACGCAATTTTAGTACCGCCTACATCAAATCCGTACAGCACAGCTATTCCTTAATAAGGTTGTGAAAAGCGAATAAACAATTCTTAGCGGAGATATAATAACATCAGAATTTTATTAAGTTCAGTATGTTAAGTGTTCTGCGATACAGATACAAAGGCTAGGGTCTGTTGACCTTTCGCGTGCATTTTTGCAGCAATTTGTTCGTGTTTTATACAAGGCAGAGCCTGCGTAGTGTAGTTATTCTACATAAACAGGCGATAACGCAGTAGAAAGAGCCAACAAGCGCTGCCCGAAGGGTTCGGCTAAAAGCGTTTTACTCTTTGTTGCGAGGTATTTACTTAGAATGAC
>NZ_JBFGZY010000050.1:0-23009 GCF_041586535.1 Psychromonas sp. | reverse complement strand
AACGCAGCGCAGGACGCTTTTAGATGAACCCGTAGGGCAGCATTTGCTCGAGCTTTCTACTTCGTTATCGCCAGCTTATGTAGAACAACTACACTACGCAGGCTCTGCCTTGTATAAAACACGAACAAATTGCTGCAAAAATGCACGCGAAAGGTCAACAGACCCTAGTGTCCATCTCTTTTGAGAAATGAACTTTATTTCCTCACCATCATCTAGTTCAAAATGATCATCTTAGTAAGATGGCAGCATAACTTCCCCAACACACATAACGCCCCACTAAGAGGCAAATAATCTGACCCTATTATTGCTGTTAGGCGCGCTTAACTGATTCACGTGTTTCTTTTGCATCATGGAGGATCTTAATTCCGCCGCGGACGACTAAAAGTGAAATTATTGTTCCGATAATTAGATCAGGAAGCCGACTACCCATAAGAGCAACAAGTATACCTGAAACTATTACCCCTAGATTAGCTATGACATCATTTGTTGAAAATATCCAAGAGGCCCTCATATGTACGCCTCCCTCTCTGTGCTTGGATATTAATACAAGACAAATTATATTCGCCAACAAAGCAACAGCACCAACTATGATGATTAATGTACTTTGAGGAACGCAGCCAAAAAAAAACCGCCTAAGGACCTCAAATAAAACACCGAGCCCTAATATAATTTGAAGGAAACCACTGACTTGAGCCGCTTTTGCTTGATACACGATTCCTTTGCCGACAGCATAGAGCGAAAGGCCGTACACTGCTGCATCTGCCAGCATGTCTAGAGAATCAGCTAGTAAACCTGTAGATTGTGCTAGCCACCCCAAAACCAATTCAGCAACAAACATAAATGCGTTTATTGAGAGAAGTATAATAAGGGTTTTTCTCTCTAGTTTATTTGCTTGTTCCGCTCCGCCACCACAATCTGACATATATTCTCTAATCTATACCCATATTAACAAGCTAAAAATGGCGGGCTAAAATCGCGAAGCGGTGGCCCGCTGTTTTTAGTCCTTGTTAAATTGACTTGTTATACATTTTTTGGTGCAAAGATAATTATTGCCATGCCTAATAATGCAACTGAACCACCGACAAGATCCCACATAGTTGGCTTTACACCATCAACAAGCCAAAGCCACAATAAGGCTACAAAAATGTATACACCACCATAAGCCGCATAAACTCTACCAGTTGCTGTAGGGTGTAAAGTCAGTAACCATGCAAATAGTGTCAGGCTCAACGCCGCAGGGATTAACAACCATATATTCTTATCTTGTTTAAGCCAAAGATAAGGAAGATAGCAACCAACAATTTCCGCTATAGCAGTGATACCAAATAAAGCTATAGTCTTAAATTCAAACATGGTACTCCTAAAATCTACACGAATGTATAACGCCGCAATAAACTGCGCGTAGGTTGGTGTTGTTTTTGCCATGTTTTTATTTTGCAAAAACGATGACAACCGTTATGCGTCCAGTCGACTAGCTTGTTAGCTAATTACAAATCTCGAATGCACAATACGTTAAACTAAATCAGTAAGTTGCTGAACATTTTCGACTCTTGAATTTCCACTAAGTTCACCGTGAGAATCATAGTCACTTTTAACGAAACCTTCATTCAACTCATCATAAAAGATGCAACGGTTTCCTATTATTGCAACTACCCAAAAATACTAAAATGCCTTGCTTTCATCCGTTTCCCCTACGCCTAAATAGAGCATCTAATTAATGGAGTTGGTATCATGGAAAAAGGCTGGACACCCATATCTTCTAAATAAAACGCCATGGTTTTACGTCCACCAGCAATGGAGACATGAATCGCCAGGTTATTATCTTGAGTTAACGCAAACACTTTACCGGTGATAAAATCGGCCATGTGGGTTTGCTCTTCAATTTTTTTAACATCATCAAATGCTTTGTCAGGCACGAGCTTGGCAATCAGAGCAAGGCACGAGCTTGGCAATCAGAGCAAGGCGCAACATGAGGTAATGGTTACTCCCTTTTCGATTGCTGCAACGCAGCACTGGTTTTCGAGCTCGCGTCCCGTAGGGCAAGGGAAATTGCACCAATCTGCTTTGTTATAAATTCTCTCTGTAGAATAACTAGACTTCAATTTTATGTCTAGCACCTCGGCACAATTGACCTTGCTGACTTTGCACCTTGAAGTATCATGGGTATATATATTGCGGTTTATGGATCACCGAATAGCAATTTTTGATCGTTTACCGATAATCTTAAACAAAATCACTTTTAACAAATAACTCACTATTTGATTTGAGCTTGGAAAGTCATTAGGAAGCGCTTTGAACCGTGCCATACAGGGTCTGATATAAACCATCCTTCTCTACTAACTCACTATGTCTGCCTGACTGGCTGATCTGTCCTTCTTCTAAAACATAGATAATATCCGCCTGCTTAACCGCGGACAGGCGATGCGCGACAATCAGTGTGGTACGCCCAGCTAAGAAGCTATTTAATGCACTGTGCAGCGCACTTTCTGTTGCGGTATCGAGCGCAGAAGTAGCCTCATCTAAAATAACAAATTTGGGATCGGTCAGTACCATACGCGCAATTGCCACACGCTGGCGCTGACCGCCTGAGAGGCGAATGCCCTGACGGCCTAGCTGAGTATCTAATCCGTCACTCAACTGCACCATGACATCATTAAGCTGCGCAACCTGTAGTGCCTGCCATAATTGTGCATCCGTATAAGTCCCCCCCAGGGAGAGGTTATGACGTAATGTATCGTTAAATAATACAGGTTGCTGCAACACCACAGAGATATTCTCGCGAATAATATCAAAACCAATATCACTGCTTGTTTCACCATTAAATAAAATTTCCCCGTGGCTTGGCTGGTACACCCCAATCAGCAGCTGAATAAGAGTCGATTTTCCGCCGCCACTGGCACCGACTAAGGCAATTTTTTTACCTGCAGGAATAGTCAGTGATAAATCGTTTAATATTTGATTTTCATTATCATAAGCAAAATTAAGATGACGAATAACTACCTCAGCCGGCTGACCATTAATAAAGGGATTCACTTTACTTGGCAGGCGCAGCTCTTCCTCGAGTTGCAGCAGAGAGTTAACTCGTTTTATCGCAGCAGAGGCGCTATACCAGGAGAATTGAATACTTAACAGATCCTGCACTGGCGATAACATAAACCAGAGGTAACCGAAAATGGCAAAGATCTCCCCGATGCTTAAATCGCTAAATAACACCATTAGCATCGCTGTCGCACGAAACAGTTCAAATCCCAACAGGAATAATAAAAAGGAGCTGCGGCCTGCAGCCTCACTCTGCCAGGCGTATTTGTCTGCACTACTGCGAATATTATCGGCATCTGTTTTAAGATCCTTTAAAAAATCCTTTTCCCGATTTGAAGCACGCAGCTGATATATGCCATCTAAAATTTCAATTAAACGGTTTTGAAATTTTTCAAAAGCTTGATTCTCTTTTGTTTTTAGCGTTTTGACCCGCGTCCCTAACTTACGTGAAAAATAGATCACAAAGGGGTTCACTAATACAATAAACATCCCTAAATAGAGATCTATCCATAATAAAATCACAGCGGTACCGATCACGGTTAATAAACTAACAATAAAGCTGCTTAACGTACTACCGATAAATTGATCTATGGTTTCGATATCGGTCACTATATGCGAATTAATTCCCCCACTGCCGCGGGTTTCATACTCGCGAATACTAATCCGGCCTAATTTATCGATCATCCGCTGACGTATCGTGCAGGTAATGGTTTTAGATACCAATGTAAACTGACGGCTTTGCACAATATTGAGCAGCTGACTGAGGGTGCGCATCACAATCACAAAGAGAAAAATAACGATAATATAGTTAGCTGGCTGTTGCAGTGATAGCGGTAAAAGATGGTTAATAAAATCAACGCCCCCCGCCGGCTTATTAAGCAGGATCTCATCCACCATTAGCGGCATCAATAGCGGTATAGGTACACTGATAGCAGCCGCGATAAGGGCAATAATATTCGCCCAGATCAGGCGTTTTTTATGCAATTTGGCTTGATTAACTAGCCAGTCCCGGTCGATCGTTTCGTTATTATTATCTTTCAAGGTGATAATGGTTCCTATTAGTGATTTTATTACCATTGTACTGATAAGTGCCATAAATTATAAGGCAATAAAATGCGATGTTTTCGTCAGCAGATATTGATTGACCATTCACTTTCTTTAAAGCTTCTTTCCCGACTTTTAACTCTATAAACCTATCGCCAGAATATATTTAACGAAGGTTATACCAAATCCGATAATTATCTATTCATTTATGCTTGCTAAAATGAATGCTAGCTTCGTTATTGATTTTGTAATTAGAACAACTAGTTACTGCAATCAATGCCTTGCTTTCATCCATTTTTCCTACGCCTAAATAGATCATCTAATTAACGGAATTGGTATTAATATATTGCTCACGGACTTTTAATAAGGTTGCTTTTTCAGCCGCCTGATACATAAAGTTCAAATCACGTTGATGCTGAACGATGCAATGCGACTACACGAGCATTCACCCTGCGGACTGACGGTTTTATGCTGACCTATCTGCAATTTTCTTAATAGCCTGGCACAAAATCATCTCTGTGGGCTGGTTTACACTTAGCATAGGAGGCTTATGGCTGTTGTCGAATTTGATTTGCACATTCAGCTAATACAATGTTTGCCTGACAATCAATTACAACGCTGCGCCGCAAAATTGTAGTAGCGGGCATCTGTATCGTGACCTTCAGCACTGTGGACAGGGCTGGGTAGAAGCCTGACGGTCGAATTCCCGCGACATTTTCACGGTAGCAATGCCAGTCGGCAAGGCAATAATCGCATAACCGGTAATCATCACCATCGCCGCCACCGTCTGCCTCAAGGCAGCTTGTTAGGGCTCTTTTTCTCAACAGTTGCAAAACCAGCTCATTTAAGCCACACTAAAAGACCATATGGTCCAGTTTAAGGAGCGCTTTCTATGGCAACTGTTGAATTGAAAAGCTTTAAACCTAAGCATAGTAACAAAAAAAACTTCTGGATTAGCCTTGGAATTGAAGATGCTAAGACTGCTCGCTGCGAAGCTGTCCACCAGGGATTTAAGCCACAAGTATACAGAAATATCATTGAGCGAACGAAACTTACTCAAAGTGAATTTCACAATGTTACCCATATTCCTGTCAGTACCATTAAGCGCAGACTGAAAAATGACGAACGTTTCAATACTCAGGAGAGTGACGCTATCTACCGCTTCGCTATGCTCATAAAGTTAGCAACTGAATTGTTTAATGACGAACAGCAAGCACTGAAATGGATACGGGAAAGTGTATATGGTTTAGGTGGAAAAAGACCACTTGATATGGTTTCGACTACCGTAGACTTCGAGATCGTCAAAGATCTTATTGGCAGAGTAGAACACGGCGTCTTTTCTTAATGGAACTGTATCGACTTACGCAAAAAAAATACTCTGATACTCCCTTTAATCCCATTGGTGCGAAACTATTTGGCGGCAGGTGGAATTCAAAAGGTAGCGAGGCTCTGTACTTTTCAGAGTCAGAGTCTTTATGCGCTCTGGAGGTGTTTGTTCACGTAAATAATAACCCAAACATTATTAATCACTATGATTTATATAGAATCGACATGCCGGATGAGTTAATTGTTAAGCTCGAGCAAGTAGATTTACCATCAACATGGCGCGCAATTCCTGCAAGCGAGGCGACTCAATACATTGGAGACGAGTTCTTAAATGATCCAGCGCCACAGTTTGCTGCTTTGCAAGTTCCCTCGACAATATCGCCCAGAGACAAGAACTATGTTATTAACCCTAACCACCCTGCCATGAAAGAAATCTTCAACAAGCACGAAAAACTCGACTTCGAATTCGACCCTCGTATTTTCAAATAATACTCATTTTTTGCTATTTAACCTCAGTTCTGGATAATGAAATCGTAGTTTTCTTTAATATCAACACATTAAAGATTGGTATTAGATCCACCAGCTAAAATGAAAATTTACTTTATTTATTGAATAAGAAATTAATATTTACATATTCAGAGAGATCCAATTCGTTTACATTGTGTGAATAGGGAATTTCAGCAATCATCGGTGCTTTGATTTTATGCTTTAGCATGGCTAAGTTCTGTGCATAATAGGGCATATCGCTCTCTACCTGGTTAGCTATCCACCCCGCCACCTGCAGGCCATCATTGATAATGCTTTCATAGGTTAACTGCGCATGGTTCAAGCAGCCTAATTTCATGCCGACAACGATTATCACCGGTAATTGATGCGCCTTTACCCAATCCGACAGGGTTTGCTCGTCATTTAAAGGTAAACGCCAGCCACCAGCGCCTTCAACTAAAATCAGATCGCTGTTTAATGCTTTTAATTTCTCTAATCCGTGAGAAATATTAACCGATTCAATGGGCCTGTTTTCCTGCTCAGCTGCAATATGCGGGGCAATTGGCTGAGCAAATGCAATCGGATTAACCAGCTCATAAGCGACTTGAATATTGCTGTATTTTTGCAGCACTAGCGCATCGTGGTTACGTAACCCATCTGCTGTCTCCACACACCCTGCCGCTATCGGTTTATAGGCTACTGTGGTGCATTGCTGTTTGTTGGCCGCCTGCAGCAGGGCCTGACAGCAAACTGTTTTACCTACGTCAGTATCTGTGCCTGTCACGAAATAGACAGGGCTGTTAATGCTTTCATTCATTTATTTAACCGCTTTTATATAACATACCTGATAGGAAAGAGGTAATAGTCCTGACCGGGTTTTGTGCTTAGCGTAACCCTGCTCAAGTTTATTAATTAAGGAGCGCCCCTGCAGTTTGTGCCGTTGATGGCCATGTACCTGATTGGCCCCTATGCCCTTTAAATCGCGCATCACTGCGCAAACATTCGGGTAATAAAGGGTAATGGTTTCCTGGTGAATATTAACCGAGGTGAAACCGACCTTCTCGAGCATTTTTTCGATATTTACCAGAGTTAAAAAGGTATTAGTGTGCGGGTGCACATCTACCTCCTGCCAGGCATCGCGTAGTTCTATTAATGATCCCGCTAATAAAGTGGAAAAATTCAATTCTCCCCCCGCTAACAAGACCCCTTTCAATTGCCTTAATACATTTTGTAGATCACTGCTCCACTGCATCGCCAGATTGGAGAATATGCAGGAAAATTGATTGTCAGAAAAAGGCAAACAATCCATATCCCCCTGCACACAGTTAACCGGCAAATTGCGATTATTTTGCAGAAACGCCAGCATGCCGGCAGAGAGATCAAAACAGATCAATGAATCAATATTATGTTGGGTCAGTAATTTTTCACTGAAATACCCCGTGCCACAGCCGAGATCCAGACAGTTAGCAGTTTGTTTTTTGTTCAAAGAAGCAAACAACTTATCACCGATATCACGCTGCAGCTGTGCAAACTGATCATAATGTGCTGCCGCTTTAGAAAATGACTGGGCAACCGCTGCTTTATCAATATCGAAAATTAGACTATTTGTCATTAAGCACCCGGTATATGGCCTTGCTCAGATTAACCACATCAAGCTCCTCGTGATTCGCTGTTAGGGTAATGCGCAGACGCGCTGTAGCAACGGGCACAGTCGGTGGACGAATAGCGGTTGTCCAGAATCCCAGTTTTTTTAATTTCTCCGCAACCTCTAAGGCTTTAAGACTATCACCAATAATAACAGGCTGAATGGCCGTATTTGAATCTCCTAAACGGATCCCTAACCCTGTTGCTGTTTCTCTGAAAGTGGCTATCAGCACCTGCAGTTTATCGCGCCGCCAATCCTCTGTTTCAGCCATACGCGCAGCTTCTGCAATAGTATAAACCATCGCGGGGGGAAGTCCTGTCGTGTAGATATAAGGCTTGGAAAAATTAGTTAAATAATCTATCAATGTCTGCTTGCCGGCAACAAATGCGCCGCCAACCCCTAAGGCTTTGCCAAAGGTCGCCATGTAGATCTGCAGATTGTTATTCTCCAGGCCCGATGCTGCAACACTGCCTTTACCATTGTTGCCCAATACCCCTAAACCATGAGCATCATCAATCATTAACCAGGCATCATGCTTTTTTGCCAGTTCATACAGTCCGGGAAGCGGTGCACAATCACCATCCATACTGAACACACCTTCGCTAATAATTAATTTATCAGCCTGCTGCGTTGCAGGTTTAGCTAATAAGCTTGCTAAATGAAGCATATCGTTGTGTTTAAAACGCTGCATTTTACTCTCGGATAACAATCCGGCTTCCATTAAAGAGGCATGATTAAGCTTATCCTGCAGTAACAGATCATTTTTTTTCAGGAGCAGTTTGATAATCGCCTGGTTTGCTGAATAACCGGAGCTGAATAACGCCACGGCTTCTACGCCTAACCATGACTTTAACTGCTCACATAAATCATCATGGGCCTGATTAAATCCGCTTACCAGGTAAGAGCCGCCACTGCCTACACCATACAGCGAGGCGCCTTTCTGCCAGGCTTGGATCAGTTGCGGATCCGCGGCTAATCCCAGATAATCATTACTGGAAAAATTCAGATAGCTTTTATCTGCTACCGTGAGTAAGCGTCCCTGATGACCAGAGATAGAGGTTAATGACCGATAAAGCCCCTGCTCCCGGCGACTACTTAACTGCTCATTGATAAGATTAAAGGCCATTGCTTAAGCTTTGCTCGTTGCGTCATAAAACAGCTCACCTTTCTCGCTGAATCTGACAATCGCAGCATCAACGCGTTGTTCAACTTCGAAAGGCGACTGGTTAATCGCCTCTTTGTTGATCCCTAATTTTTTGAATAAACGCATATCGGAGTTTTCATCCGGATTGGCAGTGGTTAATAATTTACAACCATAAAAAATGGAATTTGCCCCCGCCATAAAACATAACGCTTGAGTCTGTTCCGACATATCCTCTCTTCCAGCTGATAATCGTACATGGGACTGCGGCATTAAAATACGCGCCACAGCAATGGTGCGGATAAAATCAAAATCATCGAGATCCTCAACGCTATCCAGCGGTGTGCCTTTTACTTTCACTAATTTATTAATCGGCACACTTTCCGGCTGTTTGGGCATGTTAGCAAGCTGTACTAATAACCCGGAGCGGTCACTGCCCGCTTCTCCCAGGCCGACAATACCGCCACTGCACACTTTCATGCCCGCATTGCGGACGTTCTCTAGGGTATCCAGACGATCCTGATAGTTTCGAGTAGTGATAATTTTGTCGTAATATTCAGGAGATGTATCGAGATTATGGTTATAATAATCCAATCCGGCCTGTGACAACTGCTCTGCCTGTCCGCTGTCCAACATCCCCAGAGTCATACAGGACTCAAGTCCTAATGATTTAACCTCTTTAATCATTTCAAGTAAATAAGGCATATCTCTCTGCTTGGGATTCTTCCAGGCAGCGCCCATGCAAAAACGGGTTGATCCGGTGGCCTTCGCCTCCTTAGCGGCTTTAATAAGTTTGGCAACTTCCATCAGCTGCTCTTTTTCAAGCCCCGTGTCGTAACGGGCACTCTGCGGACAATATTTACAATCTTCAGGACAAGCCCCTGTTTTTATTGATAACAAGGTACTGACCTGCACTTCATTTAAAGGAAAATTTGCGCGGTGAATGCTTTGCGCCTGGAATAACAGATCCATAAACGGCATTGCAAACAGTTGATCAACTTCTGAAACAGTCCAGTTTTGGCGGATTGTTGTATTTATCATATTATTCCCTTTATTACCCTGAAATTGTTTGGTTAGTTTAAGCTGGAAAGATACACTGTCAACTTTTTAGCGACCATATCTTTACAACTGTTTAAAAAGCGAGCGTTATGAGCATTGATCTGCAATTTGATACACAGCATTTATGGCATCCTTACACTTCCATGACCGAACCATTACCTTGTTATGGCGTTGTTTCAGCTGATAAGTGTTTGTTGACACTGGAAAACGGCAAGCAACTGATTGACGGCATGTCCTCCTGGTGGGCGTGTTTATTCGGATATAACGTAGAGGAGTTAAACACAGCGGCAAAACAACAGTTAGATAAAATGTCACACGTTATGTTTGGTGGTTTAACCCATCAACCAGCCGTTGATCTGGCTAAAAAGCTGGTCAGCATCACTCCCGTCGGATTGGAGAAGGTATTTTTATCTGACTCCGGCAGTGTCAGTGTAGAAGTAGCTTTAAAAATGGCACTGCAGTACTGGCATGCTCTGGACAAACCTAAAAGCCAATTCCTTACAATCCGTAACGGTTATCATGGCGATACCTTCGGGGCGATGAGTGTCACGGATCCGGAAGGTTCGATGCATGAGTTATACCATAATTTTTTACCCCGGCAGTTATTTGCTCCGCAGCCTAAAACCCCATTCGATCAGCCATGGGATACACATGACCTTGATATGCTCAGCCAATTAGTGAAAGACAATCATGCTAATATTGCCGCGATTATTCTCGAGCCTATCGTCCAGGGCGCGGGGGGGATGCATTTTTACCATAGCAACTATCTGCAGGGGGTAAGGACGCTTTGCGATCAATATGATCTGTTATTAATTGCCGATGAAATAGCCACGGGATTCGGTCGTACCGGTAAATTATTTGCTTGTGAACATGCTAATATCAGTCCGGATATTATCTGCATCGGCAAAGCCATTACCGGCGGTTACATGAGCCTGGCGGCAACCTTAACTACTAACCATATTGCTGAAACCATCAGCCGGGGTAAAGCCGGGGTATTTATGCACGGCCCCACTTTTATGGGTAATCCTCTCGCCTGCGCCGTGGCCAATGCCAATATAGAAAAGCTGTTAAGTTTTGACTGGCAGGGAGCAGTCGTGAAGATTGAATCTGATTTAAAAGGTTATCTCGCCCCCTGTGCAGAGCTAGCACAGGTAAAATCAGTGCGGGTATTGGGTGCCATTGGCGTGGTACAACTTCATGAGCCGGTGGATGTAGCAACTGTACAGAAAAAATTTGTAGAGCATGGCGTGTGGATACGCCCTTTTGGCAAACTTATTTATATTATGCCGCCTTATATTATCAGCCGAACCCAGCTGCAGCATTTATGCGCGGCTATCTTCACGGTAGTGAATGAAAGTTAACGTTGAAGGTAACTGCGAGCTTCGAGTATAGAGCGACCAGCAATGACCGGCTAAAAACAAACAACTAACAACTAGCGACTATCAGATAGTCATTTGCCGGATATTACGCCATCCTCTGGAAAACCTAATAAAAACTGGGGTATTATGCGATGATAGACTTGTATCTAATACTAGCCTAGGTAATATATGCCTTTGTTATTTTTTTAGTAAAATCACTGCGAAAAGTGATTATGGAGCACTTATTCTAATGTCAAAAACAGCAATTGTTGAAGTATTCAACAGTAAATTTCCGATTGGTACAACAGTGACGGTTCAAGGTTGGATCCGCACCCGTCGTGATTCAAAAGCCGGTATCTCTTTCTTATCAATTTATGATGGTTCATGTTTTGACCCTATCCAGGCTGTTGTTCCTGCCGAATTAGAAAATTACAGCTCAGAAGTGCTAAATTTGACGGCAGGTTGTTCTGTACAGGTAACCGGTGAATTAGTTGAAAGCCCGGGGAAAGGCCAGAAATTTGAAATTCAGGCAACTCAGGTGACTGTCTTCGGTTTTGTACAAGATCCGGATACTTACCCGATGTCAGCAAAGCGCCATAGTATTGAATACATGCGTGAACATGCTCACCTGCGTGCCCGTACTAATATGTTCGGCGCAGTAACACGTGTACGTAACTGTCTGTCACATGCTATTCATAACTTCTTTTATGAAAAAGGCTTTAACTGGATCAGCACCCCGATTATCACCGGTAATGATGCCGAAGGTGCCGGCGAAATGTTCCGCGTCAGTACCCTTGATATGACCAATCTTCCGAAAACTGAGCAAGGTGCAATTGATTACAAAAAAGACTTTTTTGGTAAAGAGACTTTCTTAACCGTATCAGGTCAGTTAAATGCGGAGACTTATGCCTGTGCACTGAGTAATGTGTATACTTTCGGGCCAACTTTCCGCGCTGAAAACTCCAATACAACCCGTCACCTGGCTGAATTCTGGATGGTTGAACCGGAAATTGCTTTTGCCGAGTTAGCCGATGCTGCGCAGCTTGCTGAAGATATGCTTAAGTATGTCTTTAATGCGGTACTGACCGAACGCGCTGACGATATGGCATTCTTTGCTCAACGCGTGGATAAAGAAGCGATTACCCGCCTTGAGAAAATGATCAGCTCTGAATTTGTGCGTATGGATTACACTGACGCGATTGAAATTTTACAAAACTGCGGCAAACAATTCGAATTCCCGGTTGAATGGGGCGTAGATTTACAATCAGAGCATGAACGTTACCTTGCAGAAGAGCATATTGGCGCACCAATCATCCTGCAAAACTACCCGAAAGATATCAAAGCGTTCTACATGAAGTTAAATGCAGATGGTAAAACCGTTGCGGCAATGGATGTATTAGCACCGGGCATTGGTGAGATTATCGGTGGCAGCCAGCGTGAAGAGAACCTTGACGCGCTTGATAAACGTTTTGAAGAGATGGGTTTAAATAAAGAAGATTACAGCTGGTACCGTGATCTGCGTAAATACGGCACAGTGCCGCATGCCGGATTTGGTCTTGGTTTTGAGCGTTTAGTCTCTTACGTCACTGGTGTGCAGAATATCCGTGATGTAATTGCCTTCCCGCGCGCACCGGGTACGGCAGACTTCTAATCCCCGTATGTAAATCAATAATCAAAAAGCCGGCATTTATGCCGGCTTTTTTGTAAAAATTTCTAACACGCAAAAAAAAGCCACAAATCACTTTGCGGCTTGCTAATAGAGCGTTAAGACAGCGGAGCTGTTTAAGCTTCGTTATGCAGCTCTAAACTTGCGATCTCTTCTTTCTGCTCTTGAATTTTCTTCGCATCTTCACTACGTAAGGTTGCAAGGTAGTCAAAATAATCCTGATTAACATCACCCGTTACATAGATTCCGTCAAATACCGAACATTCAAAATCATCTGTATTCGGATTCTGTTTGCTCAGCGCATCTTTAAGATCCTGCAGATCCTGGAAAATAAGTGCATCAGTTCCAATACAATCACTGATCTGCTCAACGCTGCGGTTATAAGCAATTAACTCATTGGCAGTCGGCATATCAATACCGTAAACATTCGGATGGCATACTTGTGGTGCGGCTGAAGCAAGGTAAACTTTTTTAGCACCGGCATCGCGTACCATTTCAATAATCTGCTCTGAGGTAGTACCGCGCACAATTGAGTCATCCACCAATAAAACCGCTTTATCTTTAAACTCTGCAGTAATTGGATTTAATTTACGGCGAACCGCATTACGTCGCTGTGTCTGCCCCGGCATAATAAAGGTTCTGCCAATATAACGGTTTTTTACAAAACCCTGGCGGTAGGGTAAGCCCATTTCCAGTGAAATTTCCAAGGCGATATCATTGGATGTTTCCGGAATTGGAATAACCACATCAATATCTACATCCGCCCAATCTCGTTTTATTTTTGCACCTAATTTACGCCCCATTTCTAAGCGAGCTTCATAAACCGAGATACCGCTTAGCGTTGAATCCGGACGCGCTAAATAAACATATTCGAAGATACAAGGCGTTAAGCGGGTATTTTCAGCACATTGTTTGCTGAACAGTTGACGGTCTTCAGTGATATAAATAGCTTCACCGGGTTCAACATCACGGATAACTTCAAAGCCGATCGTGTCAAGGCCAACACTTTCCGAAGCGACAATATATTCTACATCACCCTCTTCTGTCTTACGTGAGCCCAACACTAATGGACGGATACCATGCGGGTCACGAAATGCAACCAGGCCGTTGCCGATAATTAAAGATACTACCGCATAGGCACCTTTAACGCTTTTATGTACATTGCTGATGGCGGAAAAAATATCATCCGGTGTTAAGTTGTCATTCTCAACCATGTCAAGTTCTGCTGCGAAGATGTTTAATAACACCTCGGAATCAGAGGTTGTATTTATGTGGCGACGGGATTTAAGTAATGATTCACGTAAATGATGGGCATTGGTTAAATTACCGTTATGTGCAAGAGCAAGTCCCCAGGGAGAGTTCACATAAAATGGTTGTGCTTCAGCGGCACTTGAGCTGCCTGCAGTCGGGTAACGCACATGGCCGATGCCGATATTTCCTTTCAAACGCTGCATATGTTTTGATTCAAACACATCTTTAACCATACCATTTGCTTTACGCTGTTTAAAATTATCTTCATCAATAGTCACAATACCGGCAGCATCTTGCCCGCGATGTTGTAATACAGTTAATGCATCATAAATACTTTGATTAACAGGTGTTGATCCAACGATACCAACGATTCCACACATAAATAAGGCCTTTATTTTAAGAAAAACAAGTTATATCAAGCATATTAATTAATATGACTGATATGGATGGTAAATTTTTATAAAAATACAAACTAAACCCGCCTGCCGGGTTATTCAGTTGTAAATATCCTTTAGCAGAACAAACGCCGCTAACTAATGCTCTTTAAACAGAAATCGTATTCAAAAAGCTGGATGAATTTTCAAGATGTTCAAAAAACCACTCAATAATAATGCCGAACTCCGGCACTAAACGTGATTCAGTCCACCAGACTGCCTGATTAAAATCAGTAAATGAATCGATAAAAAACAGTACAGCGCTGACGATTAATATGCCGCGGACGGCACCAAAGATAATCCCAAGAAGACGATCCGTGCCGGATAACCCGGTCACCGCGACTAAACGGTTAATGATATAATTTATTAAGGCACCGAGTAATAACACGGCAATAAATAAAATGGCGATTGAGGCAGAATTGCGAATGACTTGATCATCTATTTGAGTTAAGTAAACCGAGACTTCGGGATAAAAGTTACTGGCTATGAAAAAAGCACCAAACCAGGTTGCCAGGGAGATCGCTTCTTTGGTAAATCCACGCATTAAACTGATTAAAGATGAAAAAGCGATAATGCCGAGAATAGCGATATCAAACCAACTGTTAAACCAACTCATTATTGTCCTTTAATAAATCAAATTGAAAAACGGCTGCAGTTTACCAGAGAAGAACCGCAATTACTTAAATAATCTAGGGTCTGTTGACCTTAGGGATTCGTTGCTTTGAAGGATACAATTTGACCTTCTAAATGCGTTAATTTTTTTAACCTGGGTAATTGTTCTTTAAGACGTTTTTCCGATACATCAGGACCGACAAATACACGGGTTAAAATACCATCGGTTACTTCTGCCGGAACAGTATGTGCCTGAAAACCGGCAGTGTGTAACTGTTTCAATAATGCATTTATATTATCTGCATTTTGAAAGGCGCCTAACTGAATGGTCCATGCCCGATCAGGAAATTGTTTTTTTTCTATTGTTTCTGCAAATTTTGCCGGCTTCTTCGAAAGCGTGACGGTGTTTGCCACTTCTTCAATTTCCCAATCATCATTGGCCGCAGCAGTTTGCGCTGTTGCAGCCTCTTCAACCGGAACCGTTGAGTTTGCCAGCGGATCACGGCGGTTATTGGCTAGAGTATGATTTTTTAACTCCGGCCGAATCGGCGTTGCTATAAATTCATCTTCATAGGAGTTTTTTTTACCGTCAATAATGGTTGGTAAAAAGATAACAACACAAGCAACTAAAATAGTTACACCGACTAAACGGTTTTTAAACTGAGAAGCCACACTTTATCCTTGTGAAAAATTTAAAAAATCAGAAACAGTATGAAATGAACCAAATATGACAATTATATCAGATGCGCTTGCTTTATTAACTACCGATTTATAGGCTGCGGCAATATTTTCAAAACAATCAGCACTGCCTTGTGCATTTTTTGAGTGTTTATAGTTTTCTAATAATAAGGCCGCACTGGCACCCCGGTAGCAATCCAAGGTGATCAGGTTACAAAAATCAATTTCTGAGTTTATCTGATTAAAAGTGCCGTTCATGTCTTTGTCTGCCAACATACCGATAATCGCATATACTTTACATTCTTTGCTTTTCCTGGACTTGATAATCTGCAGTTGACTGGCCAGGTATTTTGCCGACTGAGGATTGTGGGCAACATCTAAATAGAGATCGCAGGGAGCCCCAGTGGACAATTTTTGTAACCGCCCGGCTAAACTTGCATTTTCAATGGCTTCCTTAAGCACCTTTGATTCAATATCCAGCTGTAATGCTTCAATAACTGCCAGAGCGGTTGAGGCATTCTGCACCGGTAATAAGGGTAAACGGATCCCTTCGATAACTTGTTTACCGTACCAATTCCATTGCTCACCCGTCACCTGATAGGAAAAATCCTTCCCGGCGTAGCTGATAGCACAATCGAGCTTCGTCGCATAATTCTGTAATGATAAAGGCGGATTTAACTCACCACAAATAACCG
The DNA here is from genome assembly GCF_041586535.1 of Psychromonas sp. GTDB lineage: Bacteria > Pseudomonadota > Gammaproteobacteria > Enterobacterales > Psychromonadaceae > Psychromonas. The sequence goes on along the minus strand of NZ_JBFGZY010000050.1, from coordinate 6,575 downwards.
CTTTTCCAGCTCGGAAAATACCCGCTTTTTCAAAACCAATTTTTTCGCGATCATCCCCTAACCAGTCCACATGATCTATATCCACAGTGGTGATCACACTAATATCCGATTCAACGACATTAGTTGCATCTAATCGCCCACCCAGGCCCACTTCCAATAGGATATAATCACACTGCGCTTGTTTTAACAGGTACAGACAGCCTAATGTCGCATACTCAAAATAACTTAATGACGTTTCTGCGCGGGCTTTCTCTATGACAGAAAAGGCCTGACAGTGTGCCTGCTCGGATAATTCCTGCTTGTTAATGCGTAACCGCTCGCTATATCTTTGAATATGCGGAGAGCTGTATACTCCTACTTTATAACCAGCCTGAATCAAGATCTCTTCAAGGAAAGCACAGGTGGTACCTTTACCATTGGTGCCGCCAACGGTGATCACTTTTGCGTCAAAATCAACCAGCTGCAGATCCGTCGCGACCTTATTTATACGGGTCAGCCCTAATTCGATTTCGCTAGGGTGCAGTTTTTCAATATAAGCCAGCCATTGTGGTAATGTTTCAGGGTTTTTATTATGCATATTTTTCTCTAATTTACAGATCTAAAAATAATGGTCCGCAGGGTGGTCTGGGTAAGTCATATTCAGCAGGATAATCAACTTCAACTAAATATAAACCACCGGCTTTGGCTGTTGCAGCAGCTTTGGCTCTGTCTTTATGGGTTATTAACGTCTGTAACCAGTCCAGCGGTTGATTACCGCGGCCAATCTCAATTAAACTGCCGGCAATGTTTCTGACCATATGATGTAAAAAAGCATTGGCTTTAATATCAATAATGATGAAATTGCTGCGTCGGCAAACATTCAAATATTCAATGGTTCTGACCGGACTGCTCGCCTGGCAATGCAGCGCTCTAAAAGAGGTAAAGTCTTGTTCGCCAAGGATAGTCTGCCCCGCCTGATGCATTTTTTGCTCATCTAAAGCCATATGATAGTGACTTAGTCCGGTGCGGAGAATACCGGGACGAAACGGTCCATTGTAGATAATGTAACGGTAGCGGCGTGCGGTTGCACTGAATCGGGCGTGAAATGAATCATCCACCTGTTTAACCCAGCGGACAGCAATATCATCGGGAAGATTAGCATTAACGCCCAGTGTCCAGGCAACGTCTTTACGCACAGCGTCCGTATCAAAATGGACAACCTGCCCGGTACCATGCACACCGGCATCGGTCCGCCCGGCACAATTAACGGTAACGGGATGATTAGCAACTACAGACAAGGCTTTTTCGAGTTCTTCTTGTACCGAGATCACCTCTTTTTGGCGCTGCCAGCCATAATAAGCGGCACCATCGTATTCAATTCCCAGTGCTATACGCATTAATCATTCATCCTAAAATTAAAATTGCGTAGTATATACTATGTGGTGATTCTTTTTAAAATGAATTGTATTTAGACAGCCTTTAACTGCTGTTTAGTTGTTCATTTTACAGTAATTAATTTAAAAATGGCATTACCTTGGCATAATCCGCTGTTTAGATGATTGATGTTCATCTTTCCCGGGATCTTTTTATGGAGCACTTAATCCTTTAAAGATTTCCCATATTTGGCATGGCTGAGGGGAATCACTTTTAAAAACTCAATACTTTCGTTGTCAATGATTTGTAAGGCAGAATGAATCAAACGGTTATTATTGGCAATAATATTAATATCATAATGATGCTGCTGGTAGACAAACTCTAACACCAGAATACCATTGTCTAAAAACCACACACCATCGACATATTGATGATCAAATAACTCACCGATTTGCAGTATATTATTTTCCTGGAAGTGTAATAACAGTGACATATTATCTTTTGCCAGAATTATCCATGAATGTGCAACAACTTCATGTCCCTGCAGTTTTCTTTTTTCTAACTCCCAGAGAATAAAACTGCCCTCGGTAGTAATAAAAGAACGGTCTTCATCACTCAATTCTGTAAACGGCAGAGTGATATTCTGCGCTCCGTTTTTTTCATAATTAAACAGGATGATTTTCCGTTCTAATGCACTTAACCGGGAGTACTGAGTCACAAATGGATCTCCTTAACAACTTCTGTTATTAGAAAATAAAGCAGTTTTAATTTTTTGAGGTCATGTTGGATAAAAGTCTTAGGACAAAGATAATGCATATTTTTATCAATTGAGGATGACGTGTGTATTAGTATGATTAAAATCAAAAATATCAGTATAGGAAAATGACGTTTTAGCGGCTTGCTCACAAGTTTGCGATCTCTGCTTTAGCCGTTTTTATAGATCAAATTTTGCGTTGTTGCGAGGAACTTATTTTACTTAAGTCATTGCTAATAAATCAGGCTAAGTCTGCAAAACATTATCACAAGCTCAGATGGGGTGGGATTAAGTTTGCAGCAGATAAGATAAAGGTGATTATCTTATCTGCTCTGTGGGGATGAACAGCCATGCTGCCACTGCAACTCACTGTTCTCCAATAACGGCAGTGGTTATTTATTCCTTTGCCGCTTTTGCTTTAACCGCCCGTTTTTTAGTTTGTTCTTCGACCCATTTGCCGTCAACATATCTTGCAGTCCAACCGGTCGCCTTCTTGTCAACTTCAGTCATAACATACTGCTCTTTATTCTTCCGGCTGTAGCGGACGATTGCCGGATTGCCCTGAGGATCTGTTTGCGGTGCTTCCGCTAAATAATAAAACTTAGGTGAAATTCTCTCTTTAAAATGCGCCAGTTCAGATACCTTAGGTGCGCGCGTTTCACGTGAACGAGGGAAGGTGCTCGCAGCAAGGAAAAGACCTGCAGCACCGTCTCTGAGAATAAAATACGCATCACTTTGCTCACAAGGTAATTCAGTTAAATGGACCGGATCTTCTTTCGGAGGAGCAACTTCGCCACTGCGTAAAATTTTACGCGTGTTTTTGCACTCTTCATTGGTACAGCCCATATATTTTCCGAAACGCCCCTCTTTTAACTGCATATCATTGCCGCACTTGTCACATTCAACAACCGGGCCATCATAGCCTTTAATTTTGAATTCACCCTGTTCAACAAGATAACCATCGCACAGAGGGTTATTACCACAAACATGCAGTTTTCTTTTTTCATCAACCAGGTAGCTGTCCATTGCCATATCACATTTTGGACAGCGCTGTTTGGCCATTAACGCAGCAGTTTCCACATCTTCGCCTGATAAAAGATCAATGGCTTCTTCACCGTTAACCAGATTAATGGTTGTTTTACAGCGCTCTTTCGGCGGTAGTGCATATCCGGAGCAGCCTAAGAATACCCCTGTGGAAGCGGTCCGAATACCCATTTCTCTGTCACAGGTAGGACAATGGATCTCTTTAACAACCACAGGCTCATTAAGGCGCATCCCCCCCTCTTCCGGAGGCAATTCAGCTTTATCCAATAATTTTTTCAGATCCTGATAGAAGTGATCCAGCTGCTCTTTCCAGTTTGCTTTGCCTTCCGCAATCGCGTCCAGATTACGCTCCATTTGCGCAGTAAAATCATAACTCATTAATTCAACAAAATTTTCACTGAGCCGATCGCTGACAATCTCACCCATTTTCACCGCATAAAAACGACGTTTTTCAGCTTTTACGTAACCACGATCCTGAATCGTTGAAATGATACTTGCGTAGGTAGATGGACGTCCAATACCTTGTTTTTCAAGTTCTTTTACTAACGCGGCTTCAGTAAAACGCGCGGGTGGTTTGGTAAAATGCTGTTTAGGATCCAAATCAATTAAATTCAGTGTCTCGCCGATAGCTATTTCCGGGAAGTGCACTTCATCAACCTGAGATTTTGCGACAGGCTGAGCCTTTGTCCAACCGGCGAAACGTAATGTCCGCCCTTTGGCACGCAGTTGAAAATCACCGGCCTGCACAATTAAGGTCGTGGCATCGTATAAAGCCGGTAACATCTGGCAGGCCAGGAACTGCCGCCAGATAAGCTCATACAAACGCTGGGCATCACGGTCAACACCGGCCAGCAGTGCTGCTAATTGATTAACATCAGACGGACGTATAGCTTCATGGGCTTCCTGCGCACCCGACTTGCTGCTGTAACTGACCGGATCAGCCGGTAAATAATTATCACCAAATTCACTGGCGATAAATTCACGTGCACTGGCCACTGCATCTTTACTGAGGTTGGTAGAGTCAGTACGCATATAAGTAATATAACCGGCTTCATAAAGACGTTGTGCCAGCATCATAGTCTTTTTAACACCAAAACCTAGACGGGTGCTGGCAGCCTGCTGCAGTGTAGAGGTGATAAAAGGCGCACTCGCTTTACTCTTAGTGGGTTTGTCTTCACGGGAAACTAATTTATATTGTGCTGATTTAAGTTTTTCTACTGCATTAAGGGTTTCTTTTTCACTGACCGGTTTAAAAGCTTTACCATTTTCTTTAAAAACTTCTAAGCGCAGATCAGATTTTGTCGCATTTTGCAGATCCGCATGCAGATCCCAGAATTCAACCGGGTTAAACGCCTTAATTAGCCTTTCACGTTCAACGATTAAACGTACTGCAACAGACTGTACGCGTCCGGCGGATAATCCCCGCGCCACTTTTTTCCAGAGTAATGGGGAAACCATAAAACCAACAACCCGATCCAGAAAGCGTCGGGTTTGCTGGGCATTAACACCGTCAATATTCAATTCAGTGGGGTGTTCGAATGCTTCATGGATAGCCGTTTCGGTTATCTCATTAAAGACTACACGCTGATATTTATCCTGCTCACCACCAAGCACTTCCCTTAAATGCCAGGCAATTGCTTCTCCCTCTCTATCCAAATCGGTTGCGAGATAGATAGTAGGAGCGTCTTTGGCAAGCTTTTGTAATTCACTGACAACTTTTTCTTTGCCCGGCAGAATTTCATAATTGGCTTTCCAATCATTGTTGGGATCTACACCCATTCTTGTTACCAGGGCATCCTGTGCACGTTTAGCTTTTTCTTTGATTTTTTTAGCTTCTGTCATACCCGCTAAGGACTTAGTTGCTTTGGCATCTATCTTTTTCTTTGCGCTGCCGCTAGTTGGGAGATCTCGAATATGACCTACACTGGATTTTACAATGTAATCTTTGCCTAGATATTTATTGATAGTTTTTGCTTTTGCCGGAGACTCCACAATAACAAGAGATTTGCTCATAATACTTATTTACCCAAATAGTCATAATCGAGAAAAGAAACTTAAATTTATCTTCTTCTGGTGAATTTCCTTTTTATATAATCCAAACTTTAACGGAATAGCAACATATATTTTCAAAAACACAGTGTTTTAAGCATATAAGTCAACTTTATTTAAGCTGACTTATCTGTTTGTTTAAAAATAACACGATTATTTAACTAATTGATTAGACTTCATTTGAAAGACTTTCAGCAACGCATTTTCCAAGGCAACAGAAACAGCATGCCCGAGTTTATCGGCAAACTTTTTACGCTGAACGTATTTGATTTGAACGATCTGGCGGTTATCCAGCTGCCCTAATAAATAATCATCACTGGTTGAAATCTGATCCACCAGATTACGCTCTATCGCTTGTAAACCATACCAATGTTCACCGGTGGCAACTTTGTCTATATCAATTTGACTGCGTTGCTGAGTAACAAATTGTTTAAACAGATCATGCGTTTCCTGTAATTCCTGCTGAAATTTATCGCGCCCAGCCTGATCATTCTTGCCAAACATGGTTAATGTGCGTTTATATTCACCTGCGGTTAATTGCTCAAACTCTATATCGTGTTTTTTTAATAATTTATTAAAGTTAGGAATTTGCGCAATAACACCAATTGAGCCCAAAATAGCAAAAGGCGCTGCAATGATTTTATCCGCAACACAAGCCATCATGTAACCGCCACTGGCTGCAACCTTATCCACAGAGATAGTTAATGGGATATTATGATCTTTTAAACGTTGTAGTTGCGAAGCCGCCAACCCGTAACCATGAACCATGCCGCCGCCGCTTTCCAGGCGCACAAAAACTTCGTCTTTTTCACTGGCCACGCCAAGAATAGCAGTAACTTCCTCTCTTAAAGAGGTCACTTCTTTGGCGTCAATGCTGCCTTTAAAATCGATCACATAAAGTTGTGGCAGCCCCTCTTTATCCTGACCGGACTTGGCTGCTTTTTTAGCTTCTTTATCTTTTTCTTTTTGAATTTTTTTATCTTTTTTAAGGCGCGCTTTTAACTGATGGTGGCTTAATAACTTCTCTTCTATGGTTTTTTTTGTTTCTTTTAACTGCTCGGAGAGATCGGTTAACTCTAGCTCCCCTTTTTTATGCTTTTGTTTACTGGATACAGCCACTACAGTCACCACAATGGCAATGATAGTCAGCGCCAGAGTCAAGGCTTTGGCTAAGAATAAGCCGTATTCGATAAAAAATTCCAAGATTGTACTCCTTTAGTTTTATTTATTTTATTAGGGTCTGTTGACCTTTCGCGTGCATTTTTGCAGCAATTTGTTCGTGTTTTATACAAGGCAGAGCCTGCGTAGTGTAGTTGTTCTACATAAGCTGGCGATAACGAAGTAGAAAGCTCGAACAAATGCTGCCCTACGGGTT
>NZ_JBFGZY010000049.1:0-23267 GCF_041586535.1 Psychromonas sp. | reverse complement strand
GCCCCGTAGGGCAAGGTAAATTGCACCAATCTGCTTTGTTATAAAATTTCTATGTAGAATAACTATACTTCAATTTTATGCCTGGCATCTCGGCACAATTTGCCTTGCTGACTTTGCATCTTGAAGTATCATGGGTATATAAGCAACTTATCCCGTATTGAGGTCAGTCTTTTAAATTGTTTTTAAAAGCCTGAAGGGTTTTAAACAGCAGCTCAATTTTAACCACCAACTCCGGAATGAGGGTTTTGTAATGCTCCTCATTGTCGGTTTGGATTGCCTGCAGATCCGCCGCAAGTTCCTCTACATAGGGCAGAAAGGTGGTGGAGTGGTTTTTAAAGGCACTATCATGGGCAAATATCTGTGCAAATCCCGCTTTTTTCTGCAGGCGTAACTGTTCAAGCATTTTATCTGCATCAACGGCGCGATGGTAAATGATCTTTATATTTTCCTGTAACTGTTTAACTAGATTTTCTTTATTCATTATTCTCCCCTTTTTAGAAACAATTATAGCGAATTAATCCTGAGCGGATCAGCTGAATTTTGTTATCAATTTGTTGCTATCAGAGTCTTGCTTTTCTGCCCTGCGATTTCCCGGCTTAAACGCGGCACTAAATATCCCGGTAATGCAATGCTCATTTCCCGGATTAACTGCTTGGCCCGTTGTTCGCTTAAATCAAAATGCTGGGCACCCTGCACTTTATCTAATAAAAACAGGTAATAGGGTATTATACGCGCATCAAACAGTGCTTCGCTAAGGTCAATCAGTGCCTGTTTATTATCATTTACGCCTTTCAGGAGCACACTTTGATTTAATAAATGTACCCCTGCATCAGCCAGTTTATCCATCGCATCTTTAAATACTGCGTCGATCTCATTGGCGTGATTGATATGTAATACACAAGCCACATTAAAACGGCTTTTTTGCAGCATATTACACAGCTGCTCGGTGATTCTGGCAGGAATAACGACCGGCAGGCGCGTATGCAGCCTTAAACGTGTCAGTTGTGGTAATAACTCCAGTTCATTGACCAGGTGTTGTAAGAAGTCATCTTTACTCATTAACGGATCGCCGCCGCTGAGAATAACTTCATTCACTTCCGGGTGAGATTTGATATAGCCGATAATTTCCTGTAACTGTTTTTTGTTAATATTATTATCCTGATAGGGGAAATGCCGTCTGAAACAATAGCGACAATTCACCGCACACCCTGATTTTAATATTAACAAAACCCGGCTCTGGTATTTGTGTAATAACCCGGGCAGGGCACTATCATGCTCTTGTAAAGGATCCACCCCGTAACCATCAGCAAGCATCTCCTCATTTTCTATCGGTAACACCTGCGCCAGGAGAGGATCGTTAAGATCGCCTTTTTTCATTTTATTGACAAACGGCAAAGGCACTAACATCGGAAAACTTTTACGGGCGAAGTCACTTACCCTGCTACTTTCCGGTGCAATCTCTAATAATTGTAGAAGTTGTTGTGGATTTTTGACCGCATCGGCGAGTTCCTTTTGCCAACTTGGCAACACATGGGTATTATTCGGGGTAATTATTTGCAACATTTTTATAAATCAATTTAGAGTGAGATTACAATGGGAACCTATAATACCAGTGAATTTAAAAGCGGACTAAAATTTATGCTTGATAATGAGCCTTGTGCAATTATCGACAATGAATTTGTAAAGCCGGGTAAAGGGCAGGCATTTAACCGCGTTAAACTGCGTAAATTGTTATCCGGTAAAGTTATCGAAAAAACCTTTAAATCCGGCGAGTCGGTTGAATCTGCTGACGTGATGGATTTTGATCTGGCTTATCTTTACAACGACGGTGAGTTTTTCCATTTTATGAATAACGAGACCTTCGAGCAGATTGCAGCAGAAGAAAAAGCAGTCGGAGATATGGCTAAATGGCTGGTTGAACAGGATATGTGTACTATCACAACCTGGAACGACAACCCGATCGCAGTGACACCACCGAACTTTGTTGAAATTGAAGTAACTGATACCGATCCCGGCCTGAAAGGCGATACGGCTGGTACCGGCGGTAAACCGGCAACACTGGCAACAGGTGCGGTTATTCGTGTGCCGTTATTTATCCAGATTGGCGAAGTGGTAAAAGTCGATACGCGCAGCGGCGAATATGTAAGCCGAGTGAAGAAATAATTTTCTTCTTATTACGATAGCTTAAACTGATCTGCTTAAACGAAAAAAACCAGCTCATGAGCTGGTTTTTTTGTCGCTGTGAAAGCTAGAACATCTGCAGCAGCAGGGTAAAGACAAATACGCTGACCGCAAAAGCAAAACCATAACAGATTACCTGCTGCCAATCGCGTCCGCGGTTAATACCGATATCGTGTAATGCATGGAAAATACGGTGCAGGGTATGCCACAAAGGTAAAGCGACCAGCACTAATACAATGACGGCGCCGTACCAGCTTGTTGCAAAGTGATGTACTTTTTCATAACTGAGATTGTCACTATCCATCAAACCAAGCGGAATTAAGATCCCGGTAATTAACATCATCACCGGCGTAAGAAATGCAGTTAGCATCCCGCCAGCACCAAATAACCCCCAGAAAACCGGCTCATGTGAACGTTTATAGGTTTTTTCAGTAGTATTGGACATGTCCAGCCTCCTTATAAGGTAACAATGATTAGACAGAAAAGCGTGATAACAACCAGCGCTGCATAATGACCGGCAATAATCACTTTATCTTCTAATCTTTTTCCTTTCACCCATAACGCAATTGCTTTGGGTGCCAGCGAAAACCAGGTGACGGTATGATAGCAGGCCAGAGCCAATGCGATCAGGTGCAGAATAATTGCAAAGGGATTTTCTAACGCTGTCATCCAGGCATTAAAAGCCGCTTCTCCCTGACTTAAGCGGAATACTCCCCAGGCCAAGATCAGGCTGTATAAAGTGATAAAAATACTGCTCCCTTCACGGATCATATACTTTGTGTAAAAGGCATGCTTCAGCCACCAGTCAGTAGGTACCTCGCGTTTATAAGGTTTACGTTTACTCATAATTTTTTCTCCATAACAATACTTGTTCTGGCTATATTTCAGCCAACAATAAATTCAGTAGGTAGTTCGCGTTTACTCATAATTTTCTCCTTAATCCGGTTTGAACATACCAATTAAATAATCTTTACTGCTTTCCACTTTAAGCAGCTGAATCGCTGCCGCGGGATCCACATCTTTAGGGCAGACAACGGAGCAATAACCGACAAAAGTACAGCCCCATACGCCTTCTTCCTGATTGACTATTTTCATCCGTTCAGCCACGCCGTGATCGCGGCTGTCGCGGTTGTACCTTGCTATTAGCGCAAGCACAGCCGGGCCGGTAAATTTATCGTCGAGGGCGTATTGCGGACAGGCCGCATAACAAAGACCACAATTTATGCACATAGAAAATTGCTTATACAATTCCATCTGCAGGGGGGTTTGCTGATAAGTGCCTTCATCTAAAGATTTCTCTTTTTCAGGAATAATGTAGGGCTTGATGGATTCTAATTTATTAACAAAGTCATCCATTACCACCACTAAATCCCGTTCAATAGGAAAGTTAGCTAATGGCTCCAGAGATACTTTATTCGGGTAATAGTCACGCAGGAATGCTTTGCAGCCTAATTTAGGGACGCCATTGACCATCATGCCGCAGCTGCCGCAAATGGCCATCCGGCAGGACCAGCGGAAACTGATCGTGCTGTCTAAATGATCTTTAATATATTGCAGCGCTTCCAAAACAGAGAAATCAGGCGAATATGGTACTTCAAAGGTCTGTGTGAATGGTTTTTCATCGTTTTCCGGGCGATACCTTAAGATATCAATGCTGATCGTTGACTCGGTCATTTACACTTCCTCCTGTGCTGAATTTATTGTTTCAGATGCAGCTTCTGCCTGCTCCGGCTCTGCACTTGGCTTTTCTGATGCTGCACCATAAACACGTTCAGCGGGTTGACTCTTAGTGATAGTCACGGCGGAATACTCTATTTTTGGGGCTTTATCGGCCTGATAATAGGCCAGTGAATGTTTCAGGAAGTTCTGATCATCACGTTTGTCAAAACCATCGATACGCTGGTGTGAACCGCGCGATTCTTGACGTTTGATAGCACTGTGCGCCATCGCCTCTGCGGTATCGAGCAGGTAGCCTAATTCAATGGCGTACAAAAACTCGGTATTAAATACGCTGGATTTATCGGCAATATGAATATTTTTATAGCGCTCTTTAAGCTCGGCAAGTTTATCGATGGTTTTCTGCATCGATTCCTGAGTGCGGTAAATTCCCACACCTTCCTCCATGCAGTCACCCATTTCTAAACGGATATCGGCCATTTTTTCACTGCCCTTACTGTGCAGTAATGCTTCGGTGCGGGCGATAATAGCTTCCGCCTGTTTTTGTAACGCCGTGACGTCCTTATGCTCCGTATTAAGCGCATAATTTGCGGCTTCCTGTCCGGCTAACTGGCCGAATACGGCAAGCTCGGTTAATGAGTTTGAACCCAGACGGTTAGCGCCGTGCAGACCCACGGAAGCACATTCACCAATGGCGTATAATCCTGCCAGGCTGGTGGCTGTGTTAGCATTGGTTTCAATGCCGCCCATTGTATAGTGCACGGTAGGGCGTACCGGGATGGGCTCATGGACAGGATCCACCCCGACATAAGCTTTTGCCAGCTCACGGATAAATGGCAGACGTTCATTGATTTTTTCTTCACCCAGATGACGCAGATCCAGGTGAATATAATCACCTCTTGTACCTTTAAAGACATTGCCTTTCTGCTGCTCCTGCCAGAAGCACTGGCTGAGTTTGTCGCGCGGCCCAAGTTCCATATATTTATTTTTGGTCTGGCCAACGGGGACTTCCGGTCCGAGGCCGTAATCCTGCAGGTAACGGTAACCGTTTTTATTGACCAGAATACCGCCTTCTCCGCGGCACCCTTCGGTCATTAAAATACCGGTGCCCGGCAGACCGGTAGGATGGTACTGGACAAACTCCATGTCACGCAGGGCGACGCCATGGCGATAGGCAAGGGCCATGCCGTCACCGGTTACAATACCGCCATTGGTATTGTAACTGTAAACGCGGCCGGCGCCTCCGGTTGCCATGATCACTGATTTAGCCTGAATAAGTTTTGCTTCACCTTCGGCAATATCAAGGATCACCACACCCTGTATTTTATTATCTTCGACCAGCAGGTCGAGACAGAAATGTTCATCAAAGCGGGTGATTTTCGGGTGTTTAATGGAGGTTTGAAAAAGTGTGTGGAGAATATGAAAGCCGCTTTTATCGGCGGCGAACCAGGTACGCTCTATTTTCATACCACCGAAAGCCCGGACGTTAATGCTGCCGTCTTCTTTACGGCTCCACGGGCAGCCCCAATGCTCAAGCTGGGTAAGTTGTTTGGCGGCATTTTCGACAAAATACTCAACCACATCCTGTTCGCATAACCAGTCACCGCCTGAGACCGTATCATTGAAGTGGTTGTCCAGTGAGTCATGATCCTGAGCGACACCCGCCGCGCCACCTTCAGCTGCAACCGTATGGCTGCGCATCGGGTAAACTTTGGAGATTAACGCGATTTCCAGATTGGGATGGTTTTCTGCAATTTCAATTGCCGCTCTTAAACCCGAGCCGCCTGCGCCAATAATGGCAACATCTGTTTTAATTATCTGCACACTTCTACTCCCTTAGTTATTTATAATATTGATAATGATTTTATTCTATCAGCAGATCGTTAAAATTCCGTGAAATAAACAGGGTTATTTAAAGATAATCTGTAAATAATCAACAGTATGTAAATTAAACCCATGCAGGGTTATCTGCAAAGCACTTAATTTGCACCTTCAAGCAGCTTAGATATATAAATCAGGTTTTTATTCCCGAATTTTTTATTCTCCGATAAACTAGAGACTCGTAGAAAAAGGAATCAAGATGAGCTGGAAACCAAGTGCTGGCATAAAAGCATTACAACAACGGGCAAAAATATTACAGACTATCCGTCATTTTTTTATAACACGGGATGTATTAGAAGTTGAAACGCCGGTATTGAGTCAGGCCGCCGTGACAGATATTCACCTGTTTTGCTTTAAAACCCATTTTAACGGAGCGCAGATCTCCTCAGCAAAGCCGGACCGCCAGGGGCTGCCTTTGTATATGCAGACCTCGCCTGAGTTTCATATGAAGCGCCTTTTATCGGCCGGCAGCGGCTGTATTTTCCAAATGAGTAAAGTTTTCCGCAATGAAGAGTCGGGGCGTTTCCATAATCCGGAATTTACGTTGCTGGAATGGTACCGTATCGGCTTTGATCATTTTCGTTTAATGGATGAAATGGATCAGTTATTACAGCTTATTCTGAACAGCCAACCTGCGCGCCGTTGTACTTATCAGGATGCATTCTTAGAAATTTTAGATGTTGATCCTCTTGCAGCGACTCTTGAGCAGTTAAAAAAATCAGGCGAAAGGTTAAATCTTGGAGATGTCTTAAATAATGAGCAGGATCGTGATACGGTTTTACAGTTGCTGTTTTGTTTCGCAATTGAACCTGTGATTGCGCAGGATAAACCGTGTTTTGTCTATAGTTTTCCCGCTTCACAAGCTGCACTGGCAAAAATAAGTCCGGATGATCCGCGTGTCGCGGAACGCTTTGAGGTTTATTTCAAGGGCATTGAACTGGCTAACGGTTTTCATGAATTAAGTGATCTGCAGGAGCAGTTACGGCGTTTTGAAAAAGATAATCAATTACGTGCTCAAAAAGGTCTGGCACAAATGCCTATTGATTTGCAATTTATTGAATCGCTGCCATTTTTACCTGATTGCGCCGGTGTCGCCCTGGGAATCGACAGATTAGTGATGCTTGCGACAGATAAAAAACATATTGATGATGTTATCAGTTTTACAATTAAGGGAGCCTGATTTGGCTAAGTTATGGTTAACCGATCGTGTTTATTCATTATGGGCGTATGTGTTCCGGATCTTGTATTGGATAGGCGCCATTTATCTTGCCTCTTTGTATTTACAGCACTTTGCAGAGCATGACTGGTTTAAAGTTGGTCTGATGCTATTAAGTGTTTTTTTTGTGGTTATCTCTTTGTTTTTAGGACGTTGTCTGGATCACTTTTTTAAAGCAAAGTGACCGATTGTGGGTTTTCAGGCTACACTTTAATGGCAATCCTTGTATAGTCAGTTCATGTGCAAAACAGATTCAGTCAGCAGACTATAACTTATTCACTGTTCTGAGGTATTTATGGCAATAAAAAAAGTTAAATCAGAGTTTGAAAAATTATCAGCAATTTTGGATGAGGATTTGATTGCCGATGAATGTACTGCCGGAGAGCTAAAACAAGTACATGATCAACTCCAGGAAGCGATAAAATCCGGCGATCCGGCACAATTGATTCGCGATAAAAAAATTGCTCAGCAGCTTGTTGTTTTTGAAGAAACTAATCCGGTAGTCGGCAAAGTGATTAAAGATCTCATTAATGCTTTATCCGGAATGGGGATATAATAGAGCGGGGACGCGAGGCTAACATCTTATTGCTGCTAAAAAACAGCGACAAAAAAACCGACACTAAGTCGGTTTTTTTAAGCTTAAAATAAAGGCTGTATTCTTACAGAAGAATTAAAGCGCTTTAATTTGTGCAGAAAGACGGCTTTTCTTACGAGCAGCAGTATTTTTGTTAATTAAGCCTTTAGTTGCGTAACTGTCTAAAACTGATTGTAGTTTTATAAATTCAGCTGTAGCAACTTCTTTGTTTGCAGCTTCGATTGCAACAACAACTTTCTTAATGAAAGTACGCATCATTGTACGACGACTTGCATTATGTTTACGGCTTTTTTCAGCTTGTAAAGCACGTTTTTTAGCAGACTTGATATTAGCCAAGACCTTAACTCCTAAATTCTGTATAACAAGGGATAATCAAAGGTCGGGGAATATGCCTTGTCGTACGTATATTGTCAAATGTTTTCTTTTTAACCAATTAAAAAACTGGTAAGAAACTCAGCAGATGGTTAAACTGCGCGCATTATATACCCAATCTACTCCAATATGCAAACTCAGCAAGCCGATAGATGACCATATTTAAGGCATGAAGTTGAGGCTTTAGTCATCCGAAATTAATGCATCGTAACGCTGAAGATGGGAGTCTCTCGGCCTGCCGGAAAGGGGATTAGCTCGAAAACCAGTACTGCGTTGTAATACTCGAAAAGTAAGTCATTATTCTCTTCACATTACGCCTGCCCTGGTATCCGAACTAACCGCTGAATTAGCATTTTTAGGTAGAATGGGCATATACCCAGCCACCTTGTTTCTTGGGTTTTAAGAACACTTGGGAAAAATGGACAAATCTCTTTAGGAAAAATATTGTGAGTAAAAAATTATTGAAATCAGGTTTGATCGTAAGCGCTATGACATTGATTTCAAGGCTTTTAGGACTGCTGAGGGATATCGTCATAGCAAATTTAATGGGTGCGGGCGCCGCCGCTGATGTTTTTTTCTTTGCCAATAAAATTCCTAACTTTTTACGCCGCCTGTTTGCTGAAGGCGCATTTTCGCAGGCATTTGTACCGGTATTAACCGAATATGAAAAAAAACAATCGCCGGATCAGGTTAAGCAATTAATTGCCGCGGTATCCGGTACCTTAGGCGGCATTATCACCATTATCACCATTGCTGGTGTTTTGGGCTCCTCTGTGATCACCGCTTTATTCGGCTTCGGTTGGTTTTTAGACTGGTGGAACGGCAACCCTGACGGGCAAAAGTTTGAACTTGCTTCGATAATGTTAAAGATTACTTTTCCCTATCTCTGGTTTATCACCTTCACCGCATTATCCGGCGCTATTTTAAATACCTTGGGAAAATTTGCCGTCGCCGCTTTTACACCGGTATTTTTAAATATTGCCATTATCGCCTGTGCACTGTTTGTTTCGCCCGCTTTACAACAACCTGAAATCGGGCTAGCAATCGGGGTGTTTATTGGCGGTGCGGTACAGTTTTTTTTCCAGCTGCCTTTTTTGCGCAAAGAAAAGCTCTTGCTGAAACCTGTTTGGGATTGGCATCACCCCGGCGTGGTAAAAATCAGAACTCTGATGATTCCCGCTTTATTTGGGGTATCTGTCAGTCAGGTTAATTTATTACTGGATACCCTGATTGCCAGTTTTCTACAAACGGGCTCAATCAGCTGGTTGTATTACTCGGATCGTTTACTTGAATTTCCTTTAGGTTTATTCGGGATCGCTATCGCGACAGTTATTTTGCCGAGTTTGTCCTCGTCACATGTCACTGAGTCAAAAGTGCATTTTGCGAAAACCCTGGATTGGGGGATGCGTATGGTCTGTGTCTTAGGTTTTCCGGCGATGTTAGGTTTGATTGTTCTGGCTGAGCCTATGCTGCGGGTATTATTTATGCGCGGTGAATTTGCTATGCAGGACGTTTCAATGGCCGCCATGAGTCTATGGGCTTATGGCTGTGGGTTATTGAGTTTTATGATGGTTAAAATATTAGCACCGGGATATTACGCCCGTCAGGATACCAGAACACCGGTTAAATACGGCATAATTGCCATGGTCAGCAATATGGGGCTGAACATTATTTTTGCTATCCCCTATGGTTATGTCGGCTTGGCCATCGCCACTTCGCTGTCCGCGACCTTAAATGCAGGTTTGTTGTGGTACGGTCTATATAAAACAGGTGTTTATCAAAGGCAGCAGGACAGCGTCTCGGTATTAACCCGGATTGCTCTTGCGGGTTTGCTGATGGCGGTAGGCTTGGCGGTGTTTAATCCTTCTCTGCCTGAATGGAGCCAGTTATCTTTGTTCGCAGCGGCGGTTCAATTATTCGCCTTAATCGCCGCTGGGGCAGTGGTGTATTTATGTGCCCTGGCTCTAAGCGGGTTGCGTTTCAGCCATTTTAAAGTTTCAGAGAAGAATGGTTAAAATGAGGGCTGATTAGTTGCGCTGCTTAATATATAATCCACTCTTTTGTGTTTAAAAGACTTTTATCCAAGTAAAAGAGATGGAATGTAAAAGAAATGGAATTATTACGCGGCATTCATAATATCAAAACAGCGCATCAGGGATGTGTTTTGAGTATTGGTAATTTTGACGGGGTGCATTTAGGTCATAAAGCGGTACTCGCCCGATTATTAGTTGAGGCCAAGCGCCTGCAGGTACCGGCGACGGTTTTAACCTTTGAGCCGCAACCTGAGGAATTGTTTGCCGGGAAAAATGCACCGGCAAGATTAAGCCGTTTACGTGATAAATTTGTGCAGCTGGAGAAACTTGGTTTAGATCGTCTGTTATGTGTTTCATTTACCCATAAATTTGCTAATTTAAGTGCCCAGGATTTTATTGAAGAGTTGTTGATAAAAAAACTCGGTGTGAAGTTTTTGGTGATTGGTGATGATTTTCATTTTGGTTACCAGCGCCGCGGCGACTTTGAGTTATTAAAACAGGCGGGTGAAAAATACGGTTTTGAAGTCGTTGATACAAAAAGCCTGCTGCAGCAGGAACACCGTATCAGCAGCAGTCGTGTACGTGATGCCTTAGCGTCGGGAGATCTGCAGCAAGCAGCGTTGATGTTAGGCCGAAAATACAGTATTACCGGGCGCGTTGTGCATGGTCAGAAATTAGGCCGCACTATCGGTGTACCCACTGCGAACCTGTTATTAAAGCGCCGCGTCTCACCCGTGTCAGGTGTGTTTGTTGTCTCGGTATTAGGGATTGCAGATAAGGTTTATCAGGGGGTTGCTAATATCGGGCAGCGTCCTACCGTAAATGGTGTCCGCCAGCAGTTAGAGGTACATATCTTCGACTTTAATTCGGATTTATACGGTTTGCAGTTAGAAGTTGTATTAGAAGATAAGATACGAGATGAAGTGCGTTTTGATTCATTTGCGGCACTAAAAATTCAGATCGATAAAGATATCAGGCAAGCCAGAGAATGGCATCTGCTTAATGAAAAAATATAAACTACTTGAAAATGCACAAACCGGTCGTCACCGACTTTGAATTTATGCGCAAGTAGCCGGAATACAAATCCCAACGTAATGTTAGATGGAATAAAAAAGCAATGAGTGATTATAAAAATACATTAAACCTGCCGAAAACAGGTTTCCCGATGCGTGCAAATCTTGCCAATCGTGAACCGAATATGCTGAAAAACTGGTACAGCAAGGATCTTTACGGCAAGATTCGTGCGGCTAAAAAGGGTAAAAAAACATTTGTTCTGCATGATGGCCCTCCATATGCAAACGGTGATATTCATATTGGTCACTCGGTTAATAAAATTCTCAAAGACATTATTATCAAATCAAAAACGTTATCTGATTTTGATGCGCCTTATATCCCGGGATGGGATTGCCATGGCCTGCCAATCGAATTAAAAGTTGAGCAGAAAGTCGGTAAACCCGGGCAGAAAATCAGTGCTGCGGATTTCCGTAAAAAATGTCGTGAATATGCGGCGCGTCAGGTTGATGGCCAACGTAAAGACTTTAAACGTCTTGGCGTATTAGGTGAATGGGATAACCCGTACCTGACCATGAACTTTGCAACTGAAGCCAACATCGTTCGTGCGCTGGCAAAAATCATTAAAAATGAGCACCTGCATAAAGGCTCTAAACCTGTGCATTGGTGTACAGATTGCGGCAGTGCATTAGCCGAAGCCGAAGTTGAATATGAAGATAAAGTATCTCCGGCGATTGATGTTGCTTTTTGTGCCGTTGACGCAGAGCAGGTTGTGCGCAGTTTCAAACCTGTTGCTGATGATCTCGGCAGCGGTGATGTCTGTGCCGTTATCTGGACAACCACCCCCTGGACACTACCGGCTAACCGCGCCATTGCGTTGGCGGAAAAGGTAGAATACTCACTGGTTCAGGCGGGCGAGCGACGTTTAATTTTAGCCACTGATTTAGTCGCTGATTGTATGGCGCGCTACGGCATTGAAGATTTTACTACGCTGGCTATCTGCACAGGAATGGATTTAGAGAAAAAACTATTTAATCATCCGTTCTTAAATCTGCAGGTACCTGCGATTGTTGCCGATCACGTTACCATTGATGCGGGTACCGGCTGTGTGCATACCGCGCCCGGGCATGGACAGGACGACTACGCTGTCGGTCTGCGTTATGATTTAGAGGTTGCCAACCCGGTTGCTGATAATGGTGTTTTCCGTGAAGACACGGAATTTTTTGCCGGTTTACATGTCTTTAAAGCCAATGATCGTGTGCTTGAAGTGTTAACCGAAAAAAATGCATTATTGTGCTCGGTAAAATTAAAGCACAGCTACCCGCACTGCTGGCGCCATAAAACACCGATTATATTCCGTGCCACACCACAATGGTTTATTGCTATGGACCAAAAAGGGTTGCGTGATAACGCACTGGCCGGCATCAAAGGTGTTAAATGGATCCCGAGCTGGGGTCAGCAACGTATTGAAAAAATGATCGAGAACCGCCCCGACTGGTGTATCTCCCGTCAGCGTACCTGGGGCGTGCCTATCACCCTGTTTGTGCATAAAGAAACCGATGAACTGCATCCGAACAGTGTGGAAATGATGGAACTTATTGCCCGTAAAATCGAGCAGCAGGGTATTCAGGCGTGGTGGGATTTAGAGCCGGAAAGCATATTAGGTTTTGAAGCTGAAGAGTACCGTAAAGTCACTGATACTCTGGATGTATGGTTTGACTCAGGCACCACACATGCTTCGGTTGTCGGGCAGCGTGAAGAGTACAAATTAGCATCTGGCGAGCAGGCAGAAGCGGATTTGTACCTTGAAGGTTCGGATCAGCATCGCGGCTGGTTCCAGTCATCGTTAATGACCGGCATGGCAATTAATAATAAAGCGCCTTACAAAGAGGTGTTAACCCATGGTTTCGTGGTGGATGGAAACGGCAAAAAAATGTCTAAATCTTTAGGCAATGTGATGTCTCCGCAAACCGTGATGAATAACCTGGGTGCAGATATTCTGCGTTTATGGGTTGCCTCAACGGATTACACCGGTGAGATTACGGTTTCTGATGAAATCCTTAACCGCAGCGCAGACAGCTATCGTCGTATTCGGAATACGTCACGCTTCCTGCTGGCTAACTTAAACGGTTTTGATCCGAGCACGGACTTGGTAGCAAGTGATGAAATGGTCGCGCTGGATCGCTGGATTGTTGCGCAGACATTAACATTGCAGAATGCTGTGATTGAAGCCTACGAAAGTTACAGCCTGCATGTAGTTTATCAGAAACTGATGCATTTCTGCTCTATTGAATTAGGCAGTTTCTATCTGGATATTATTAAAGATCGCCAGTATACCGCTAAAGCGGACAGTAATGCGCGTCGCAGTTGCCAAACGGCACTGTTCCATATCGCAGAAGCACTGGTACGTTTGATGGCTCCTATTTTAAGCTTTACCGCTGATGAGATTTGGGCGGGCTTGCCTGGTGAACGTGATGAATTTGTTTTCACAACGGTCTGGTATGATGGTTTGTTCGGTCTGACCGATAATGAAGTATTCAGTAACGAAGCCTGGTCTCAGCTGATTTCAATCCGTGCAGAAGTCAACAAAGCATTAGAAATCGCCCGTAAAGAAAACACTATCGGTGGCGGCCTGGAAGCTGAAGTAACACTTTATGCTTCCGATGAGATAAGTGCTTTATTAGCAACTCTGGAAGATGAATTACGCTTTGTGCTGATTACCTCTCAGGCACAGGTTAAACCATTAGCTGATGCGCCACAGTCCGCTCACCAGACCGAAGTGGCTGGTTTGTCGGTAACTGTAGTTAAGAGTGCGGCAGAGAAGTGTGATCGCTGCTGGCATCACCGCGAGGAAGTTGGTCAGAATGAACAGCATCCTGATTTATGCGGCCGCTGTGTAACTAATATTGACGGTCAGGGTGAAGTACGTAAGTTTGCGTAATTCCAGGATCAACAGACCCTAATGTAAACGCCTTAATATTTAAGGCGTTTTTTTATTCAGGATTAAAAAATGGCAGAGATAATAGAAAAATCAGGTTTGCGCTGGTTATGGCTCTCGGCAATAATGTTAGTGCTTGACCAGGTGACTAAATATTGGACAATACAATCATTAGATTTATATGAATCTTATGAGATTCTCTCATTTTTCAGTTTTACTTATGCGAGAAATTACGGTGCCGCTTTTAGCTTTTTAGGTGATGCCGGAGGCTGGCAGAAATATCTTTTTACCAGCATCGCGCTGGTTGTTTCAGGTTATTTACTCTATTTACTGAAGAATAGTAGCAGAGTTCAGTATTGGCAGAACTGTGCATACGCACTGATTTTATCCGGTGCTATCGGCAATGTTATAGATCGTATAATCTTCGGTTATGTAATTGATTTTTTAGATTTTGATTTGGGTTTTTATCGCTGGCCAACCTTTAATATTGCAGATGTCGCAATCTTTATCGGTGCGGCAATCATCATCTTAGAGTCTCTTTTTAGTAAGGAAGATACTCAAAATAAAGGAAAGAAAAATGACTGAGATAAACAATCCGCGTATCGCAGAAAACAGTGCAGTCTTAATGCATTTTTCAATTCGTTTGGCTGACGGCTCTGCTGTTGACAGTACCAAAGTTGATAATAAACCGGCAAAGTTTGTGATGGGCGACGGCAGTTTAACCCCGGGTTTCGAAGCGTGCCTGCTTGGTCTGCAGGAAGGGCAATCGGAAACTTTTACCTTGCCACCTGAGTCTGCCTTTGGTCTGCCTAACCCGGATAATATTCATCACCTTGAATTAAGTAAATTCAGCCAGGATGTGCCGGCAGAAATAGGCACTATTATCAGTTTTACCCAGCCAAATGGTGAAGAGATTCCCGGCATTATCCGGGAAGTGGTTGCAGACAGTGTGACGGTTGATTTTAATCACCCGCTTGCCGGTCAAACAGTGACATTTGAAGTGGATGTTTTGGAAGTTTTAGGTTAGCGTATTCTCTTTTTAGTTGATAATATCTATCATCTGCATTCTCTCATGACCTGTGAATAACGGGATATAAGTTTAAAAAGGTTAGTTATGGAAATCATTTTAGCGAATCCGCGCGGTTTTTGTGCCGGCGTACATCGTGCAATTTCAATTGTAGAGCGTGCGTTGGATATTTTTACTCCGCCTATTTATGTGCGTCATGAAGTTGTCCATAACCAGTATGTGGTTGATGGTTTGAAAGCCCGTGGTGCGGTATTTGTAGAAGAGCTGGATGAAGTGCCGGATAATAATATTGTTATCTTCAGTGCGCATGGCGTTGCGCAATCGGTGCGTGAAGAGGCTAAACGTCGTGAACTTAAAGTCTTTGATGCCACCTGCCCGTTGGTGACCAAAGTGCATATGGAAGTCACCCGCGCCAGCCGCCGTGGCCAGGAATGTATTTTGATTGGTCATCAGGGCCACCCTGAAGTGGTTGGCACTATGGGGCAATATGATAACCCGCAGGGCGGAATTTATCTGGTTGAATCACCTCAGGACGTCAGTAAATTACAGGTTAAAAACTCCGATAGTCTCTGTTACAGTTCGCAAACAACCCTGTCGGTAGATGATACAGCCAATATTATCCAGGCGTTGCGTGACAAGTTTCCCAATATTGAGGGGCCGCGTAAAGATGATATCTGTTACGCGACACAAAATCGTCAGGATGCGGTTAAAGATCTTGCGCAAAAAAGCGACCTGGTGTTAGTGGTCGGCTCAACCAACTCCTCTAATTCGAATCGTTTACAGGAGAAGGCCAGCTGTGTGGGCGTTAATGCTTATCTGATTGATAATGAAAAAGATATTCAATGCGAATGGTTTGAAAATGTAAAAATAGTCGGTGTCACTGCGGGTGCTTCAGCACCTGAAGTGCTGGTGCAGGCGGTGGTCGATAAACTGCAGAAACTTGGCGGAGTGGTGGTGACTGAAAACCCCGGTGTGGAAGAAAACACTGTTTTTGAAGTACCGGCGGAGCTGCGTATTAAGCAGGTTGAATAATTATTTTCATTTTTGCAGGGGGAAAATAACAACGGCATAGCGTTTTTCACATTTTCTATCTGTATATTTACTCTATTTAGTATTAAAGTACTTACAACTAGTACCTAGCCACAAAAGAAGTGATTGGTTGATGATCTGTATGCATCCCGTTCTAAACAAAGGGGCGAGGGCTTCAGCCCTCTTGTTGCTAATAAATGCGGGATAAATCCCGCGGCCCATTGAAAAGCCATGCTAAAAATTTAAGCAATCAATATTAATGTGTAGAGGTACTAGATACGTTTACAAACAACATAAAAGAGATCACGATGAAAAAAATAGAAGCAATTATTAAACCCTTTAAAATGGATGATGTTCGTGAAGCACTTGCTGATATTGATATCACAGGCATGACTGTCTCTGAAGTGAAAGGTTTCGGTCGTCAAAAAGGACACACCGAGCTTTACCGTGGCGCTGAATACATGGTTGATTTTTTACCAAAAGTAAAAATTGAGCTAGTGGTTAAACAAGAGGATGTTGAACGCTGCATCGAAGCCATTATGGGAACAGCACAAACCGGTAAAATTGGTGATGGTAAAATCTTCGTTACGCCTGTTGAGCGTGTTATCCGTATTCGTACCGGTGAAGAGGATCACGAAGCGCTTTAATCGCTGCGCCTTTTATAATCGAGTGTAAAATAAAAAGGAGAACCTCGTTCTCCTTTTTATTATCTATCTAGCTTGATTAAATTAATACAGATTAAGGCCATTAAAGCGGGCATTCTCCGGGAAGTTTAATTTTAATACCGCCAATGCATTTTGTTTCGGCTCTTCGATGTTCAGTGCCTCGTAAGCTTCAATCATGATCTCCAATGCCTGTTCAACCATCGCACTGTCAGGATAATTGTTTAATACTACTTTGCAGCGGTTGATAGCAGCAATATAAGCATCGCGTTTGATATACCACTGCGCAATCGCAATCTCATAACGTGCTAAATGATCTTTTAAATATATAACTCTTTGCTGTGCATCAGCGGCATATTCACTATTCGGGTAGTATTTGATAAGTTGCGATAAGTCTTTAAAGGCCTGTATGGCATTATTCGGATCTCGGTTGAAACGGTCAATGCCGAATAACTCCTGAAAAAACTGCTGATCTGCGCCCATATAAGTTAAACCACGCATATAATAAACGTAATCAAGATCCGGATGAGTTGGGTTGAGGCGCAGAAAACGATCAATGCTGGCAAGTGCTAATGCGGTTTCCTTGCGTTTGTAATAACTATAAATAAGATCTAACTGTACTTGATCTGAATGCGAACCGAATGGATAGCGGGTATCTAATGCTTCTAAGATATCAGATGCTTTTTCAAAATTTGCAGATTCCAGGGCACGTTTTGCTTCTTCATAAAGTACCGCTGGTGGTTTATCTTCCACTTTGGGTTTTTCTGCTTTTTTTGAAGAGCAGCCGGTGCTCAATAAAACAATCACAAGAGAGGACGTTAATAGTCTGAGGATCTTTTTCATAAGTGTTATAATGCCAATGCAGATAAAAAGCACAGTATCTTCTATCAACCCATAAAAGAAAAGTTAAAAAAGATAAAATGTGACAGGATCACAGTGCCCGCAACAAAATTAATCTTATTTATGGCCAATTGTTTGAATTTTTTCTCTGCAGAGAATCGACATTAATCAATTTGCCAGTAAACAATAGTGTAGAAAAAGAGAACAATATATGAGTCAAGAGTTAAATCTCAGCGCAGAAGTTACTGACCAGCAACTCGGGTTTCGATTAGATCAGGCAGTAGCATCACTGTTCCCGGACTATTCACGTACGCGCATTAAGGAATGGATATTGGCCGATATGGTCAAAATTGACGGAGAAGCGGTAAATCGTCCCCGCGAAAAAGTTTATACCGGGCAACTGGTTGAAGTAAAAGCCGTACTTGAAGATGAAGTCGTTTATAAAGCGCAAAATATTAAGTTAAATATTGTTTTTGAAGATGACGATATCATTGTAATTAACAAACCGGCCGGTTTAGTCGTCCATCCAGGTGCCGGCAATCCCGATGGTACAGTACTTAATGCGCTATTAAACCATTATCCGCAAATTGTTGAAGTACCGCGGGCCGGTATTGTGCATCGTCTGGATAAGGATACCACCGGGCTGATGGTGATTGCTAAAAACGTGCCGGCACAAACGCACTTGGTGGCCAGTTTGCAGGCTCGGCAGATAACCCGTGAATATGAGGCTATTGCCATGGGAACTTTTACCGCCGGCGGAATGGTCGATGCGCCTATCGGACGGGATAAAGTACACCGTACCAAAATGGCGGTTAATGCTACGGGCGGAAAACATGCTGTGACTCATTACCGTGTTTCCGAGAAATATCGTGCCCATACCCGTCTGCGTTTACGTCTTGAAACCGGGCGTACCCACCAGATTCGTGTGCATATGATGCATATTGGCCATGTACTCGCCGGTGATCCGGTTTACGGTGGTCGTCCGCGTCCTCCTAAAGGCGCTTCAGAGGCGTTGTTAACGGCATTGCGTAATTTTAAACGTCAGGCACTGCATGCAACTATGCTGCGTTTAGAGCATCCTATTACCGGAGAGATGATGGAATGGCATGCGCCGATACCTGCTGATATGGCTGAACTTGCTGAAGCATTACGTCAGGATATGATCCAGCATGGTGGCTAATAACCACTCAAATAAGCCTGATAATCAGCCAGATGTGCAGCAGACGGAAGCCGATGTGGCTGCAGCTGCCGATATTCAGGTATTTTCCGCGAACGCTGCGGAAAATGGCCACGATAATGTGCAGTTGATACGCCCTAACTGGTCCGCACCTGCACATATTCGGGCATTTTCCAGCACCCGTATTGGCGGATATAGCCAGGGGGCTTATTCAGGTCTGAATTTAGGCTTACATGTTGCAGATGACCACGCTATTGTCTGCAAAAATCGCAGCCTGTTAAGTAATACTCTGTCTTTACCCGACAAGCTCTTCTGGTTAAATCAAATCCACAGCACCGTTTTAGTCCGGGTTGAGCAAAACATGCCAGTGGATATAACCGCAGATGCGTCATGGACGACACAACAACAACAGCCATGCATTGTCATGACCGCGGATTGCCTGCCGCTGCTGATTACCGACAAACTGGGCAGTTTTGTCTGTGCTGTACATGCGGGCTGGCGGGGGTTATGTGATGGCATTATTGAAAAATCAATTAAATCGATTTGTCGGCAGTTAGATGTTAATTCAGCAGACTTATTAGTCTGGCTGGGCCCCTGTATCGGAAAAACGGCTTTTGCCGTCGGTGATGAAGTACGCGCTGCATTTATCGCTGAGAATAAGTTGGCAAAAAGCGCTTTTACTGCTTTTGAGGATCGCTGGTTAGCTGATTTACAGCAGTTAGCGCGTTTGCGTCTGGCGCCTTTTAAGGTTTTTGAAATCACCGCAAGCGAGCACTGCACTTTTAATGAAGCAGGGCTTTTTTATTCTTATCGCCGGGACAATATTACCGGGCGCATGGCGACCTTGATCTGGATTGATGACACAAGCAAATAACCCACTGCTCCGATATGGCCAAATTATTGCGGAATGTGCAATCGGCATCCTGAATTAATTTGGCTGCTGACGATAATTAATTGAAAAATAACATTTTTTTAGAAAGCGCCTGGATCATTTCCAGCAAATTTTATTATCCCGCCTTGAAATCGTACAATTAACCACCATCTTTAATGTTATCTAAGAGTGACATTTTTTGAAGAGGGCATTGTTATGCGTATGGATAAATTAACCAGTAAATTTCAATTAGCGATTGCCGATGCGCAGTCCTTAGCGCTCGGGCGCGATAACCAGTACATCGAGCCAATCCACCTGATGCTGGCGCTGTTAAATCAGGACGGCGGTTCATTACGGCCGATATTCGCCGATTTAGAGGTTGATCTGAGTTTATTACGATCTCAGCTTTCCAAGGAACTTGACCAGCTTCCAAAAGTGGCTGGAATCGGTGGCGATATTCAAATATCCAATCAACTCAATACCCTGTTTAACCTGTGCGATAAATATGTGCAGAAATCTAAGGATAAATTTATCTCTTCGGAGCTTTTTTTAGTTGCCGCCTGTGAAGATAAAGGCCGATTAGGGGATATTCTAAAAAAATTCGGCTTGAACAAGCAGAAAGTTGAGAAATCCATTGAAAAAATCCGTGCCGGTCAAAATGTGACGGATCCCGATGCTGAGGGGCAGGAGAAAGCGCTGGAAAAATATACCGTTGATTTAACCGAACAGGCGGAGCAGGGCAAACTGGATCCGGTGATTGGTCGTGATGATGAGGTGCGCCGGATGATTCAGGTGCTGCAGCGCCGTACCAAAAATAATCCGGTTATAATCGGTGAGCCGGGGGTAGGTAAAACCGCTATTGTAGAAGGTCTGGCACAGCGTATTATAAATAGTGAAGTCCCGGAAGGATTGAAGAACAAAAGGGTACTGGCACTGGACATGGGCGCATTAATTGCCGGTGCAAAATATCGCGGTGAATTTGAAGAAAGATTAAAAGCGGTACTCAATGAATTGTCCAAAGAAGAGGGCAAAATCATTCTCTTTATTGATGAACTGCATACCATGGTGGGCGCGGGTAAGGCAGACGGTGCGATGGATGCCGGTAATATGCTAAAACCGGCGTTGGCAAGGGGCGAGCTGCATTGTGTCGGGGCAACAACGCTGGATGAATACCGCAAGTATATTGAAAAAGATGCCGCCCTTGAGCGTCGCTTCCAAAAAGTGCTGGTCGATGAGCCGACGGTGGAAGATACCATAGCTATTTTACGTGGTTTAAAAGAGCGTTATGAACTGCACCATAAGGTGGAAATTACCGATCCCGCTATTGTGGCTGCGGCGACACTCTCCCACCGCTATATTTCAGATCGCCAGCTTCCGGATAAAGCGATTGATTTAATTGATGAAGCGGCTTCAAGCATCCGTTTACAGATGGACTCCAAGCCGGAAGATCTGGATAAACTGGAGCGTAAAATAATTCAGTTAAAACTGGAGCAGAAAGCGCTGCAGAATGATACTGATGAAGCCACTATTAAGCGTCTGGCTGATTTGGAAAAATCTCTGCAGGATAAAGAAAAAGAGTATATGGAGCTGGATAAAGTGTGGCGCTCTGAAAAAGCGGCGCTTTCAGGCACGCAGAGCATTAAACAGTCGATCGAACAGGCGCGTTTAGATCTTGAAGTGGCCAGCCGGGCGGTTGATTTAACGCGTATGTCAGAACTGCAGTACGGCATTATTCCGGATCTGGAAAAACAGTTAGCGCTGGCAGCTGAGGCTGAAATGCAGGAGATGACCCTGCTCAAACATGCGGTTACCGAAAGTGAAGTGGCTGAAATTCTTGCGCACTGGACGGGGATTCCGGTGGCGAAAATGCTCGAAGGGGAGCGCGACAAGCTACTGAAAATGGAAACTCACCTGCATAGTCGGGTAATAGGTCAAAATGAAGCGATTGATGCGATTGCCAATGCGATTCGCCGCAGCCGGGCGGGGTTAAGCGATCCGAATCGTCCGGTGGGATCTTTCCTCTTTTTAGGTCCGACGGGGGTGGGTAAGACAGAATCCTGTAAGGCATTGGCTCATTTCCTCTTTGACAGTGAGGATAATATGGTGCGCATTGATATGTCCGAGTTTATGGAAAAACATTCGGTTTCCCGCCTGGTGGGTGCGCCTCCGGGATATGTAGGGTACGAAGAGGGCGGATATCTGACCGAAGCGGTGCGCCGTAAACCCTATTCGGTGATTCTGCTGGATGAGATCGAGAAAGCCCATCCGGACGTGTTTAATATCTTACTGCAGGTGCTCGATGACGGGCGTTTAACCGATGGCCAGGGGCGTACTGTGGATTTCCGTAATACGGTGATCATTATGACCTCCAACATCGGTTCGGATATTATTCAGGAGCGTTTTGATCAGGTCGGTTATAACGAAATTAAATCGGCTTTACTTGAGGTACTGGCGCATCAATTTAAACCGGAGTTTTTAAACCGGATTGATGAAACCGTCGTCTTCCATCCATTGGGTATGGAGCACATTAAATCGATTGCTGCGATCCAATTAGACTCGTTGAAAAAACGTCTGCAGGATAAAGACTACCAGTTAACCTTTACTGATCAGGCGATCCAGCTGCTGGTGGATGCGGGGTATGATCCTGTTTATGGCGCAAGACCGCTGAAACGCGCTATTCAGCAGCTGCTTGAAAACGCATTGGCGCAGGATATCCTTTCCGGACGTTTACAGCCGGGTAAAGAGATACGGGCAGAGCTGCAGGATGGCGAAATTGTCTTTGGGCAGTAGAACGGATTTGGTATAAATATCCCCCTGCACAGGGGGATATTTTTAGGTCTTGTTCTGATTAAAAAGGAGCCGGATAGGTTTTCATAACCGCATCTATTTCGCTTAATGCCTGCTCGCTTAGGGGCATGCTAAAAGCATCTATATCTTCTGTTAACTGCTGCATAGTGGTTGCACCAATAATTGTAGAAGTAACGCCATCAACTTGAGCGCACCAGGCCAGCGCCAGCTGAGCAGCTGTAAAGCCATGTTGTTTTGCTATCTGCGCATATGCCGCAACCGCTTTGTGCGCGGCCGGAGTATCGCGGAACAGGCCATTACGTTGTGACAGAGTCCAGCGACTGCCATCGGGACGAGCACCATTAAGATACTTGCCCGTTAACATACCGGTTGCTAATGGCGACCAGGGCAGATAAGCGATCTCCTCATGTACGCAGTTTTCCAGCAAATAGGGCCAGTCTTTGCTGTGCAGCAGGCTGAATTCATTCTGGATAGAGACCATTCTCGGCAGATCATACTGCTCGCTTAACTTAAGGTAGGTATTAATGCCCCAGGTGGTATCATCGGATAACCCGCAATAACGGATTTTCCCCGCTTTTACGCAGCGATCCAGCCCCTGCAGAATATCCAGCATTTGTGCTGTTTGCTCACTGGCATTAACGTCACTGAAGCGAAATTGATTCGGCCATTGTTTGCCAAAATGCGGAGAGGTGCGATTTGGCCAGTGCAGTTGATAAAGGTCGATATAGTCTGTCTGTAAACGTTTCAGTGAAGCATCTACCGCTTGCACCACAGCATCACCCGTAATGGCTCCGCCATTTCGCACCCAGTGCAGCCCGGGACCGGCTATTTTGCTGGCAATAATCAGATCATTGCGTTTATTTTGGTTGCCGGCCAGCCAGTTTCCGATAATCGTTTCAGTTTTGCCATAGGTATCCGGTGAGGGAGGAACGGCATACATCTCTGCCGT
>NZ_JBFGZY010000048.1:0-23472 GCF_041586535.1 Psychromonas sp. | reverse complement strand
CTTCAGGTTCTTAATCAATCCGGAAACATCAAAAATGCAAGCAAATCTATACGCCTGCAAATGTTTTACTGATAACGCCATACAGCAATAACGTATTGTGCGTGAGGCGGATTTTATTTTTTTATGATTTTATTGATAATTGTTATCATTATGGTAAAGAAAAAGTAATTTGATAACAAGAGAGAAGATGGTTTGATTATAGTTTCACAGCAAAATGTTATTCATTTTTTCCCGGAAATAGGCAAACAAGGAATATTATAGTGACAAAATTAAAGGTTAATAAAAAGCTCACATTGACAGCTTTAATCGCAGGTATTGCTTCTTTGAGCGCCTGCAGTGACATGAAGGCTATCCCATCGGAAAATATGGGTGAATCAACAGCACCGGCAGTTAAATTTGTCGTTGTTGATACCGCTCAGGATAGTTGTTTTGATAACGCCGGTGGCGAAATAAGCTGCCCGGCTCAAGGCAGTGCTTTATCCGGGCAGGATGCGCAGTACGCTGGCGTACAGCCTTCTTATACTGATAATGGTGACAAGACCGTTACGGATAATAATACCGGCATGATCTGGCAGAAAACGCCGGATTACAAGCACTACTCTTATGATGATGCTATTGCCTACTGTGAAGATTTAAGCGTGGCAAATCATAACGACTGGCGCCTGCCGACCATAAAAGAGCTCTATTCTCTGGCGGATTTTAGAGGAGAGATCGTTAATCCCCGTAATGAGAGTGAAAATACACCTTACATAGATACCGATTATTTTGACTTCGAATATGATAAAAGAATGGCATATATCGGTCAGTACTGGTCAATCACTAAATACACCCTCGGTCCTGTACACAACACTGAGAATGTGGAAGCCGCATTTGGTTTTAACTTTGCGGATGGGCATATCAAAGGTTATGAGACGGGCTATGTTTTCGGCACAACAGATGAAAGTGTGCATGCTCCCGGCAACTTTGTAAGGTGCGTACGTGGTGAAGAAAATGTCTACGGTGTAAACGATTTCGCGGATAATAACGATGGCACAGTGACAGATAAAGCAACCGGGTTGATGTGGCAGCAGTCAGATGATGGGGTAAGAAGAAACTGGCAGGACAGTTTAGCCTATGCTGAAGTTTCTACACTGGCCGGGCACAATGACTGGCGTCTGCCAAACATTAAAGAGCTGCAGAGTATCGTCAAATATGGTGGTGAAGTTGCTTCCTGGCCTGCTATAAATACCCAATATTTCACTTTGACCGGCGACAATACAACGGCTGATCCGCTTTGGGTCTGGTCGAGCACCACACAGGGTGATTTTAAATACAGTGCAAACTATATCTCTTTTGGCAAAGCGTTCAGCAAAAAGAACTCTGCTGCAACAACTTATTATGACTGGCATGGTGCAGGCGCGCAAAGAAGCGATCCCAAATCCGGCGCTCCCGCGGATTATGATATGTCATCGGAAAATGCAACGGATCTGGTGATGACTAAAAACTATATTTTATTAGTTCGAACAGTTAAAATATAAGGTGGCGGCAGAGGAAAATTTATCGCCGCCTTTGTTTTTCTGCAAAGCGGATAATGTTGGTATAATCATCACAAATTTTTCCGGCTTTGGGTTTGTGAATCACAATGAAAAACAAAAAGATTTATAATCATAAGGGGTTAAGTAAGCGACTGCTTCGTTATCTGCTGATTACTTCTGCTGCTTTTTTTGCGCTCAGTATCCTGCTGACCCTGCCTTTGCGCTGGCTGAATCCTTTTACAACATCTTTTATAATTCAGGAGCAGTTCAGCGACAGGAAAATCATCTCTTTAGACTGGACGCCTTACGCCAATATCGCGGCAACATTGCCTATCTCTGTTGTGGCATCGGAAGATCAGAAATTTCCTAACCATTATGGTTTTGATTTTGAGTCTCTTGCAAAAGCATTAACGGAAGATCGGGCGCAACCGCGCGGGGCAAGCACTATCAGCCAACAGCTGGCGAAAAACCTGTATTTGTGGTCGGGACGGAGTCTGTTCAGAAAAGCACTGGAAGCCTATTTTACCGTGCTGCTGGAGATATTTCTGCCCAAACGAAGAATATTGGAGCTTTATCTGAATGTGGTTGAATTTGCGCCTGGTGTATATGGCGTGGGGGCGGCCGGCCGTAAGCTGTTTTTTCGACCTGCGACACAGATTAGTGCTTATCAGGCCGCGTTATTAGCTGCGGTATTACCTAATCCCAAAGTGATGTCTGCGCGGAATCCCTCGCCCTACGTATTAAAACGTGCTGCGCAAATTCAACACTCGGTGCGACAATTAGGTGGTTCAGCTTACCTGAAAAACTTATAACCGGGCATTACACCGTCTGAGTCAGATTATTGCCCGGTGATTAGATGCGCTTAGGCTTCACCTAAACTCGCTTTATAATCCTCATAGGTAAAGTTTTTTAATAACTGGATCTCACCATCAACACGCTTGTAATAGATGCCCGGCATTTTCAAACCGTTAAACCAGTTCAGTTTGACCATAGTATAACCGGCAGAGTCGAGAATATGCAGTTTTTGCCCAATCTGCAGCGGCTGTGCAAATTGTGTTTCGCAGAACTGATCGCCCGCCAGGCAGGAGCATGAACCGATGATGTAGGGGAATTGTCCATCAGCAGATGCTTCAGCAATTGAGGCGGGTTCATTGTAGATCAGCGTATCTAAACGATGCGCTTCCGTGGCACTGTCGACAATCGCTGTTTTTTTACCGTTATCAACAATATCTATCACGCTGACCACAAGATCGGCGGTGCGCGTAATAATAGCTTCACCAGGCTCTAAATAGAGTTGGATATTGTGTTTTTCACTGAAAGCTTTTAGTGCCTGACCCAGTTTTTCAATGGGATAACCGGGGTAGGTGAAAAAGATACCGCCACCCAAGCTTAACCACTTAAGCTGCGCCAGATATTCTGAAAACTCTTCCGAGATATGATCTAAAATAGCAATAAACGCATCGACATCTTTATTTTCACAGTTCATATGAAACATAAAGCCGTCTACTTTATCTACCACAGAGAGGTCCAGCAGTTCTTTTTTGACTCCCAGACGTGAGTAGGGGCGTGCCGGATTAGCGAGATCCTGGCCTGCGAAACTGCGCTGCGGATTAATGCGCAGCCCCAAGGAAGCAAAGGGATCCGCAGCAGCAAAATGCGCTTCCAGCTGAGTTAATGAATTGAAGATAATCTTGTCCGATAAAGGTGCAACCTCTTCGATATCCTTTTTTGAATAACCGACGCTGTAAGCATGAGTTTCACCGCCGAAGGTTTGATAGCCCAATTTAACTTCAAAAGGGCCTGAGCTGGTGGTCCCGTCTAAATAAGGCTTCATGGTCTCGAAGGTGCCCCAGGTTGAAAAACACTTCAGTGCCAGCACTAATTTAGCCCCTGAAATTTGCTTAAGCAGTTTGGCTTTTTCAAGGTTTTCAATCAGCTTGCTTTCATCGATCATAAAATAAGGAGTGGTTAACTGGTTTTCATTGATGTGCATAGTGGAGATCTTTATTAGAGTGTTGATTGACAATAAAAACGAAGGCCGAAGCCTTCGTTTCAAGTGGCGTGGATTAAGCTTCTAACTCCTGTACCTGCCAGGTTAAACCTATGCGTGGCATCAGATCTAAGAAATCATCCGGGTTGAGTTGTTCTACATTGAATAGACCCACATCATTCCATTTACCCTGGAAGTAAAGCAGGGCGGCTGTAATTGCCGGTACTCCTGTGGTGTAGGAGATAGCCTGGTGCTCAACTTCAATATAAGACTCTTTATGGTCACAAATATTGTAGATAAAGACACTTTTAGCTTTGCCGTCTTTTTTACCGCGGATCCAGGTACCAATACAGGTTTTACCCACATAACCCGGTGCCAGTGAGGTCGGATCCGGTAAAATCGCTTTTAATACCTGCAGCGGTTTAACCGTAATACCGTCTGATGTGGTAATTGGATTAGGGTTTAACATGCCGATATCACGCAGCATATTAAAGTAATTCAGGTAATTATCAGAGAAGCCCATCCAGAATTCGATCCGTTTAGCCGGAATGTACTGTGCTAAAGAGCGGACTTCATCGTGTGCCATTGAGTAGACTTTTTGCGGGCCGACAACAGGAAAATCAAATTCCATCATGCGGCTATGGCAGGGAACGCTCTTCCACTCCTGGTTTTCGTAATAAAAAGAATCACCCTGAATTTCGAGCAGGTTAGTTTCAGGGTCAAAGTTTGTGGCAAACTTTTGTCCGTGATCACCGGCATTAACATCCATAATATCAATGCTGTCAATCTCGTCAAACAGGTGTTTATGCCCATAAGCGGCAAAAACACTGACCACACCCGGATCAAAACCGGCACTTAGAATACCAGTAATACCCGCTTCTTTAAAACGCTCGGCAAATGCCCATTGCGGATCATAAGCTTCCGGCACTTGTTGTCCCGGGCTGCATAAATCTGTCGCAACAGAGGTATCCAAATAAGCGGTTTTTGTCTGTACACAAGCTTCCATAATAGCGACGTTTACCCAGGGCGGGCCGGCGTTAATCACTAAGTCCGGCTGTACTTCGTTGATAAGTTTAACTAAAGCATCAACATCATCAGCATTAACCGTGACGGCTTGAATTTTTTTACTCGGGTCTTTTAAATTATTACGCCCTTTAATCGAGGTAATAATTTTATCACATTTTGAAATGGTACGGGAAGCTAACGTGATATCGCCAAATACATCGTTGTTCTGAGCACATTTATGGGCAATAACCCACCCAACGCCACCGGCGCCTATTTGTAATACTGACATTTTAAAGTCCTTGTAGATGTAACCTGTGTTTTACCCGGGTTACGTATTAATTAATTGTTGTGCGTGCGATTCAATTTTCGTAAACAGAGAATCAAAATCTTTTAATGTTAAACAAGGGTTTAACAGGGTAAATTTAAGATAAAGCTTGCCGTCAACTTTTGTTTCTGCAATCACCGCATCACCACTGGTTAACAGTTGTAAGCGTAATTTCTGATGTAGCTGATTAAACTCTTCAAGGTTTAGTGCACCCTGATATTGCTTGCCCAAGCGGAATAACACCGTTGATAATAACGGTTCACAGCACAGTTCAAAATGTTCATTCTGTTGAACAGATTGTGCAACTAACTGAGTTAATTCAATTAATTGGTCGTACATTTCACCCAGTGCTGTAGCACCAACGCCTTTTAAGGTCATAAACATTTTTAACGCGTCAAAACGTTTTGTCGTGGCAATACTTTTATCGACCAGATTAGGCAGTTCATCTCCTTCACGGTTGAGGTAATCTGCGTGGTGCAGCAGGCTTCTGAAATTGCTTTTATCTTTAATTAATAAAGCACCGCAACTGATTGTCTGGTAGAACAATTTATGAAAATCAACACTCACTGAGTCCGCAGATTCAATGCCGCGCAGACGGGATTTATGTTTGTCACTGAGCATTAGTGCACCACCGTAGGCGCCATCGACATGACACCATAATCCGGCACTGTGGCTGATTGTGACTATCTTCTCTAAATCATCTATTGCACCGTGATCCGTTGTTCCTGCGGTGGCAACGACCGCCATCGGCAATAATCCCTGAGCAAGCAATTTTGCAATGGTTGCCTGCAGATCTGCGGTATCCATCTGCCCCTGGACATTGGTTTTCACACACACAACAGAGCGTTCACCCAGCCCCATTAATGAAGCAGATTTCTGAATAGTAAAATGACTTTTATCGGAGCAGATAATGCGCAGCTTGCTGCTGTAGTCCGGCAAACCGTCCTGCTGAACATTATGTTCTGAATATTTATAGGCAAACCAGTCACGTGCTAACAGCATGCCCATCAAATTACTTTGTGTGCCGCCGCTGGTAAACACACCATCAGCGTCAGTGCCCATCTCATAGGTTTTGACTAACCAGTCGATAATAAATTGCTCCAGGAAAGTCGCGGCAGAAGCCTGATCCCAGGAGTCCATCGATTGATTCAAGGCGGCAATATAAAACTCAGCGATCACCGATGAAATTAACGGTGGCGTATGCAGGTGCGCAATGCAATGCGGGTGCTGTACCATGATTGAGTTTTTCGCAATCAGATCATTACTTTGTTGAATCGCTGACTGCAGCGATTCAGCCTGATCCAGATTGCTGTTATAAATGGCTTCTTTGAGTAGCTCCGGCGCCAAACCCGAGTAAGGTTTGGCACACTCTGCAAACAAGCTGTGGATATTATCCAATGCCTGCTGGCTTGCTGTTGTAAAAGCTTGATTATCGGTCCCGGCAATCTGGATAAAATGCTTTGACCATGGTGAGTTAGATTGCTTCACTGATTTAACCCTGCGTACATTCAATGGCTGCTTTAAGTGTTTCAGCAACAAAGTTTATTTGTGTTTCACTGATAATAAGCGGAGGTAGGAAACGCAATACAGAACCTTTACGACCTCCTTTTTCAATGATTAAACCGCGCTCCAGGGCGGCACGTTGAATTTTTGCCGTACGCGCCGGATCGCTGACCGGATGACCCAGTGCGTCAACTTCACCCGCCTTGACAATTTCAATACCGCACATCAAACCACGCCCGCGCACTTCCGCAATACAATCCGTTTCAGTTTGAATCGTGCGTAATAGGCTGCGTAACTGTTCACCGCGTTGCTTCGCATTTTCAGTAAGATTATCACGCTGGATAATTTCTAATGTTTTTGCACCGCTTGCCATGGCCAGCTGATTACCGCGGAACGTACCCGTATGCTCACCGGCGTTCCAGCAGTCAAATTTTTTGTTGTACAAAATAATAGACATCGGCATGCCGCCGCCGATTGCTTTAGACAGTATTAAGATATCGGGTTCAATGCCAGCCTCTTCAAAAGCGAAATTATCGCCGGAACGGCCAACACCACATTGAATTTCATCAAAAATCAGCAAAATACCGTGTTCACTGGTAATACGGCGCAGTTCCTGTAACCAATAAGCCGGTGCCGGAATTACGCCGCCTTCTCCCTGAATCGGCTCAACGATAATGGCAGCAGGCTTGGTAATACCGCTTTCATCATCACTTAAAACCGATTCAATATAACGGATGCTCTGCTTAGCACCTTCAATGCCGCCGAGACCGAAAGTACAACGTAAACTGTACGGGAAAGGCATAAAATGTACGTCAGACATCAGTCCGGTACGACGATTTTTAGCGCCTAAGTTACCAGTTAATGCCAATGAACCATTGGTCATACCGTGATAAGCCCCATGGAAGGAGATCATGGTGTTACGCTTGGTATAAAGCTTGGCCAGTTTGATAGAGGCTTCAACGGCATCTGCACCGGAAGGGCCGCAAAATTGAATACGCGCATTTTTAGCAAAGTTACTTGGCAAAAACTGCATCACAGACTTAATGAAAGCATCTTTTGCAGGTGTGGTAATATCCAATGTTTGATAAGGCACACCCTGATTAAGTTGGCCAATCATCACCTGGTTGATCTCGGAATGGTTATAACCAAGCGGCAAAGCGCCGGCACCGGCAAGACAGTCTAAATAAACTTGTCCCTTGGTATCTTCAATAATAACACCACGCGTATTTTTAATTGCAATCGGCAAACGTCGCGGATATGAACGTACTTCTGATTCATAATGTTCTTGACTTAACAGCACATTGTCAGGGGTAAGGTCATATAATTCGTTAACAAACGGCACTTCCTGGTCGTTTGATAGGCGTATTTCAGGTGCTAAATTCAGGACGTTTTGCATAACGAGATCCTTAAATAGTGTAAAGGGTCCATAAACTGGAACTAAAAGTGGTTTAACTCACTTTAAAAAAATGAGGGTGGTGCTGAGGAGTAACCGTTTAAATCACGGTTCAGTGGCAAAGTATAAATAGGTATTAAATGGCGTATAACCGGCAGAATAACTGATAAAAAATAGATCTTCAGCGTGGTTAGGTAAATTCGATAAATACATATGATCACGCTCCTATTTATTGTTCAAAGTTGTTCTGAATAGTGGGTTAAAAAACAGCAAAAGTAAGCTGTTGCAATAACTTAAAGTCGCGCATTTTATCACCGTTTTTTCCGCTGGCAAGAGTAAACAAACACGCTATCAGTATTTTTTTTTATTAACGCTCCATTTTTATATTTAAGTTTATGTTTTTTAATATAAAAACGAATAGTTAAGGGATATTTTTTTTACACTTTTTTTGCGATGCAAATCTCATATTTACGGATACAATACTTAAATATCGTGATTTTGCAGAATTAATGAGATGCTCTGCTACCAACTGAAAATAGATTCAGTT
This sequence comes from Psychromonas sp., assembly GCF_041586535.1. Classification (GTDB taxonomy): domain Bacteria; phylum Pseudomonadota; class Gammaproteobacteria; order Enterobacterales; family Psychromonadaceae; genus Psychromonas. The sequence goes on along the minus strand of NZ_JBFGZY010000048.1, from coordinate 15,195 downwards.
AAAATTTCTTTGATAATGGAATGATAGCAAGTGCAGCAAATAAGTGTTCAGTCTGACTGGTTAAAATTACCCCTCTCTGGGGAATGAATTTTATGCGCAACATTTTTATTCCTCACCAATTTGTGGTCAGCTAACGCTGTCCCAAATCGTTGCAGACGATTTTGTGAAAGGAGTGTAACTACTTCCTGCAACTCATACCTTGTTAGTTTAATTTTTCCCGCGCAATACAAGAGCACATCTTTAATGCACTTGGAATTGCCTGTTTATGTTTTAAAAGGAATCAATGTGAGCAGTAATAAACAAGTTTTAGTTGTGGATGATGATCAGGCAATACGTGAATTGTTAGCAGAGTACTTATCAAAAAACAATTTTGCTGTTATTACTGCGGAAGACGGCATTGAAATGGATAAAAAACTATTATCCAATAGCCCTGATTTAATTGTATTGGATATTATGTTGCCAGGTGATGATGGTTTTGTTCTTTGTCAGCGTATCCGCCAAACCTCGCATGTGCCGATTATTATGCTTACCGCGAATTCCGATGAAACGGATCGTGTGTTAGGCCTGGAAATTGGTGCCGATGATTATATTGCCAAACCCTTTAGTCCGAGAGAGTTACTTGCGCGGATTAAAGCTTTATTAAGGCGTTCTCAGTTTGCCGGTGAACAAACTAAAACCAGCGAAAAAGCGCGCTACCTGTATTTTGCGAACTGGAAACTGGATACCAAAAAACAGCAGTTAATGGATGAAAATGGCCGGGTAATCTCATTAAGCGGTGCTGATTTTCAATTACTCAATCTGTTTTTAGACAATACCAATGTCCCAATTTCCCGGGATCAAATCTGTCAGGCTTTACATGGCCGGGACGCTTTTGCAAACGAACGGGGTATTGATGTGCATTTAAGCCGTTTGCGCCAGTGTTTAAAAGACGATGCAAAATCACCTAAAATAATCAAAACCATGCGTGGTGCCGGTTATGTATTTATTGCCGATGTCCGTGAAGAAAACTAATCTGCTCAGCAGTGCCTGGTCAAATCTGATGATCTATCTGCGTCTGCTGTTTAAATCATTAATTTCCAGAATGTTATTGCTCACCATGTTGTCGGTAATTGTGGCTCAGGCTTCCAGTAGTTTTTTCTGGGTTAATCAGTTTGCAGACAGTGAGGAAAAATTAGTCCTGCTTAATGCTAATAATTTAGCGGAGAATGCGTTAAGTACGATCTCATTTTTTAAAAATTTACCGCTGGAATACCGTTATCTGGTGCTTGAGCAGCTAAGGGATTTAGGCGGCAGCCGTTTTTTTGTGTCGTTAAACAGTGAAAAAATAAATATTAACCCGATAGCAGAAAGTGAGTTAAAGCGCAGCATTATAAGCACTGTTGATAATGTATTAAGGCGAAGAATTGCCGGGGATCAAGAGCTGCAGATAGAGTTTTCCCATCCCGATGATCTCCATGTGTTAAAAAATGATGTGTTATTAAAAGATTTACCGCCTTCCTGGGGAGCGTATTCGTTAATTATTCCCTCCGTAAAACCGCCTATTTTAGTGATCCAGCTTGAAGTTTCGCAGAATGAGTGGCTTTATCTGGCCGCTATTTTACCGCCCCCTTATCTGCTTTCGGAAAAGTCAATAATCTCCTCGCAACAGGTAGTGACACTGGTGTTTACCACCGGTATTTTACTTATCTTTATTTATCTGTTTTTTTATTGGCAGACCAGACCCCTTGAACAGTTAGCTTTTGCGGTTGCTGAAATGAGTATTGATTTATATCAGAAACCGCTGAAGGAGGAGGGCGCTGCTGAAATAGTGACGGCGACCCGCGCATTTAACCGCATGCAGCAGAAATTACAACGTTATATACAGGATCGGGAAGTGTTATTTCGTTCTATTTCACACGACTTAAAAACCCCGATCACCCGCCTGCGATTGCGTGCGGAATTACTCGACAGTGAAAAACAGAGCGAGGCTTTTAATCATGATTTAGACGATTTAGAAATGCTGGTTAAAGGGGCATTACAAACAGTCAAAGATACCGATATTCATGAAAATATTCAGTCGGTTGATGTGCTGAAACTGTTAGAGCAGATCAGCAGCTCACAGCCGGATAAAATAAAGATTATTGCAGAAAAGTCTGCTTTTTACCGGGGGAAACCCCATGCTTTAAAACGCTGTTTTTCCAACCTGATAGATAACGGCATTAAGTACGGTAAATCGGTAACGGTTTATCTGGCCGATAGTGATGAAAGTTTACAAATTGTCATTCAGGATAATGGTCCGGGTATTCCTGCTAAAGAGCTGGAGAATATCTTTACCCCTTATCGCCGCCTGCATGATGATAATGAAGGATATGGACTTGGCTTAGGCATTTCCCGTAATATTATTCATGCTCATAATGGCCAGCTGCACCTTGTTAATCGCGATCAGGGGGGGTTGGAAGTGATCATCACGTTGCCAAGAATTTATAAGTCCAGTTTATGAAAAAAGTCATTTTACTTCTCAGCTTACTCTGCAATAGCAATGTTAACGCCGAGGCAATAGAGGTACTGCACTGGTGGACTGCTAAAGGCGAACTGGAAGCGCAACGTATCCTGGAAAAAATGCTTCTCGAGCAAAACATCGAATGGAATAATTTTGCTATTGTTGGAGAGGGTGGTGAAAGTGCTGTCCGCGTACTGCAGCTGCGGGCACTTTCCGGCAATCCGCCTGATGCAGCACAAATCAAAGGACCGGATATTGGCGAGTGGGCAAAAATAGGCATGCTTGAGGAAATTAAGCAGATTACTGATACCAGTTTGTGGCAGCAAAAACTGCCGCAAATAGTCAGAGAGAGTGTTACCTTTGACGGGGAGTACATGGCTGTACCGGTTAACGTTCATCGGGTAAATTGGCTGTGGCTCAATAAAGCGATTTTCGATAAGCTGGATCTGCCTGTGCCGGCCACCTGGGATAGTTTTTTTGCTGTGGCAGATAAAATAAAAGCGGCAGGATATATTCCTCTCGCACATGGCGGCAGCGTCTGGCAGGATGCTTCGTTATTTGAATCTGTTGCACTTTCAATATTAGGGGGGGAAAAGTATAAACAAGCTTTTGTTGAGCATAATGAAGCTGTGTTAACGTCACCGGAAATGATTCGTGTATTCAAATTATTTAAACGTCTGCACAAGTACACAGACAGTAATATGCTCGGAAAAGATTGGCATGAAGCAAGCCAGCTGATCAGCGATAATAAAGCGGCCATGCAGTTTATGGGGGACTGGGCAAAGGGGATGTGGCATGCGCAGGGGAAACAGCCTATGGTTGATTACATCTGTACTGATGTCCCGGAAAGTAAGGGGCTTTTCAGCTATAACATAGATAGTTTTGTTTTTTTTGAAAAAAACAGTTCCGCAGCGCATCAGAAAACACAAACTGTTTTTGCCGAAATGTTATTAAGCGAAAAATTTCAAGTCGCTTTTAATCTGGCCAAAGGTTCAATTCCTGTCACAAACGCTATTGAGATCGGACAATTTGATTCATGTGCGCAAAAATCATTTGCTGATTTTAATAACGCAGAACTGGTACCCTCTTTTACTTCAAATCTGGCCAGTACCAGCCACCTGCGTAATATTATGATCAAAATAATCAGTAATTATTTCAATAACCCGGATGCCGATGCGCAACGTACGGTTAAATCTCTGTCGCTGGCGATTAGGGCTATCAATAAATAATAAATATATGAAACGTTTTGCTGATTTTCTCTGCTGACTGCTGCTTTATTGCTACATTAAGTCGCTAACCGCAGTGTTAATTGTGTAGGGATAATAGTGTTTTAGGGGTATAATGCGCACCATTTTATTTTCTAATTACCGCGTGAGACCCTATATGTTAAGTTATTTTATTCCTACCGCTAAAGGTTTAGCCCCTCTGCTTGAAGTTGAGCTGAAAGAGATGGGTATTGAAAATCCCGTACAGATGACTGGCGGCGTGAAATTCGATGGTACCTTAGAGCAGGGGTATAAAGTTTGTTTATGGTCTCGTTTCGCATCACGGGTGTTGTTAAAGCTGAGTGAATTCAAAGTACTTGATTCTATGGATTTATATTTAGGCTGCAGCAATATTCCCTGGGAAATGCATTTTGATGTCGATAAAACTTTCTCTATTGATTTCTCCGGTACCAATGATGAAATTCGGAATACCCAGTTTGGCGCTTTAAAAATTAAAGATGCCATTGTCGATCGTTTCCGTAAAAAATTCGACCAACGCCCTAATGTTGAAAAACGCGATGCAGATATCCGTTTCAATGGCCGTTTATGGAAAGATAAAGCGACCATCTATTTAGATCTTTCCGGCTCTCCTCTGCATCTCCGTGGTTACCGTACTATTGCCGGTGAAGCACCGCTGCGGGAAACATTAGCTGCCGGTATTATTAAACGCAGCGGCTGGCAGGGTGAAGCGTTATTAGATCCGATGTGTGGCTCCGGTACGCTGATTATCGAAGCGGCCATGATGGCATTAAATATTGCCCCGGGAACACTGCGCCAAAGTTTTGGTTTTGAACACTGGAAACAGCATGACAATGAGTGCTGGCAGACACTGAAAACATCCGCGCAGGTTTATGCCCGCCGCGCCGTCAATAAGTGTGAAACGCGTTTTTATGCCTCTGATCTAAGTAAAGAGATGGTGGAAATTGCCCGTAAAAACGCTCAGCGTGCAGGCGTTGCTGAACTGATTGAATTTTCAGTAACAGACGCTAAAAAAGTATTACCACCGGCAGAGCTTGAGAGCGGCATGATTATTACCAACCCGCCTTACGGCGAACGGTTAGGTGGTTTCAGCGATACCATTACTCTTTACACTGAGCTCGGTTATCATTTTAAAGACGCTTTTGCCGGTTGGAATTTGTCTATGTTTGCCATGGATACTGAACTGTTAAGTTGTTTAGGGATGCGTGCCGCTAAAAGCTTTAAGTTCTTTAATGGCCCGATAGAGTGTGTACTTAAAAACTACCGTATTTCACCTAAACGTGTCGCTGTTAAAGAGATTGCGCCTGTTGTTGAACATAGCGAAAATGCCAATCCTGAACGTATCAACCCCTGGACTATGGGGCGCAATGAACGTGCAGCCGCAGTGGCGGAAGAGAGTGAGTCTGAGTTGGTGTTTAAAGAGGTGCAGCAGATTAAGCCGGCCATTTACGCTGAAGAATTTGCCAACCGTTTAACTAAAAACCTCAAGCAGCTGGAAAAATGGGCAAAACGCGAAGGGGTTGAATGTTATCGTTTATACGACGCTGATTTACCTGAATATAACGTCGCCATTGACCGTTACGCTGAATATATCATTATTCAGGAATACCGCGCGCCGAAAGAGATTGATACACAAAAGGTACGTCGCCGTTTCCTGGATGTTGTCTCTACGGTGCGTTACATGCTGAATCTGCCCGATGATAAACTGGTGATTAAAGTCCGTGAGCGTCAGAAAGGGCGTCAGCAATATGAACGCCTGGCGAATAAAAAACAATCATTAGTAGTACATGAAGGGCAGGCTAAACTACTGGTTAATCTGCAGGATTATCTCGATACCGGTCTGTTTTTAGATCATCGTCCAACCCGTTTACGCATTGCTAACATGGCGAAAGGCAAAGATTTCTTAAACCTGTTTTGTTATACGGCAACGGCTTCTGTGCATGCGGCACTGGGTGGTGCTAAATCCACCACCAGTGTAGATATGTCCAAGACCTACCTGGCCTGGGGAGAGGATAACTTTGCCGAAAATGGCATTAAAGGTAAGCATACTTTTATTCAGCAGGACTGTATTAAATGGCTGCAGCACGCCCATGAGATGTTTGATCTGATTTTTATTGATCCGCCGACATTTTCCAACTCCAAACGTATGAAAGATGTCTTTGATGTGCAGGATGATCATGTGGCACTGTTGACCTCTGCGAGTGAGCGTTTAAATGCAGACGGGGAAATTATTTTCTCAAATAATAAACGCGGGTTTAAACTCGATATTGATGCTGTTAAAGCCTTGGGTTTTTATGTTAAAGATATCAGCCAGGCATCAATTCCTGAAGACTTCAAGCGTAACAGTAAAATCCATCAATGCTGGATTTTAACCAAGCATACGAATAAATAATGAACGACAGCCATTTTTTATTATATTTTACCGACGGTTGTCATCTTTGTGATGATGCGGAAAAATTATTAAAGCAGACAACTGTTGTTTATGCAAAAGTCGATATTATCAATGATCAGAGGCTGGTGGACTTGTACGGTTATTCTATTCCCGTGGTTGCGAACAGCCATGGTGAGACCATTAACTGGCCATTTGATTTACAGCAGTTAAACGACTTTATCAACCTCCATATTTAATTAAAAAAGAGTATTTAAGTGGCATTATTAACCTTACACAATGCAGAACTGGCCTTTGGTGACAGTGCATTATTAAATAAATCTAACCTTGTTATTGAAGCCAATGAACGCGTCTGTCTGGTCGGGCGTAATGGGGCGGGTAAGTCAACCTTATTAAAAGTATTAGACGGCCGAATTCAACTTGATGACGGTACCCTGCTGATCAATAACGATGTGAAAGTGGCGCGTCTGGAGCAGGATCCGCCGGCAGCCAGTCTGATGAGTGCTTATGATTTTGTGGCTTCCGGTATGGAAAATGCCGGAGAAATTTTAAAAGCCTATCATCATCAATTACATGTGATCGCTGAAGACAGTAGTGAGAAACAGCTCAATAAACTGCAAAAGCTGCAGGAGCAGATTGACCAGCTTGATGCCTGGCAGCTGGACAGTAAAATCAATCAAATATTAGATCGTCTGGCCATTGATCCTGATACAACCCTGGATCAATTATCCGGTGGCTGGTTACGTAAAGTCGCTCTTGCCAAGGCATTAGTGAATGATCCGGACCTGTTATTACTTGATGAGCCGACTAACCATCTGGATGTGGGCACCATCGAATGGCTGGAGCAATTTTTAATCAGTTTTCAAGGTTCGATTATCTTTATCAGCCATGACCGGGAATTTATTCGCCGTTTATCAACGCGCATTATTGATATAGACCGGGGGAACTTAAGCTCCTGGCCTGGTGGTTATGATGATTACCTGGTTGCAAAAGAAGAAGCACTTCGCGTTGAAGAGGAGCAGAATGCGGAATTTGACCGCAAATTAGCTATTGAAGAAAAATGGATCCGTCAGGGTATTAAAGCTCGCCGTACCCGTAATGAAGGGCGGGTTCGGGCGCTGAAGTCGATGCGCAAAGAACGCTCGGATCGCCTTAATGTGCAGGGTAAAGCGAATATCAATATTGATGCGGGCACGCGTTCAGGCAAGATTATTTTCGAAGCGGAACATGTTGCCTACAGTTATGATGATTTGTGCATAGTGCGGGACTTTTCCTGCACTATTATGCGCGGTGATAAAATTGCGTTAGTGGGCAGAAACGGCTGTGGTAAGAGTACATTATTAAAACTGCTACTTGCTCAAATAGAGCCTGACTCCGGTTCAATAAAGTGTGGTACCAAACTTGATGTTGCCTACTTTGATCAATACCGCGATACTCTGGATCCTGAAAAATCCGTAATGGATAATCTGGCGGAAGGTAAGCAGGAAGTTGAAGTAAACGGGGTGAAACGTCATGTTTTAGGTTATCTGCAGGACTTTTTATTCCATCCGCAACGCGCCCGTACACCAGTGAAGGCGTTATCGGGTGGCGAAAAAAACCGCCTGCTACTGGCAAAAATCTTCTTAAAACCCAGTAATTTATTAATTCTCGATGAACCTACCAACGATCTTGATGTCGAAACGTTGGAATTATTAGAGGAGCTCCTGGCAAATTATCAGGGAACCCTGTTATTGGTCAGTCATGACCGGAGTTTTGTTGATAATACGGTGACCAACACCTGGTTCTTTGACGGAAACGGTAATGTTGAGCTGTTTGTCGGCGGGTATAGCGATGCAGTGCGCCATAAAACGCAAAGCGAAGCGGCGCGTCAGCCTGAGAGCACAGTTAAAAAAAGCAATGTACAGCCTAAAGCTCAGCCGGTGCCGGTAAACACGGTGAAAAAGAAAAAATTATCCTATAAATTACAACTTGAACTGGATGGGTTGCCGCGTTTACTGGAAGAGCTGGAAACAAAAGTGGAAACCCTGCAGGAGACGATTAATACGCCTGAGTTTTTTACGAAAGATAAAAAAGATGCGGATAAATTCTTAACAGAGCTTGCAGATACCGAAATGCAGTTAGAAGAAGCCTTTATGCGCTGGGAAGAGTTGGAAGAGATGCAAAATGGAGAAAGCAATTAAATGAAATGTAAAGTAACCTTGGCAGGTATGGCCTTATTAGCGGCCAGTAACGGCTGGGCGGCAGCTGTTCCCTATTATAATATTGAAGAGATCAGCGTTAGTGCAGAAGGCGCTGAATACGGAGCCTATCCATCAGCCATGGCCATATCTGATAATGGTGATACTTTCATTGGTACCTATTCTATGAAAGCATCATTGTCGCAGGATATTGATCTGGGCTTGCCTTTTACCTTTAACCGCGCATGTCAGTATGACGATGAGATCTGTGAACTTGAATTCTACGGTTCTCAAACATCTGGCGATCTCAGTTATGATAATGCTTACCAGGCATGGCGTAATGCACAATATGATGCGCAGAATGGTGGTTATAGCAGTTATATGATGGGTAATGCGTTCACCACCAGTGATGATGAAGATTCAGTTGATGGTATCATTACCATCACTTCTACCGATGCGATGTTATTACCTTTTGATTTAGGTAATTATGATACAGACGTAAAGGTGACCGATGTTTTTGTCAGCGATGCCGGAGATAACATAGTCATCGGATATTCATCTGCACCTTATGACGGTTCTACTGAACGTGATTTTGTCCGCCGTGGATTTATCTACAATCAAACTCAAAATGTTCTTAATTCACTACTTCCCGATTTTGATACAAATGGTGGTTTCAGCAGCGCCTATAAGATTAAACAGGTTGGCTCAAAAATCTTAGTGGTGGGTGCAAGCAGTATTTCATTCCCTGAAGATGACGACGATGATGATGTTCAGGATTATTTTAATTATTGTTACGGTCTGGATGATTATGATGAGGACGAGATTAGCACGCTCAATAACTTAGTATACTGTCCCGGTTTTGATACCCAGGCCTGGGCTTGGGATGTGACAGATTATCTTACATCAACAGTAACCGCTGGCATAAGCGGTTCTGCACTGGCGACAGAATGGTTGGATGATAATGCAACTAATGCTTCTTCAGATATCACCTACAGCGCCGGTGCACTGGATATCAATGCCTCCGGTATAGCGGTTGGTGTCTCTACCTTTGAATATTCTGATGTAGCGACAGGCGGCCGCCAGCGGGCGATTATTATGACCCAGGATTACAATGAGCCGACAGAATTAAGCAAAGCGGTTGACGACGTTGAGGATGACGAGGGAGAGACTATATACAATTCCTGGGCTACTACCATTACCGACACCAATATTGTGATTGGTAACCGTGAATATTCTGCATCAAAAAACAGTAATAAACCGACCGAGTTTTTTGTTTATGATATTGACAATGACAGTATCAGCTTTCCGCTGAAAGATAAAAAAGTACTCTCTACCGAGCAGCGCTTAAATGGTGACAGTAGTGCTTATACGGGCGCTAACAGCCGGGCCTATGATATTAATGAATCGGGTTTTATTGTCGGTAAAGCTGATGATTATGATCAAACTAACTCCGTTAATGGCGGCTCACCTCGTTCTCAGTCGGCTTTTTTATATGATAATGACCTCGAAAAATCCTGGTTTATCAATGATCTGATCTGCAGTGAAGATGATAGCGGCGTAGTGACTACACCATTATATAAAATCCGCAGTGCGCGCGTTATTAATGATAATGGCACAGTGCTGGCCGAAGGCCGGAAATATGGCTCTGATTCGGATTACACCAATGAAAGCGATGGTACAGAGGTGATGCTGAAATTAACACGTAATACGGATGTGGTTTCACCCGATGACAGCCCGAACTGTTGGGACTCGGCATTGTTAGCCAACGCTGACAGTGATTATGAGCGTTCAGGTGCAGCAACTTTCTGGTTGTGGCTTTTTGCACTGCCGCTATTATTAGTGCGCCGTTTGATCAAATAAAAAGCGTTAATGCTATATAAGCTAATAATAAGATCAACAAACCACTTCAGGATATGAGCTCTTGAAGTGGTTTTCATATCAACAAAGCCGCATTTATTAACTGATACTTAACTGCTCTTTATTAATGGCTGCCAACATCTCCTGTGTAGTTTTTATTTTACGCACCTGCTGCAGAAAAACAGCCGCCTGCGGATGTTGCAACTTCATAAAAGTTAACCATTGTTTAATACGGCTGGGCAGGTATTTTTCCTGATCCCCCATGGTCTGAATAAACAGATACTTTTTTAAAATAACTAATATCTCCGCCCAGCTGTTCGGCTCTTCCAGGCCTTTGATTGCCTGTGCCAGATTAGGCGTGGCGAGTGCACCGCGGCCAATCATGATACGATCACAACCGCTTATCTCCATACAACGCCGGGCATCATCAACAGAGAAAATATCACCATTGGCCGTGACGGGAATATCGATTGTATCTTTGATTTTAGCTATCCAATGCCAGTGGGCGGGAGGGCGGTACCCCTCTTCTTTAGTACGGGCATGCACTGCAATTTCATCGGCACCGGCCTCGGCGACTGCCTGGGCATTTTCAATGGCCAGACTTTTATCATCATAGCCTAAACGTATTTTTGCACTCAGGGTATGAAATTCGGGAACGACCTTGCGTACCTCCCTGACAATTTCATAGAGGGTTTCAGGTGATTTCAGTAATACTGCACCGCCTTTATTCTTATTAACCGTTTTTGCCGGGCAGCCAAAATTAAGATCAATGCCGTCTGAGCCTATGCTGATCGCTTTATCTGCATTTTGTGCCAGACAATGCGCATTTTGACCTAATAGCTGAATACGTACCGGGGTGCCTGAGGTGGTTTTGCTGTTATTATATAATTCCGGGCTGAGGCGGCGATAAACTTTTGCCGGCAGACGTAAATCAACCACGCGGATAAACTCAGTCACGCAGAGATCATATCCACCTACTGCCGTTAATAATTGGCGCATATGGTGATCCATGACGCCCTCCATCGGGGCAAGTGTTATCTGCATCTGTCCACTCTCTTTTGAAAAAGCGGCAGTATACCTGAGTATTATTATTAATGTGATAAATAAGATAACTATACCCATGTTACTTCAAGATGCTTTGTCAGGCGCAAGCTTGGAGACCAGAGCAAGACGCAACATGAGGTAATGGTTATTCCCTTTTCGATTGGTGCAACGCAGCGCTGGTTTTCGAGCTCACGCCCCGAAGGGCAAGGCAAATTGTACCAATCTGCTTTGTTATAAAATCTCTATGTAGAATAACTATACTTCAATTTTATGCCTAGCATTTCGGCACAATTTGTCTTGCTGACTTTGCATCTTAAAGTATCATGGGTATATAAATTGTATTATTTTTCATCTGCAATGCTGAATATATGACTCAATCGCTTGCACATATCCCTGCAACTAATTACCCTTAGCCCTTAATTTTTTAAATGAGATACAAAAATGACAGCAACTACACTACAACGGATAAAAGAGAGCATCAAAAGTATTCCCGATTATCCGATTCCGGGGATTATGTTTCGTGATATTACCAGTCTGATTGAAAACGGTGCCGCTTTTTCTGATACTATCAACTTATTGGTTGCACGTTATAAAGATCAGAATATTGATAAGGTAGTGGGTACTGAGGCACGCGGATTTATTTTTGGTGCACCTTTGGCTGCGGCCATCGGAGCGGGTTTTGTTCCTGTACGTAAGCCGGGCAAGCTACCCAGAACCACTGTCCATGAAGACTATGAACTTGAGTACGGAACTGATACGCTGCATATCCATAGCGATGCGATTAAACAGGGCGAGAGAGTATTATTAGTGGATGATCTTCTGGCCACGGGCGGGACGGCACAAGCCTCTGTAAAACTGATCCAGCGTTCAGGTGGTACTGTTATTGAATCCGCTTTTGTCATTGAATTACCCGCACTAAAAGGGGCGGAAAAACTCACGGCCCTGAATGTGCCGCATTTTTCTTTAATTGAATTTGAAGGCGAGTAATTTTTGTGAGTTATCAAGTATTAGCACGAAAATGGCGACCACGTAACTTTCAGGAAGTCGTTGGCCAGCAACATGTCTTGACTGCTTTATCTAATGGTTTGGCACAAAACAGATTGCACCATGCTTATCTGTTTAGCGGAACACGTGGTGTCGGTAAAACAACCATTGCCCGTATTCTGGCAAAAAGCCTTAATTGTGAACAGGGAGTCACGGCAACACCTTGCGGTAAATGTATACATTGCCAGGCGATTGACCAGGGACGTTTTGTCGATTTATTAGAAATTGACGCAGCTTCCCGTACTAAAGTTGATGATACCCGTGAGATGCTTGATAACGTACAATATAAACCTGCTCAAGGGCGTTATAAAGTCTACCTTATTGATGAAGTACATATGCTTTCCAAGCATAGTTTTAATGCTTTGTTGAAAACCCTTGAAGAGCCGCCTGAATATGTGAAGTTTCTGTTAGCTACGACAGATCCGCAAAAATTACCGATCACTGTTTTATCCCGTTGTTTACAATTTCACTTAAAAGCTATTTTGCCGCAGGAAATTGAAGATCAACTGGCGCATATTCTTCATCAGGAACAGGCTACCTTCGAGCATGCTGCGCTGTCTGTGATTGCCAAGGCCGCAGAAGGCAGTATGCGCGATGCTTTAAGTTTGACCGATCAGGCACTCGCTTTTGGCTCCGGTAATATTGAGTACCAATCTGTATTAAAGATGCTTGGTACTATTGATCACGGTCATCTGCACTATTTACTGCATTTTATTGCCTCGGGAAATGTCGCGAAAGTCTTTCAAAAAATTGAAGAGTTTGTTCATTTGGGGGCGGATTTTGCGATGCTGCATCAGGGGCTGGCGAGCCTGTGCCATGAAATTGCACTGCAGCAAATGCTGGCAAAACCCAATGTCAGCCAAAAATCAGCAGTGCAGCTACTGGCTGAGCGTTTAAGCCCTGAAGAGGTGCAGCTGTATTATCAGATAGCCCTGCAGGGTTATAAAGATTATGCATTTGCTCCTGATGGCAAAATTGCATTAGAGATGACAGTCATGCGTCTGCTGGCATTTAAACCAGCCAATTATATCAGTTTAGATGAGCAGCAGCTTGGCAAGGTTGATAGCCCGGCAGTGCAAAGCAGCCCGCAAGCAACTGTAAAGGAAACAGCGGCTCAGGTAACGGTGGCCAATACCACCCAAGCGATGCAACCCATTCCTGCAGAGCCCTCCGGGCATATCAGTACAGATAAGCAACAATCTGGTAATATTGATAGCTCTGTTTTGCCCACCCCCGCAGAACTTTCTGAAAAGGGCACTGCAGGAGTTGAAAAACAACCTATTTCTGCTGCCGCACGGGCAACAGATGCAACGGATAACCCATCCGGATTACGGCGGGAAGCGCCGGCAGAAAAAGTACAGCAAGCAACAGAATTTTCTCATGAAAAACCTGCTGTAAACCAGAACGCTCAGAAAACAGACAGGCAACCAGAGCCGCAACAACCAGCAAGCCCGGCTGCGGATACAAGCGAACAGCTTGCACAGGTTACTCATTCCCGTAATATGCTACGCAGTCACCGTTTAAAGCGAGAAGCGGAAAAAAAGTCCCAGGCGACAACAGTTAATCAAACAACAACAGTTGTCGCAGACAAGCTGCATGCGCAGGACCGTTTAGCGGCAGAAAGTCAGGCAAAGCAGCCTGATTTAACCGCCAAAAAGGAAAAACGCAGCGCTGCTGCCGATCTGCAAACAAATGCTAAATCCGGTAATGTCGATTCCGTTGATTCTTTATCAGTTTCGCAAAATGATGATATCGGCGATCCTTCGCAGATTCCGATAGAAGCTTATCAGGATGATGGCTTTTCTGCCGATGATGATTACCGGGAACAGCCTGATGATTTTTCAAGTGAGCCTTTTGCTGGCGATTTTAATGACAACAGTGGTTTTGCAGATGGCCTGCAGAACAGTCAGGATAAATTAGCAGCACCCGCTGCAGCTCAACAACCAGCACAACAGAATTTTTCTGTGGATAGTCGTTTTGTTAATGAAGAAATTGAACGGCTGGAAATAGATCCCGGAAAATATGTTGCAGATAAACTGACCGATCCCTGGGCAATCGCCATTCAGAAAATGGAGTTAGTGGGGTTAGTTAAATTGCTGGCTAAAAACAGCGTAATGCAGATATCTGAGCAGCAAATTGTATTAACCTTAAAACCGGAACAGCAGCATTTATTAAATAATCATCAATTATGCAGCCAATTGGAAGAGCAGTTAAAAGCCCATTATGGGACGCAAATGAGCATCTATATTGAAGTCGGTAATGTCAGCGGTAAGTTAACCGCGCTGGAATCGGAATTGGCGATTTACCAAAGCTATCTGGACAGGGCAAAGTCAGCTATCAAAGAAGACGGTAATATCTTAACTTTTGTCAGTGAGTACGGTGCAAAGATCTATGAAAATAGCATCATACCGCTATAATCTGATAATATATTTTACAACGTTAATCTACAAAAAAGAGAAATAGATATGTTTAATAAAGCAGGCATGGGCGATTTAATGAAAAAAGCCCAGGAGATGCAGGAAAATATGAAAAAGGCACAAGCTGAAATTGCCAACACAGAAGTGATTGGTGAAGCTGGTGCGGGTCTGGTAAAAGTCACCATGTTGGGCAATCATAATGTACGTAAAGTCGAAATTGACGAGAGCCTGATGGAAGATGACAAAGAGATGATTGAAGATCTTATCGCTGCGGCAATGAATGATGCGGTTCGCCGTGTTGAAGAAGTGAATAAAACTAAAATGAGCGGAATCACCGGCGGCATGGAATTACCTCCGGGTTTTAAAATGCCTTTCTAGTTTTCTATCATCAAGTCATGACGTAATACCAAATCCGATAATTATCTATTCATTTATGCTTGCTAAAATGAATGCTAGCTAGACATAAAACTACGTTTTAGTCTTTGTTATTGATTTTGTAATTAGAACAACTAGTTACTGCAATCAATGCCTTGCTTTCATCCAT
>NZ_JBFGZY010000047.1:0-23719 GCF_041586535.1 Psychromonas sp. | reverse complement strand
GGTTAAAGATGCTTGTGAACAAAAATTAAAAACCAAGTGATGTTAATGCTCCGCATTAAATGATTTTCATCACCGCCCTAAAGGACGGTGTTTTTCATCAAAACTGATAAAACTGTAAAATCAAGATACCCCGCTTTATACTCCTACTTGTTCTCGGTAGTGCATAAAAAAACATAAGGTGCAAACGCCCCCATAGCGGGTTGCAAGCAAAGGCAAGACGCGATCCCAGTGATACCCATCATATATACCCATGATACTTCAAGATGCAAAGTCATACCAATTCCGTTAATTAGATGATCTATTTAGGCGCAGGAAAAATGGATGAAAGCCAGGCATTGATTGCAGTAACTAGTTGCTCTAATTACAAAATCAATAACAAAGACTAAAACGTAGTTTTATGTCTAGCTAGCATTCATTTTAACAAGCATAAATGAATAGATAATTATCGGATTTGGTATCAGCAAGGCAAATTGTGCCGAGATGCTAGGCATAAAATTGAAGTATAGTTATTCTACATAGAGATTTTATAACAACGCAGACTGGTACAAGTTGCCTTGCCCTACGGGGCGCGAGCTCGAAAACCAGCGCTGCGTTGCAACACTCGAAAAGAGAATGACCATTACCTCATGTTGCGCCTTGATCTGGTCTCCGATCTCGTGCCTGACAAAGCATTTTGAAGTAACATGGGTATATAAGGCAGGTGCTTTAGCTCCTGCTTTATCTTAATCTTTCGTGTCGTGTGTTTCTTTAACAACCTGAGCTATTTCAAGTTCTGCCTCTTCATCGATCTCCAAACTATCAGTAGTCAAGACACCTGCATCTGGGTTATTATATACAGCTGCATCAAATTTCCCTTCGCTGTTTGCAACAACAACAGACACCACAGCATCTCCTGAAACGTTGACTGCAGTTCTGATCATATCCAAGAGTCTATCAACACCCAAAATAAGCCCTATACCTTCAATCGGAAGTCCTACCTGTGTAAAGACCATCGAAAGCATAATAAGTCCAACACCCGGTACACCCGCCGTACCGATAGATGCCAGGACAGACATTAGAATCACTGTGAGGTACCCTGTAATTCCAAGATCTACGCCATAGATATTGGCTACAAAAACAGTTGCAACCCCCTGCATAATGGCCGTACCATCCATGTTGATCGTTGCTCCAAAAGGTACCGTAAAAGATGCCACTGAGTTGTTTACACCAAGTTTATTTACTACCGCTCTAAGTGTTACAGGAATAGTCGCATTTGAACTTGAAGTACTAAATGCAAATATTTGTACCTCACGCATTTTCTTCAAGAAAACAAAAGGGCTCATCCCTGAAAATACTTTTAAGACGATCATTAGTGTAACAAAAAGATGTAGAAGCAATGCAAAAATCAACACTCCGACATATCCCCCCAAGTCCAACAACAAATTAAGTCCAAGGTCGGCTATGGCTTTTCCCAATAGTGCAAATACTGCATATGGCGCTACGGCCATCACAATGTTCACCATTTTCATCATAATTTCATTACTGATCTCTATAAGTCTAGCCAATGGTTCTGCTTTTTTGCCGACCATTAAAATAGAAATACCCACTAAAATAGCGAAAAAGATAATTTGTAGCATTTTACCCAATGCCATCGCATTGACTACATTGCTTGGAATGATGTCTATAAGTACCGCACTTAATGCCGGTGCTTGGGCTGCACTAAAAGCTGCTGCTGATGCCATATTGGCACCTTCACCGATGCCACTCACTACTGCAACGCTAATCCCAATTGCAATAGCAACAGCGGTTGTAAGCATATAAAGGGCAAAAGACTTCCCGCCCACTTTACCCAAAGCGTTAATATCTCCTATCCCCAAAACACCGGTAACAAGAGAAAAGAAAACCAAAGGAACCACAAGCATCGTTAGTCCTGTGACAAACATTTTTCCTACTATGAAAAAAAGTCCATTTACCACATATTCGTTCACAAATGAACCTGCGCTGTTAAGCCCTAAAAGGTTGATGAACAACCCAACTGCTATACCTAATCCCATACCGATCAACACTTTAGTGGTCAGTGGCATCTTTTTTACTTCTGCCATTATAATAATCCTTATTTTATTCTTAAATACAAACTTCAATGCTATTAAACAAAGAAACAACTCATATCATCACTAAAAATTCATATAGTATTGAATCCTTAAATCATCTCTATCTTCTCTTGTAGAGGTATCTGTTTGATCTTTGAGAGAGTATCGAACCCTGATTGCTGACCAATCATTGAAGTATATTGCCCATCAAAGTTAAACTCACTAAAGTCATCCACTGTCTTTCCCTCATCGGCACTCACATCAACATAAGCAACTTTCAAACTAAGCCCATCAAGTGGGGAGGATAAGTAGCACAAACGTCATTTTTCATTAGCTCTAAAATATATTTTAGTTCATAACTTCATATTGACTTCTTTTTCATCTTAATGAAGCTACGAAAGTCAGATATTTTTCTCATACACTCACCCGTTTTCACAACATTTTAGGTAAAGGGCAAGTGCGTCCCGCTGTTATGCAAACCAGCTCTGAATATTGCTTTTGTTTATGATGAACTTATTTTTATTCAAATAGACTTGCCTGAGGAGGTGCTCTACTTTCCGGAAGAAAAATTTTGACAATTTCGTAATTTTTTTATTCAGATGACTTAGGGCACGTATTTCTGGATATTTCTGGACATCCAAAGATATTTCTGGACATCCAAATATTTTTACGATATTTCTGGACATCCAAAGATATTTCTGGACATCCAACACTATTTCTGGACATCCAAATATTTTTACAAACAAAATAATCAACAACATAACTAACCGGGTGTTCGGATTGAATCGATACAATTAGCAGTTCTCGGCAAGATTCACTATTAAATCCATTAATAGCGCTAAAGAGATAAATACTAGGCGGGTTGCTATCTTAGCGGTGACTAATAGCGGGGATTGTGGTTATTTAGTTAGCTTTAAGCTGCGCAGTTAATGCAAACATCGTCGCAAAACATTTTTCTTGGCTATCCAGCTCTTTCCTGTATGGCTTGCGAACAAGGCGAGCTCCTCCAATGAGCCAACGGCACCTTGATAGTTTTTACCAAAACTACTGGCAAGCTCAAGCCAGCTTTCGTCAGCCAAACCAATAATAGTCAGCAACTTTGGGTGTTGTGTGCAAATCGCACCTCGTTTGTCTTCACGAAGAATGCGCCCTGTCCAGTCCAGCAGCTCAAGATAATCAATGAATAGGGGATACCTTGCGGGTTTGCCTGATGTTCATCCCCGACAAAACCTAACAGCAACTTTTCCCTGAACGGATGTTCATGGGGGTCTTCATTATGGGTAACGCCATGAACACGTTCAAAACTTGATGTGTATTCAGAGTGTTCTACACTATCTGCCATTTTCGCACGTACCGGATTTAAATCCACATAAGCCATACAGGCCAGCAGCGCTTCCTCGTCGAGTAAGGCTTGTGATTTAAAGCGCCCTTCCCAGAACCGGCCCTTACATGTATCTTCTTTATTGGCTTTGCGGGCGATAAACTCATTTAAACAGCGCATAAACCAAGAAATATCAAGCAGCCGCTTTCGCCAGTTACCGATTATTTCCAGTGCGACTTCCTGCTCTGCGTGAGTGTTTAATTGTTGTTCCATCCACCTAGATACCAGCGGCGGTGCACTGTATAGCTGACACCAGCGCCGGCATACGTCCTCATTGCTAAGGTTTTGATTTTCTTCAATATCGGCACGTAACACAAGATGATAGTGATTGGGCATAATCGCATAGGCACAGATATCGATATTGAACAGGCTGGCAAGGCAATGCATGCGCTCAACAACCCACTGGCGGCGGTGGCTAAAACTTTGCCCGGTAAATTTATCTTCGCCACACAAAAAAGCACGGCGAACACAGCGGGAAATGCAGTGATAATAGGGTGTGTCGACAAGCGAAATTAATGAAGATCGTGATTGCGTCATACCTACCTCTACTCATGTAAATAAAACCACTGGTTATATAATAGGTAGTAATTTTCGATTCGTCAAAAGATATGGCTGTCCAATCTTTCCAAAAACACATTTTGTATAAAAGCAATGGTACGCCGCAATCGTAACGTAAAACCAATACCTGCCCCTCCCCCCCTACGCACACCACCAGCCACAACACCACAAAGATAACCTGAATGTCTAACTAAGCTGGTGGACTATTAAAGCTATCATGAGAAGTTTTAACGTTTTGTTATAGTTGATTATCAGCTGTTGTTTATATCACTTGGAGGCAACAAGAAGACTTCTAAAGATCGGTACAGTGTAGTGGCTTCAATCACTACTCAAGTTCAGTCTTAAACTAATCTCAATGCTTATATACGGATAATACTGGGGTCATATCTATTATGATAAAGATAGGCTAATTATCACACATTAAGAGCAAACAAAAAGGCCACCATTGGGGTCAACATTCGCGTCAACATGGCAGCCTTAAGTTATTGTTTTATAAAGATTTCAATCTATGGGCAATGATTACATCATACCGCCCATACCACCCATTCCGCCCATATCAGGCATTGGGGCAGCTGGTGTTTCTACAGGAAGATCGGTGATCATACACTCGGTAGTGATCATCAGACCTGCTACAGATGCTGCGAACTGCAGTGCACTTCGGGTTACTTTAGTCGGATCCAGGATACCCATCTCCAGCATATCACCGTATTCACCCGTTGTTGCATTGTAACCGTAATTAGCTTCACCTAATTGTACGTTGTTGGCAACAACTGACGCTTCTTCACCACAGTTTGATACTATTTGACGAAGCGGTGCTTCCATTGCACGCAGTGCAACACGGATCCCCACATTCTGGTCATCGTTATCACCAGTCAGACCTTTTAACAAGCCTGCAACACGTACTAAAGCAACACCACCACCGGCAACAACACCTTCTTCAACCGCTGCGCGTGTTGCATGCAGTGCATCATCAACACGGTCTTTTTTCTCTTTCATTTCAACTTCAGTTGATGCGCCAACTTTAATAACCGCAACACCGCCGGCTAATTTTGCAGCACGTTCCTGCAGTTTTTCTTTATCATAATCAGATGAAGACGCTTCAATCTGTTGTTTGATTTGACCTACTCGCGCCTGAATAGCTGACTCATCACCAATACCATCAATGATCGTTGTTTCATCTTTGCTGATCACGATGCGTTTAGCCTGACCTAAATCTTCCAGTTGAACTTTTTCCAGATCCAAACCGATTTCTTCAGAGATAACAGTCGCGGCAGTTAATATAGCAATATCCTGCAACATCGCTTTACGACGATCACCGAAGCCTGGCGCTTTAACAGCAGCAACTTTAACGATTCCGCGCATATTATTTACCACTAATGTCGCTAATGCTTCGCCTTCTACATCTTCCGCAATAATTAATAGTGGTTTAGAGGCTTTTGCAACGGCTTCTAACGTAGGCAGTAACTCACGAATATTACCTATTTTTTTATCAACTAATAAAATGTACGGGTTATCCAGCTCAACGGTTCCTGCTTCATTATTGGTCATGAAATAAGGAGAAAGATAACCACGGTCGAACTGCATCCCTTCAACCACGTCTAATTCAGTTTCTAAGCCCTGGCCTTCTTCTACTGTGATAACCCCTTCGTTACCTACTTTTTGCATAGCAGAAGCAATGATTTCACCAATCTCAGTATCAGAGTTGGCAGAGATAGTGCCTACCTGGGTGATCGCTTTTGAATCCGAACAAGGTGTTGATAATTTTTTTAATTCAACAACGGCTGCTTTTACTGTCTGATCGATACCACGTTTTAAATCCATCGGGTTCATACCCGCGGCAACCGCTTTTAAACCGTCAGCAATGATAGCTTGCGCTAATACTGTTGCAGTTGTTGTTCCGTCACCGGCTGCATCATTGGTTTGAGAAGCAACTTCTTTAACCATCTGCGCGCCCATATTTTCAAACTTGTCTTCAAGCTCAATCTCTTTCGCAACCGTTACACCGTCTTTGGTGATTTGCGGAGCGCCGTAGCTTTTATCGATAACAACATTGCGCCCTTTTGGTCCTAAAGTGACTTTTACTGCATTGGCGAGTGTATTAACGCCTTTTAACATTTTGATACGAGAATCATTTCCGAATTTAATTTCTTTAGACATTATTATGTTCCTTTAAATCATTAATATTGAGAGTCGCACTTTTTCGATGTTTAGAAAAGCGGATAAAAGTTATTCAACGACAGCAAGGATATCGTTTTCACTTAAAATAAGGACTTCCTGGCCTTCAATTTTTTCTGTTTTTAAGCCGTACCCTTCACTAAAAATAACAATGTCTCCCACTTTTACATCAAGCGGTTTTACTTCACCGTTATCTAAAATACGACCTTTACCTACCGCAAGAACTTCACCACGGGTAGATTTTTCAGCTGCACTGCCTGTTAGTACAATACCACCAGCAGATTTAGTTTCTTGCTCAGTACGTTTTAAAATAACTCGGTCATGTAATGGACGAATAGTCATGTTTTTTCCTCAATGATAATAGACGTTTGAACGTAGCTAGTAGATGGTGATTAAAAATTCGTTTTCAAGTAAAAAAGATAAAAAAATTCATTTGTGCAGAAAAACTATTCAAAGCAGCGCAGCCCTATAGCAAACCGGGTAAGCAGATTATCTAATATTGCACGGGAAAAATTAAAGAAAGCAGTTTTTTGATTGAGCAATAGCAGCCCGGTGTGATTTACACACTGGTATTTCTGATTGAAAAACAGATATACCCATGTTACTTCAAGGTGCAAAGTCAGCAACGCAGATTGGTATAAGTTGCCTTGCCCTACGGGCGCGGGCTCGAAAACCAGCGCTGCGTTGCAACACTCGAAAAGAGAATGACCATTACCTCATGTTGCGCCTTGATCTGGTCTCCGAGCTCGTGCCTGACAAAGCATTTTGAAATAACGTGGGTATATACCAACAGGATAGATTAAGCCGGCACTCTTTTAGATGCGGATAATTCATTAATGGTTTGATTAATTTCACTGACAACGATGCGAATCATTTTTTCATGTTGCTGATGCTGGTAGGCAACCACTTTTCCTTCAACAACCCGTAATCGCCCCAGGCCGACAATAAAAATACGGCCATTAAAGAATGCGCGAACAAACTTGGCAATTTGACGTGGTTGATATTTTTTAAAGGTTCTCAGCGTGATTGAACTCTTACTAGTACTAGTCACTTTTCATCCTTATTAAGTTTTCGTCTGTGCAGTATGAACTATTTGATGCCGCATTATGGTGCATTAAGGTAATAATGTTAATGACAAAAATGAGATCCAGCGCTATTTTTTGCCTTTTTTTTTACATTTATTTATAAAAATAAAGCTTAGGTGTTCGTAAAACAATCACCTTTTGTCGTCATCTTTACGTTCAAATTCACCTTCGATGATATTTTTATCATCCTTTTTAGGTTTTAGATCATCACCAAAAGGTGAACCGGCAGATGATTGATAAAAACCACCGGAGATTGTTGAGTTCAATTTAACATTCGCCAATAAAAATTTAGCGGCCTTACTGCGGATACCCGGCTGCAAAATTAACAAGCCCACAAAATCCGTTACAAAACCAGGCGTAACTAATAACACGCCGGTCACTAACAGCATGAAACCTTCTATCAGCTGCTGCCCCGGAGACTCTCCGCGGGCAATGCGTTGTTGTAATTGCTGCAACACCTGCAGCCCCTGACTTCGCACCAATGCAGAACCAACAAAAGCAGTAATCACTACCAAAGCCACCGTCGGCCACGCACCTAAAAATCCACCTACCTTGATCAGGACATATATTTCTAATAAAGAAACGCTGACCATAGTTAAAAATAACTTTGCAAACATATTTGCTCCTAATAATTCACAGGTCAACAGACCCTAATACTAACTGAGGCCAAATTTCTGTAATTCAATGCGCGAATGAATATTAAGACAGATTAATATCGGGTTCGTCTAACAAAACTCCCAAAAGTTCACTTTAAAAATATTTAAAATCAAGATTAAGATTCTTTAAAGAAAGTTGATTTAAGTGCTTTGTATTATTCAGCTTTCCATATTTTGATACAAAATAAGACAGGGATTAACAATAAAGACATAATTAAGAATACGTGGCCATGCAGTTGAGCATAAAAAATACCGGAAAGATAAGTAAACCCGGCCATCATTAATCCCAGCGCCACTCCCGAGTATAGAGATTGATAAGAGACCATCTCTGAATTTTTTTGTAACGCAATGTAGCGGATAGCCGCTAAATGTGTCACAGCAAAAGTAAATGCATGAAAGGTCTGAAAAGTGGCCAACAGGTAAACGTTTTCGCTGAACGCAAAAACTAACCAACGGATAATAGCGGCAAGTAATCCTAATAGCATCATCTGTTTGATTGACCATCCGGTAAATAATTTTTTATTAAAACGCATTAATAATATTTCGGCAAAAACGCCGATCGCCCATAACCAGGAAATAGTTACCCCTGAAAAGCCTACTTCATTCCAGTAAATTGTGCCAAAGGCATAAAAAGCACCATGACTGCCTTGAATAGCACCGACAATAATAAGAAAAAGGAGCACATCAGGGCGTTTAAAGAGAGTGAAAAGTGATTGTTTTTTCTCTGTAGTCGCAATAATTTCATCATGTAATTGCGGAGACAAATTTAATAAAGAAAGCAGCCACATAACGAGTGTCGCGGCAATAATTGCCCATAAAATAGCATCATTTCCTGAACCGACAATTAACCATCCGACACAAGTTGAGCCGACAATAAAACTTAGCGACCCCCACAATCTTACCCGGCCATAATCCAGCTGAATTTGCTTCACCAAGCGGGTGCCAACGAGGTCACCCAAGGGTGCCAGAGGCCCCATCATGAAGTTCACCACTAAGGTAATAACCGCAAGCCAGATATAATCATGAAAAAAGAGCAAAAGGGCAAAAGCCAACAGAGTAAAAAAAACTAAAAAACGCAATAGAGACAAGGTAGATTTTGCACTCGATACCATAGGTAATAAGGTAAGGTTACTGACAAACCTTAACAATAAGCCTATCGAAAAAAGTAAACCGATACTTTCACTTGATACACCTTGATCTGACAACCAAATCCCCCAAAAGGGCAAAAAAACTCCCCAAATAAAAAAAAAAGTTATAAAATTAAAACTTAACCACAATTTAGCAGGAATAGAAAACAACATGCACCTCAGAGACAATAAAACGTTTAATTAAACAAAGTGACCGGCTTGCCAGCCAATGTTTATGAAAAAACTGATTGTACTCTTAAGTCGAGGTGAAAAACCTAAAAAATAATTAAGCCCTCCGCAATGAGAGTATTTTTCATTTTAATATTGCCGGCCTTTGCTCCATAAAAGTCAGTCAGCAGCATCATTTGCACAAAGTGCTAGAACACCATGTAGTTTAAAAACGAACACCAGAGCAGACTGAAGATTGCTCGGGCAAGGCGTGTTAGCGAAATAATAGAGATCTGTTTCTAGCTGACACAACGCAGAATGAGCGATTTTTAGGCGCTCCCGACGGTCGAGGCCCAAATGCTCGCATGTTGCGTTAAATTTTCTCGAGTTAGGCCCACTATACCTTCAAAAATTTGCCTTACCTGCAACTATTTGGGCTCTCTCTGGTGCCGTTTTTTTAAACTATATGGCGATCTAGTAGCACAGGGTGTGTGGCCTCAGCATGCAAGGCGGGAAAAGAATTTAATCAAAATAGGTTTTGTTAGGATGCACCGCAAGTTTTGGCATAAATAATGGGGCAGCTCCTTGGGTTTTTCTCTATTCTCTAATAGTCTATTTTTATATATAGCAAAGTCCGCGACTTACCAACTTCAGATTAAAAGAGGTCACAATAAAGCCCGGCTTATTTCCTTATAAACGCAATGAGCAGCTTTATGACTCGCCAAAGCAACAGTGAGCAACACATATGAATAAATCTAAAAAACTCACCATCCGCATTAAATTTCCTTCTCAGGTGAATAATCATTCACAAGAACAGGTATCCTCCGGTTGTCATTGGGGCAGAATATCCGGGGTTTGTTTTCTTTTTATCCTTATAATCGCAGCTGTAATTGGTTGTGCTTCCTATTATTCCAATCAAGACAATATCGTGGATAAAAATGTAAATTCTTCTACGCTCACAGCCCCGCAGGCATCAACTGATGAATATGCAGCACAGAACACATCACAAAATGTAAACACCAAAAACGCGACAGCACTTGATGAAGTGGAAAAAAGCTCAGAGCAACCTCTTATACAGCCGACCTTAATCAAGGTCGCTGATTCTCATGACACAGCATCGCGATCAGCCGGCGAAAATGCAGCACAAACCACATTACAAAATGTAAACACTAAAAACGCGACAGCACTTGATGAAGTGGAAAAAAACTCAGAGCAACCTCTTATACAGTCGACCTTAATCAAGGTCGCTGATTCTCATGACGCAGCATCGCAATCAGCCGGCGAATATGCAGCACAAACCACATTACAAAATGAAAACAATAAAAGTGCAACAGCACTTGATGAAGCAGTAAAAAGCTCAGAGCAACCTCTTATACAGTCAACCTTAATCGAGGTAGCTGATTCTCAAGACGCAGCATCGCAATCAGCCGGCGAAGTACTTAAGGAAATGAAAAAAAGTGCATCAGAAAGCGATGTTTACTCGGCTTTAGACGTCTATTCTACCTTAACTTCAAAAACTGGATCTTCTGACAAAACTGCACTATTAACTGATGAATTTTCCGCACAAAGGGAAAACAAAAAAAACACAACAGCACCTGAGGAGGTAGAACACACAGAACAACACGCTATACAGCCTACCTTAACGGTGACACCGGACTCCCTTAACACAATACCGGAATCAGCTGATGAAGGTGTAGGGCAAAGCGTATATCAAAATACAGACAAAAAAATCACGACAACTCCTGATCAAGTGGAAAAAAACGCATCGCAAAGCAAATCACACAATACAGATCCCAAAAGCGCAACAGCGCCAGATAAAGTGGAAAACAGTTTAGAGCAAGGTGCTGCTATCGGACAAACCTTAATCACAGAACCTCAGCCCCCTGTTGTCTTCCACGACGTTCAACAAAACAACACGCTAGCCCCGAAGGAAACGATCTCCTCAGCCAAGCCAGATACAGGTACACTCCCTTTGTTCAGAGAAACTAAAATAGAGATATTATCGGATCACATTGAACGCTTTGTTATAACCTCATCAGTCCAAAATTATGAGCCGGTTGGTACTATCAGAGATATCACCTTTGATATCAATAACATTGCGACTGTTTATGCCTACTCTGATGTTAGTGAGTTACAAGGTAAAACGATCTATTACCTATGGACTTTAGATGGCAAAAAACAGGCAAAAGTCAGAGTAGATATCGGCTCTAGTCGCTGGAGAAGTCATTCAAGCAAGTTTATTCGAAATTACAAGCACGGTGAATGGCAAGTCGAGTTACACAGCGAAGGTGGGGAGAAACTCGCCAGCATTCAATTTATTTATTAGCTTTTGTGACAAGCTATTCCAATCAATAATTTTTCAGGTCTGTCAGGTTTAATATGCTTTCAAAATCAACTAAATAGTCACGTCCGTTAGTCTGATTAAATAATCTGAAAAAAGACTATTAGGTTCTGCTGCATTGCGCCAATATTTTATTTCTAGCTAACCATTTCTATCTGCTCTTTTTTTCTTTATTATTTTCATTTTTTGATAAGGTTTAAAGTCGGTGCAGACACAAAAAACAGTTATTGTGGTAGGAGCCGGTCCGGCAGGTTTAATGGCCGCCGAGGCTATCTGCGCTGCAGGTCACAAAGTAGAGGTTTACGATGCAAAGCCCAGCGCCTGCCGAAAGTTTTTATTAGCGGGTGTCGGAGGGATGAACATTACCCACTCGGAGCCCTACGACGATTTTATTCAGCGCTATTACGACAAAGCACAATGGTTAGACAGTGCTGTCAGTCAGTTTAATGCCGATGCGTTACGTCAGTGGATCCACGGGCTGGGTATCGAAACCTTTGTCGGCAGCTCCGGACGGGTGTTTCCTGCCGATATGAAAGCGGCACCTTTATTACGTAATTGGCTGAAACGTCTGCGTGAAGCCGGTGTGCTATTCCATATGAAGCATCGTCTAATTAACCTTGACCAGCACTCCTTAGAATTTGAAAATGGTGATTGCAAAACTGTTGTGCAGGCTGATGCTATTGTGCTGGCGATGGGCGGTGCCAGCTGGCCAAAATTAGGCTCGGATGGCGCGTGGCAAAAAATATTATCCGCTGTCGGGGTATTTAGTCATCCGCTGCAGAGCGCCAATTGCGGATTTTATAGTCAGTGGAGTGAACATTTACAACAGCAATATGCCGGCAGTCCGTTAAAAAACATAGGTTTTTGCTTCACCACCAGCCAGGGCCAGCAAATACAACGTAAGGGAGAATGCATTCTCAGCCGCGATGGTATGGAAGGCAGTTTAATTTATGCTTTTTCTAAATATTTACGTGATGCAATCAACCAAACCGGTCAGGCCAAGTTATTGATTGATTTACTGCCCAATCATACAGAACAGCAAATATTAAAAAAGTTACAACTAAAACGGGACAAAGACTCTTTTAGTAAATATTTAAAACGCAGTGTCGGTTTAAGTGGTGTTAAAGCAGCCATGTTATATGAATGCTGTAATAAGGAGCAACTGCACAATCCGCAGAGTCTAGCCGCCAGTATTAAAGCACTGCCGGTAAGCTTTCATAAAGTGAACCCCATTGAAGAGGCTATTTCCAGTGCCGGCGGTGTTTGCCAAAGCAGTGTGGATAAACACTTAATGTTAACTGTATTACCCGGAATATTTTGTGCCGGTGAAATGTTAGATTGGGAAGCCCCGACCGGCGGTTATCTATTAACCGCATGTTTTGCAACCGGGCGTTTAGCTGCGCAGGGAGTATGCCACTATTTACAATCCACCTCCAATATCCCGGTGCAAAGCTTGATATGATACTATCAGCATTTCTCCTTTTTTCCCCTATTTAGCGTCGGGATGCGAGGCCTGAATGATGAAAATAGATAAATCAACTACCGCCAGTTTTGATGTTGATCCGCAGCGCGGGTTTACCCCTCTCTGCCCTGCAGAACTGCCTGTTAAGGAAGGCGATCAGATCGCCGATGAATTAAATGCACAGGCACACTTCGCTTGTTACCGTTTAGTCAGTAAGGACAACCATCCGGCCAACGCCCCCTGGATAGCAAACCAGGCAGATGAAATTATGACCCCGGTTAGCGGTGATTACCCGGGGTTAGATATTAAGTGGCCGGCGCACTGCGTGGTCGGCACTGAAGGAAATAAACTTATCCCCGGATTACCCGATCAGGGCGACTATGATCTGCTCATTGAAAAAGGACAAGATCCTCTCAAGCATCCTTATGGTGCCTGTTATCACGACCTCGCCGAGAGTGAAAGTACAGGCGTAATTGAATGGCTTGGTGAACGGCAGATAAAGACACTTATTGTCGGCGGACTGGCAACTGATTATTGTGTAAAAACAACCGTACTGCAGCTCTGTCGAGCCGGATTTAAGGTGATTGTCAATCTCGCAGCCTGCCGGGCAGTGGCACCTGAAACCTGCATAGCAGCCCGCGAAGAGATGCTCAGTGCCGGCGCTCAGTTAATTGCCGATAGCAGCAAGTTGGAACTTTTATGAATATAAAAATGCAGAAAAACTGGCTGATAGATAGTCTGATGGATACGGATCTCTACAAAATCACCATGCTCCAGGCCTTCTACCATACCACCGAGTTTCGCAGCGTCGATGTGGAATGGAAGTTCGCCTGTCGTAACCGTAACAACCTGGATTTAGCCAAACTCATACCGGAAATTAAGCGCCAGCTTGAGCATCTCTGTACTCTCACTTTCAGCAGTGAAGAACTCAGTTACCTGGCTAAGTTCCCTTACATCAAACCTGACTTTATCGAGTTTCTGCGAATATTTCACCTCGATATGCGTTTTGTCCATATACGGCCTAAAGGGAAAGATCTGGATCTGCGCTTTAAAGGTCCGCTGGTTCACGTGACCCTGTTTGAGATCTATACACTGGCGATCATCAGCGAGTTACACACCACTGTGCACTACGGTGGTGTTGACCTGACTACAGCACGGGAAAAACTGGCAGAGAAAATAACTCTTCTACAAGCTCAGGTTAAGATGCCCTCTTTCCGTCTCACTGACTTCGGTACCCGGCGTCGCGCCAGTAAAGCCTGGCAGGAAGAGGTGCTGAGCATACTGCAGCAGCAGTTACCCGACTACTTCGCCGGTACCAGTAACCTGCACTTTGCACGCACCCTGGGGTTGACACCGATCGGCACCATGGCTCATGAATGGTTTCAGAGCTGGCAGGCGGTGACCCGTTTGGTTGATGCCCAGAAAGCTGCGTTGGAAGGTTGGGTACAGGAGTACCGCGGGCGGCTGGGGATTGCCCTGACCGATTGTTATTCCATGGACTCCTTTATCCGGGATTTTTCTGATCCTTATTTCGGCAAACTTTACGATGGTCTGCGCCACGATAGCGGCTGCCCGTTCCAGTGGGCAGAAAAAGCGATTGCTATGTATCAGCAGATGGGCATTAATCCGCTCAGTAAAATCCTGGTCTTCAGCGATTCGTTAACTTTTCCACTGATGCTGGCAATATGGAAACAGTTTAACGGACGGACAAAAGTATCCTTCGGTGTTGGCACTAACCTAATGAATGATGCGGATAATGCTCCTCTGAATATCGTCATCAAAATGGTTTCCGTCAACGGCAGGCCCGTTGCCAAAATCTCCGATGAACCGGGTAAAAGCATGTGTGAAGATCTCGGTTACCTGCAATATCTTGCCAGCCAGTATGGCATCGATCCGAATCTGGTAAAAATATCAACATAGTGGCAATCCGCTATTTTCCCAGATTAGAAAAACAGAAGCGCCGGGTTCCAAACCCTGGCGCATTTTTGCTAAATTTGTGAAAGCCTGCTCAAGATAGTCTATCTGTTTTCTTTTTAGGTAAGGCTGCATTGGCGAAAATAAGCGTTACCAACCCGCAAAAAATAGACAGCATAACCAGTCCAAGTTTTGCATTGTTGGGTGTGCCGACAACGAGCAGGGAGACTCCGAACAGGATCAGGGCGAGACCAATAAAAAAGAAAAACTTCGGATATTTACTGACCAGACCAGACCGTTTTTCGGAAAGTTTGCTTTTTTTTGCATTTTTTACCGCTTTATGTTTGTGTTTATTTGCCGGCATAGGAGACTCCCTGACAATAAAATTGTGTACCCACTTAAATATTTCTCAATTAGAGATATTTTTATAGCAAAATTTATCACCGTAAACAGTCGCTCGGATCGCATTGTCTGTGCATATTTTATTTTTTTGACAGGGCTGATAAGCGCGTTGAATTTTGTTTCCACCTGCCTGCTTTTTGTTTGCTCTTAGCGTAGTTTTTTAACAGTTCCTTTTGCCAGTAGATAAGCGCAGGTAATAAAACCAGTGTTGTTGTGAAAGTATCGCTAAAAGTGTGGTAGTCGAGTGCCCGCATTAAACAAAAATAAGTAAATAACGATAATGGCGAGAGCAGCAGCAGGATTTTATTTCTCCAGGTTAAATTAACCACAAAGATCAGCGCGACTGCGCTATGGGTGCTGTAATCCAATGAAAAAGTAGACCAGATATTCAGATAACGATCTAAAAACATTAACGTATATATGAACAGTAAGGAATAGAGTAAGCTTTTAATCTCCAGGCAGCGGATTTCAGCTGTTCCCTGATAAAGATAAAATAACCAGATAGACACTAAAAACGGAGTATAGAGATCGGCAATAATGGCCAAAAAATTCATAAGTTAAGCTTTAAAATTGATTAAAAAACAGCAAGCGTCGGCGGTAACGTAATTGCTCTTCAGCTAAACAGCCTGGTTTAAAGCGTATACTTTTCCCTACTGTCGCCTGCGCCAGTAAACTTAAATCACAGCGAGCAACACAGCCAATCTTAGGGTAACCGCCTAAGGTCTGCCTGTCCTGCAGCAAAATAATGGGCAGACCATCGGGCGGAATCTGAATACTCCCCAGCGCGATTCCTTCTGATACAATCCCTGCCAGTGGACCGTCTAAAGGCTCACCACCAAGACGCATCCCCATGCGATCATTTTCTGCACTCACGTGAAAAACGGTTGCGTAAAATTTGGCTTTCTGCGCTGTTGAAAAACGATCTGCCTGGTATGACTCAATCACATTTAAGGTCAGCGGTTGATCGTAATCAGGGATAAATTTATCTGACATACTGCGCTGAATAACGTCGCTATCCTGTGCAAAAACGGACAATAAATCCCCCTCTTTTAATTGTCCGCCCAGCCCGTCCAGTCCACCGGTAAAATTACGTTTAACAGTACTGACACTGGCAAATTTTAACGGAACATCAAAACCGCCCTTAATCGCCAGATAGGCGCGCGCGCCTGAGGTCGCAAAGCCTAACTTTAAGCGTTGTCCCTTTCGTAACATAAAGCTACAGTTATTTGTTTGCGGGATGTTAGTCGAGAGATGTCGATCCACAATCAGCGCCTTCATCTGCGCCCCGGTTAAGGCTAATTGCAAATCTGTTAATGCTTCAAATTCCGCCAGGCCGAAACTGATCTCGATTAATGCATTATTGGGACTGTTTTTAAGTAATAAGTTAGCCCAACCTGCGGCCCGCTCGTCCATCACCCCGCCCTGACTCAATCCTTGTTTGCTTTGACCATAACGGCCGGGATCCTGCAACTGACTGAAGATGCCCGGAGCAATTATCCGTAAACCAACATCACCTTTCATCAATTACCTTCCCCCCTAAATCGATAAATTCAGTGCGGGAAACTGGTTTGAATTTTACGTAATCCCCCACAGCGAATGGGCTAACCGGCTCCTGATTAAGATCAAAAAGGATGCTTGGACAATTACCGATTAACTGCCAGCCTCCCGGACCGTCCGAGGGATATACGGCTGTTTGGGTATCTGCAATAGCGACACTGCCAGCCGGCACGAATGCCCGCGGCGAACGATGCCGCGCGATACTGATCGCTTGTGGTACTTGTGCCAGGAATGCGAAACCGGGAGCAAAGCCAACCGCACAAACGCGATAGTGGTTATCGCTGTGTAATGTGATAATCTGCTCGACACTTAACCCGGTTTTGGCTGATAATGCCGGTAAATCCCAACCAACGCAGGGAGCATAATACACGGGCAGCTCAATAACTTTGTTACAGCCCGTTGGCACGTTTTTTTGAGCACAGTGAAACACAATACTTTCCAGCTGTTTTTCAACCACCAGAGGCGCTACTTTGAGAAGATCATACTGCACTAAAACAGTGCTATATGAAGGGGTAATATCAAGCAGTGAATCAGCCAATGATAATTCAATCTGCCTGGTCAAATAAGCAATCTTATCTGTTAAGCTCAGGTCAATATGGTCAGCAACCTGAATCAAAAAACAATTTTCATTAACCGCTGTGATTTGCATTATTAAGCGACAGATAATAATTGATGCAGCTGCTTAATCATCAAGATAGCAGAGTGGTTATCACCATGTACGCAAATACTGTCAACCTTAAGCTGTAACTCTCTCCCTGAAATAGTGTTCACTGTTTGCCTGTCAAGCAGCTGTTTAACCTGGGATTTGATAAGCTCGGCATCACTTAAAACCGCCCCCGGCTGTGAGCGGTGGGCAAGGTGACCGCTGTCATCATAGGCGCGATCCGCAAAAGCCTCTAAAATCAGTTCAATGCCCATCTGATTAGCAATGTCCTGATATTTTTGTAGATCAGGCCGCGCTAGAATCATTAATTTTAACGGATAACCAAAGCTAGTTATGGCATTGGCTATTGCCATAAAGATCTTCACATCAAGCATCATATCGGAATATAAAGCCCCATGAGGTTTGACGTATTCAAGCTGTGTGCCCTGCAGACGACATAAAGCTTCTAAAGCAGCCACCTGATAACATACCAAATGGGTGATTTGCGCATAGCTGTGTTGAATGGAGCGACGACCAAAGCCCTGCTTATCATTGTAGCCGGGATGCGCACCAATCTGCACATTATGCAGTTTTGCGAGCTTAATGGTCCTGACCATCACATCAGGATCACCGGCATGGAAACCGCATGCGATATTTGCCTGATTCACCCAGGGCATAACATCCTGATCCATGCCTATCTCCCAGCTGCCGTAGCCTTCACCCATATCACAGTTTAATTTCATGACCTTTGTTTCCTTTAAAAATGAGCGAAGCCGCTTGACTATTATGCTTGATCCGGTGCCAAATTTAATGCCGTTAATAAAGCGCTAAATGTTTCATCTACAGGCGCGTTAATCTCCAGCAATTGACCGCTGTTAGGGTGCCTAAATGATAAAAATTCGGCATGCAGTAATAAACGCTGATTAGCGAAATTATCACGAAACATCGCATTATGTTTGCCATCACCGTGCGACGTATCACCAATTATAGGATGACGAAGATGTGCCATATGACGTCGCAGTTGATGCTTACGGCCTGTTTTTGGGGTCAGCGCCATCAGACTGTAACGGGAAGAATCATAAGGACGTACAGCAATCGGTATCGTTGTTTGCGCCAGACAGCGATATTCGCTAAATGCCAGCTGTGCAGGTTTGTCTTGTTTAGCTTTTTTATCTGCAATTTTATCCATGATCTCCTTCAGCGGGTAATCAAGCTCTCCATCACCTAAGTGCCCGCGTACGATCGCCAGATAGCGTTTATTTACCTTGTGTTCAGCAAATTGTAGCATCAGGTTTCGAGCACTGTCTTTATCAAGTGCGAACAATAAAACCCCCGAAGTGGGCCTATCCAAACGGTGCACAGGAAAAACATATTGTCCGATTTGATTGCGTACTTTTTGCAGAGCAAACTCTGTTGCATGGCTATCAAGCCAGCTGCGGTGAACCAGCAAACCGAAAGGTTTATTGACAGCGACTAAAAATTCATCCTGATATAGTATTTCTAAATCAGGACTACAGGCCTCAATGGTTAAATCCTGCTCATCCAGATCCACATCAATAAAATCTTCAGGCGCTGATGCCTGGATATTTTCTGTTACACTCATAGTTTAATAAACTCTTTACTATTCAGTAAATAAATCATCAATACGACTGATAATATTGATTATTTCAGCACTGTTTAGCGGCAAACTTTTAAAATATTCTGTCGCCATAGGTAAAATCAGCATTGACTCAGGTAAAGGTTGTGAAAAACGCACAAGCTCGCGCATTTTATCTAAGAAAATAAACTGCAGCCACTGCGCGAAACTTAAACTATCAATGGCAAAAGGAGCGCGGCTGGCAAGTGCCTGTTGACTGGGTTTTACCTCCTGCCATAGCCCTTTGTTACGTAATTCATTTTCTAACTGTTGTAAAAGCGGCAACAAGAGCCGCTGCTTGTCTAATTCAACTTCATTATTTAACATTTTATTTTCTGACTGATATATAAATAAGTTGGATATTATAACACAGAGAGGAAAGCATTAGTCTCAACTTTGCTTTCAGACATAACGGCCGTTAGCCATAGAGTTAACAGCAGAACATTTCAAAAATCATGCAAATTCCTCACAATATCAACCGAGTAGTTGGTATAATCCCAACACGTTAATAACTGACAGAATATACGAATGATGAACATAAATACCCTTAGCGACTTTTTAGAACAATCAAATTGCCAATTTTGTGTTTATGACTTAGGCCGTAAAGTCTGCAAAATTCCAAACACCGCCTTTAAAAATATTACGCGTAATCAGATACCCTACCCTTACCCTATCCAGCAGCAAGGTTTTTTTGCATTAACTTTCTGGCAAGTCGGAGCACAAAAAGAGCACTTTATCTGGTTTTTAAAAATGCCATTAGATGAACAAGGTTTATTAAGAATCCCCGCCCAGACAAGCTTTATTAAAATGGTTGTTGAAGCGATGGGTGAAGATGTAACCGCAGAGGTCAGTGATAAACTGCAGGAACGCCTGGCAAATAATCCATTTTTATTTAAACCCAATGCAGAAAAATTAGCCATTTTTAATGCGCATATTAATGCCAGTTTTATCCGTCCTGCCTCTTCATTTTATGCAGGAGCTGCGCACTATTTTTCAGGTGCGACAGGCTGGAACGAATGGCAGGAGTTGGGCATTCAGGGGATTGCCGATTTAACTGCACGTTTAGAATATGATAACAATCAGCAGAACTTAATAAGCGCACTCCCTCACCTACCAGATCAGCCTTTACAGTCTCTGGCGTTATGCCTGGAGCACCAGGAAAAAATCAGCCCTGATTTATCCCAGGCCATTGCCGAACAGGCTCGCATAGAACTGCAGGAAAATCATCAGGAGAATGCAATTTTGTTATTACGGGCACTGGCAAGTTCTCCGAATATTGCTATTACCAAAAAACTGATTATAGAGCAGTTTTCTTCAGACTTAATCCATAACATACACTGGTATGTTGGAATTGCCGGACGGTTGTGGGCAGTACTTGAAGATGAAACCTTACTCAACCGGTTTCTTGAGTCATTAGCAAATAATCAGCCTTCACTCTTTACCCAGCTGTTTGCCGATATTGTTGCAATTCCCGCTTTACGCGATAAGGTGCTTAAGCAAATACGTTTACCGGCACGCTCCCCCGCTTTATCAGAGGCGATTGGGCTGTTATTTTCCGGTGTGCAACATAGTTGAGGAGTAATTAATGTTCAGCCTGCTGTTTATACTGTTCAGTGTGCTTATAGGCGGAATTTTCTGGAAATTACGCCAGCAATCAGAATATGCCAAAGCGCTGATCACTCAACGTTGTTTTGAATTAGACCTGCAATTACTCTCTGTTTCCCGCTCTAATTTTAATTTCAAATTGGGTGAACACTTTTTGCAGGCGAGTTTTGTTTTTGAATTTAGTAGTGACAATAATAATAACTATCAGGGATATCTGTTTCTGCACGGCCTACGCCGGCCAAGATTTGAACTGCCGGTTTACCGCTCATTTGAAGAGCCCCGTTAACTTTAAAGAATTATTAAAAGGCATTTATGGACCGTATCATTCTTATTGCACAGCAGATAGCCAAAGAAGGCAAGATACCCACCACAGCATTAATTAAAGCACGTTTACCTAAAAATGTGCCCTTACCTGCTATTATTCAGGGTCTAAAAATGTGGAATGACAATCCCGATAAAGAAATAAATATCCCGGCAGACATAAGAGAAGATGGAAATAGGGATAAGCAGAAAAGTATCGATGCGCTAATCGACGCGAAAATTGCGCAGGCTATTGCCCCCTTAACTAAACAGATTGATATGTTAACAAACCAACTTATTGATTTAAAAAAACAACTTAAAAAAGAAGAAAAAGAGTAACCGTGTTTATTAAAGAGCTCACCTTTGAATGTTATCAAAATACCCAATACGCAGCTGTTGAAAAAGCTATTAACAACTACCTGGATATGCTGCGTTATAACGGCCAAATTCTGGGCCGTGAATTCCCCATAGCCATGTTCGAGGGCTGGTTTGTTACACGCTTAGTTTGCCCGGAAGAAAACAGCCTTAGTGAGGTTTTTAATAGTCCGCAGGTGAAACATGCATTACAGGGATTAACTGACGCCGGTTTACTTGCACCTAAAATTAAAAATATCGCTGAAGATCTCAACTCTTTGCTCTGTGCTGAGAGTTTTCAACCCGAATGGCAAATTTTATACACCACCTTTTTAGATACCTGCTCTCCACTTCGTTGCGGCGAAAGCCTCGCCCCTATCCCCCTTTATCGGACGCCCGAAGCAATTAGTAACGGGGATCGTAAAGCGGTGATAAAATGGCAGGAGGAGTGGATTAACTGCGACGAATTGCAAATGAACGGCTCAGCCGTTTCCAGTTATGCACTGAAAGAGATCGGCGAAATCGACAGCAGACTATTTTATCGCGGCAGTAATTTATGCCGGCGTATTGAGGCTGTTACCAAGGTACCAACCTATTACTACCTGTACCGCGTTGCCGGCAGCAGCTTAAAAGCTGAGCAAGAGAGAAAATGCCCGGGTTGCGCAGGCGACTGGAAGCTACAGGTTCCATTATTTGATATTTTTGATTTCAAATGCGAGCAATGCAAACTATTATCGAACTTATCCTGGGACTTCAAAAAATAAATGGATACTTTTTGAGTCATCCATTGAAGAGCTGTATGTTAGACTCATTAAACAAATTTCAAATCTAAGGATTGAACGTGATGAAAAAATTGATTTTAGCCGTAGGTCTATCAACCCTACTCGCGGGTTGCTCTGATAATGAAGTAGGTGATGTATCGCTCGGACTTTTCACCATGAAAGACATAAAACTTGACCAAATGGTTGATCCAATAGTTACCGGTGTCACTTGTCATGTTGCATCGATCGAAGCTAATTTTACTTTATCCGATCCAAGTGACAGCTCTATTGCCTGTCGGCAGACTGGTGAAATAACCCCCGAAATGATTACTCAAATTGATAAGAGTAAATCAGGAGATGTTGTATTCAAAAAATCAAAAAGTATTTTCTTTAAGAATATGAAAATCAGGCGTATCTATGATGCAGAGAGTCAGACTCTGATGTACCTTTCCTACTCGACTAAGGAAACATCAGGTAGCTTCAAGCATAGCCTTTCTACTGTCCCGCTATGGGGAACCAAGGCTTACGTAACTCCGGTTGCACTAACAAAGTAATTGTCGAAACTACAATAAACCATTAAGCTTTTATCACTGATTTGATAAAAGCTTAATTTTTACGACACAAAACACGAACGACAAACATTAGTTATGGTCGTTCTTAATATAGTTATGGCATTCTTTTAACAAGCTTAAAAATTCAATTACACCGCGGTCAAAACTACTTTCCGGTAAAAAAAGATGATAGCCATAAGCTTTTTGCAGCAACTCTGTCCGATATAGCCATGCTGCAACTGGACCTTTATAAATCACCCCGTTTAAGTTAAAAGGCTCAAAATTAATCACACCATTTTGCAATTCAATTTCCTGATTTTTTAGCGCTAATAATAACAGCTCCTGCTGCTCATGGAGTAATTTGTTGGCCAACCTTGGAGAAATACTTTGTGCTATATTTTCCAGGCTATTTACTCTAATCCCCAAATAGGGCAAATGCTTATGCTCAGCCATTACGCTTGCCGTGATATCACCAATACGCAGCACATCTCGCCATGGTAGGCCCCAATGACCACTGCGATGATAATAAGTAATACTATCAGGGGTTATAACATAGCTTATTGCAGGTTCTAAGTATTTAAGCAAGCCAACAAGAAATACCACAAAACTCGCAGATATGATAAAGATTAACTGCAGCCTGTACAGTTCCCCAAAGAGAGGATATAAGATCAGACAGATGCACAGTAATAGAAAGCCCAAAGACAATAAAAATAAACGATTATGTTTTGATTTAGGGTTAATCTGAATAACTCTGGCGGCATTTTTTTGCAACTGTGGTACCCCCTGAAAAGACTGCGAACTAAACTGTTATTTTACAGACCATCAAAACAAGAGTAATACCAAATCCGATAATTATCTATTCATTTATGCTTGTTAAAATGAATGCTAGCTTCGTTATTGATTTTGTAATTAGAACAACTAGTTACTGCAATCAATGCCTTGCTTTCATCCATTTTTCCTACGCCTAAATAGAT
>NZ_JBFGZY010000046.1:0-24165 GCF_041586535.1 Psychromonas sp. | reverse complement strand
TCAAGTGATTTAGTAAACGGGTAGGTCATGATTTATCTCTTTCAAAAGAGAGTAATAGATCAAAAAGAGAGATCGGGGTCAATCGTTTTTTTATTTTTTTTCTAATATCTGAGAATTGTGAAACTCAGATCACTATTTTGTGCTGAATCTTAATAATTATTTAGGTGCGGAATGACAGTTGCACTGACCAACCACTTTTTAAAGCACCAGCTTGGAATGCACATCCCTGTACATGCCAAGCTTAGTGGAAACAACAGAGGGCAAGCAGAGCTTCGCCCGCTCATAAGACTGAACTGGCGTTCAATTCGCTCGTGTTTCCATTGCTAAAGCGTTTGTTCAGAACAAGAAAAATGGAAGGGGAGAATCGTAGCCACATTGCTTTGCTCAGTACTCAATGAAAAATCATCCAGTATTTTAGGTAGACTGATTAATAATGTTGTCAGTTTCGCTCTGACGTTGAAAAGAGGGTAATAACCCACTAAACCAATGCGGCTAGGAAAATTTCCGTTTACGTTTTTCTTGATCAATCAATTCCTTTAGCAAGTGAAACCCGGACGGTTTCACTAAGTTCGGCATGCACAGGGATGTGCATTCCGAACTGGTGCGTTAAGAAGGGATTTATTTATCAAGACAAAAAAACGTTCGGCGAATTGAACGATAGTTCAGGTTTATGAGCGGAATAGGCTCTGCCTTCCCTGTATACGGCACTGTGAGTTATGCTTCAGCATAGAGTCACGAACGAAGTTCTCTTTACCCTAAGCCGTTGAGAGAGCATAGCTCTCTCGAACTGCGAAACTGCGTTTCGGTTTCTCATCGCTTACACGCCGTCAAGGGCGGAAGACCAACAATAAATATTATTTCCTCAGCCTACAAGCGAAGGCAAACAACAAACCAAGTTGGTCTAACTAGAAACTTGTGACTAAGAGTCAGGCTATCAGCTGACAGCCGTACTTACCGGTAATCTATTTATTAACTACGGATCAGATTATCACCGATACCAATCCACTTATAAGTGGTTAATTCCTGTAAACCCATCGGACCACGGGCATGCAGTTTTTGAGTTGAAACTGCGACCTCCGCCCCCAATCCGAACTGGCTGCCATCGGTAAAACGCGTACTGGCATTGACGTAAACAGCAGCTGAATTGACGGCATTGATAAACTTATTCGCAACACTGAAGTCGTTACTCAAAATACCATCGGAATGCTCAGTACTATGCTCACGAATATGCAGCAATGCCTGCTCTAAATCGTCAACGACTTTAACACCCAAGTGCAGCGATAACCACTCACGGGAAAAGTCACCTTCCTGTGCGGCAATAGCATGCTTACCTAAAATAGCTTTGGCCTTTACCTCGGCAACCAGGGTCACACCCAACGGCAATAAATGCGCAGCCAGTTTTGGTAAAAACTCTGTTGCTATTTTCTGATCCACTAGTAGTGTATCCAAGGCATTGCAGACGCTTGGACGTTGTACTTTGGCATTCTCAATAATCGCCAGCGCTTTTTCCTGATCAGCACTTTGCTCGACAAACAGATGACAGATACCTATCCCGCCGATAATCACCGGAATATTACTGTTTTCTTTACAGAACTGCTGTAGTCCTATGTTGCCGCGCGGAATAATCATATCCACGAATTTATCCATTTTCAAAAGCTCACCCACTAAGGCGCGATCGGTATTTTCAATATACTGCACTGCAGTTTTCGGCAACCCCACCGATGATAAAGCCGACTGGATCACTTTCACTAACACCATATTAGAGCGAATCGTTTCCTTACCGCCACGCAGAATACAGGCATTACCTGTTTTTAAGCTTAATGCGGCGATATCGATGGTGACATTCGGGCGAGCCTCATAAATCACGCCAATCACACCAATCGGGACGCGACGTTTGCACAGCTTTAAGCCATTTTCAAGAAACTTACTATCAAACTCTTCACCCACCGGATCTGTCAGCCGGATCACGCTGCGCAGATCCGCAATAATGCCGGCTAAACGTTGTTCATCAAGCAGTAAACGGTCTAATAACGCATCTGTTAAGCCGGCAGCTTTACCCGCTTGAATATCTTCTTTATTTGCCGTAACAATTTTGCTTTGATTAGTTTCTAATGCTAACGCAATCGCTTCCAATGCGGCATTCTTTTGCTTGCTGTCTGTAACGGCAAGTTCATAACTTGCTTGTTTAGCTAATTTACCGATTGATTGTAAATCCATTAACTTTTCCTTAACCATTATTTTATAAAAGAACTAAATCATCCCGATGAATAATTACCCGACCATATTCAAAGCCTAATATCGTTTCGATTTGATTTGAATGTGCGCCTTTTATTTTTTCAATATCGGCTTTGTTATAGCGTACCACGCCCCGGGCTAACTCTTTACCCTCCTGGTTGACGATACTCACAACATAACCACGCGAAAATTGCTCAGCGGTGGCAACAATACCTTTGGCTAACAAACTGCTGCCTGATTCTACAATCGCCTTTTCAGCGCCGGCATCAACAACTATCTTACCTCTGCGACGGGAGCCGGCAAATATCCAGTTTTTACGCGTTTCTAAACGGTTATTTTCAGGTATAAAACGGGTCCCTACCGGCTTGTTATCGACCGCATCGACTATTACATTTTTTTTATGCCCGGACGCAATCACCACTTCAATACCCGCCCGGTTGGCAATACTTGCAGATTGAATTTTAGTCGACATGCCGCCGGTTCCCAGACCGCTGATACTACCACTTGCCAAGGCATGAATTTCATGGGTGATTTTTTCTATCTCGGGAATCAACTGCGCATCGGGGTTGTTGCGTGGATCACTGGTGAATAACCCCTTTTGATCAGTTAATAATAACAGCTGATCGGCATCAGCCAGTAAACCGACTAAGGCCGATAAATTATCATTATCGCCCACTTTAATTTCGTTGGTAGCTACTGCGTCATTTTCATTAACTAAGGGGATAATACGATACTTTAATAGCGTCTTAATGGTATCCCGGGCATTCAAAAAACGCACCCGGTCATCTAAATCTGCACGTGTTAATAGCATCTGTCCGACATGCAAGCCATATATTTTAAACAGGTTTTCCCACTCACGTACTAATTGTCCCTGCCCGACGGCGGCAAGCATCTGTTTATTTGCTATGGTGGGCTCTATATTATGCATACCTAAATGTTCTTTGCCCGCAGCAATCGCGCCAGAGGTCACCACGATGATTTGGTGGCCTTGATTATGCAATTGCGCACACTGACGTACAATTTCAACCATATGTGCACGGTCTAACTTTGTTGTCCCGCTGGTGAGAACACTGGTTCCTAATTTGACTACAATCGTCTTTTTATTGGTTTTCATGCTGCTTTCGTTTATCAGAGTAATAAAAAATTCAGGTGGACTAAAAAAACAGCAACGAGGACTCGTTGCTGTTGATGACTATACCATTATTCATTCCATGATAGTCAATCTGAGTGACTAATATCGCGCTTATTTCTGCTGTTTTTTATCTTAAACTTCACTGCATACAGCTTCGACAGCATTTAACTGCAGCTGCATTTCCACTTCCATTAAGGTTTGCAGGCTCTCTATAAATAAAGCAAAAGAATTATCAAGTTGTTTTAAATTCTGCGCAGAGATTGTTTCAGCCACCCAGTCTCCCGTTAAATTATAACGACCGTTAAATCGTTCATATAAACAACTCTCGCCGTTATTGCTAACAACCACCCACCAGCCCAAGAACTCTCTTTCTTCAGGCTCTTTGTTGTCATCGACGCATATTTCTAAACAATCGAAAAAATAAGATGAATCAGTCGATTGTAAACGACGAAAATAGGGGCCTAAATCAGTCAGTAATTTTATTATTCGGCCATGGGACGGTCCATTTTCCACATCAGATGTCATAACAGTGCATTCCTAATAATATTAAAATGTTTTCTTATCTTATCACCTACTCCGCCAGGTTGCTTGTTAACCATTTAGCAGAATAACTTAAAGAGTTTAAATATGATTTAAAAATGGGAGGTTTATCAATAATATGACACTCACCTTCACTACTGGCGCGGGCAATCAACTGCAAATCCTGCTCATTACAGATAATATCATCTTTATGACCAATACTTAGCAGTGGAGTTTTAATCCGTGTTCTCGCCAGAAGACCTTGTTTTATAAGGGATAGTGGTACGCAAAACTGATAGAGTTGTTCAGCACTGGAGTTTTTAAGCTGCATACGTGATGCAATACAATCCAATAACATCGGTGGCAATTTTTTAAAATTATCCAGCTTATCGAAAACACTGCCGACGGCCGCACCAATGCAGACTACAGATTTGACGCAGTCCGGCTCCAAAAAGGCCAGACGGGCTGCCACATTACCACCAAAACGTATTCCCATCAGCGCAATGCGGTCGTGATCCACCCAGGGGACATCGCGTAAAAAATGACAGATAGCCTGATGCAGGTTAGATGAGTTTTGTTCCAGTTTGACATGCGAAGAGTGACTGACACCCGGTAAGTCAACGGTTAACATGGCAATACCC
Organism: Psychromonas sp.; assembly: GCF_041586535.1. GTDB lineage: Bacteria > Pseudomonadota > Gammaproteobacteria > Enterobacterales > Psychromonadaceae > Psychromonas. The sequence continues at coordinate 19,638 of NZ_JBFGZY010000046.1, read as the reverse complement.
GCTGGCGCGAGTTCCTGTTCAAATAAGGGCAACAGTTCACATTGCAGGGTATCCAGTCCAGCGCTTATAATCACCACCGGATGAATCGTCTCCTCATTCGGAAGATGTAAATAACAAGTTACCTCTTTCCCCTGAAATGGCACTTTAATCTCTTTTAAGACCATCTTGTTATTATATTTTGCCGACTCTTTGTAACTATTAAATGCCAGTACTTGCGCCTGAATACTTAATTCGTCTCCTTTTAGGTGAGGATAACTGGCAATACTGTAAAATTGTGACGCTAGATAATAGGCCTCTCTAGCCTGGTCCGTTTTATCCAACTTGGCAAACTCATTGCCCTGTTTATAATACAACATCCCTTTTTGCGTCCACTCATAGGTCCAGTTTCCTGAGCGGAAACCTATTACGCTGTCCAGCACCTCTGCATCACTGCGCGGATTTTTTGATGCCGAGATACGGGAGATCACCTCATAACAGTCAACAACATCTAACCCCTGCCAGTCCCAGAGCATAAACTTGAGCAAACGGTACCACCCCGGCTGCTCTTCGCCATCCATAACGGCATTGTTCTTCAGCTGGTGCTTTTTAGTAGTGGAACTCGCGATAATAGTTGACGTCTCCTGCACATTAAATTTATGTGCAAACAAGGTCTCAGATAAGTTTTCAGACATAAACGACTCTTTTTAGAAATCAGTATTTGCTTAAGAATAAAGCAAAATGAAGGATAAATCATGCGCCAAATTAGTGATAATGCAAAACATGTTTAAATAGGCGGCTCATGCAGTTTACCGAGCAGAATTTTACCGGCCAGCAATAAACTATTTTTCTCACCCTGCAATAAAACCACATCACCAGCTTGAAAGCGTACCTTTTCAGAAATGACCACCTCTGCACCATTTTTTCTATGCAGCGATTTAATAATAACGCCTGAAAGATGAAACTCCTGCACATAACTGCCCAGCACCGGCGCATCTTCAGTCAGGGTAACCGCATGCAGTTTTTCTATATGCCATTCACTTTTTTTACTCTGACTGCTTTCCCCATAATAAAATCCGTGCAGATGCTGGTACTTAATCTTACGTTCACTGTCCAGACGCTGCAGAATTCTGCGGCTCGGAATACCGGATAAAAACAGTACGTGCGCAACCAACATCAAACTCCCCTCTAATACTTCGGGGATAACTTCGGTAGCTCCCGCGGCTTTTAACTTATCCAGACCGCGGTCATTTTTGGTGCGTACCAGCACCTTCACATCGGGGTTAAGTTCCCTAATCAGGGCTAACAAAGCCAATGAACGACCGATATCATCAAAGGTAATAATTAATAACTTAGCTTTTTCAATACCTGCCAGTAATAAAATCTCACGGCTGGCCGCATCACCAAATTCAATCATCTCCCCGCCTTCTCTTGCCTCCTTTACCCGCATCGGATCTCTATCCAAGACAACAAAAGGCAAAGATTCTGTTTTTAAAAATCGTGAAACAATCTGTCCGACGCGCCCATAACCACAAATTATGGTATGGTTATTAAATTGCCCCGGTAACGGTTTTTGCAGGCGCAGCGGCCTGGCTGAATGATGTAAAACTTCGCGGGAGATATTCTGGCTGTATTGCACCAGAAGCGGCGTCAGGGTCATAGTGATCACCCCGGTTGCAATAAGCAAAGAGGACAACTGCGCATCCAATAATTCATATTTACCGGCCAGTGCTATCAATATAAAACCAAACTCCCCCATCTGCGCCAAAGCGATACCGACACTTAATGCCGTCGCTAATTTCTCCTTCATAATCAGTGCTGCCAAGGTAATGGTAAAGGCTTTAGCTAACAGCACCCCGATTACAATTAAGCTCAAGGCAGCAAAATCATCTATCAACACCTGATGCTGCAGGAGCGTACCAATCGAGATAAAAAAGATGGCCATTAAAATATCTTTAAATGGCCTTATATCCGCTGAAATCTGATAGCGGTAATGGCTTTCACCGAGCATCATACCGGCTAAAAAAGCTCCTAATGCCATCGACAAACCGAGCTTCTGGGTAAACCAGGCAGCCAGTATGGTAATAAAAAGCGTAGATAGAATAAACACTTCGTCAAAACGTAAACTCGCCATCTGATCAAAAAACTTGGGCAGTAACCAGCGCCCGATTGACAGTACCACTGCAACCGCCAGCGCTCCTTTCACAAAGGCGATGGACAACGGCATCATAATATCGCCTTCCAGACCGGGCAGAGCAATAATAGGGATAATAATTAAGAGGGGAACGACAGCAAGATCCTGGAAAAGCAGAATAGCGATGGTCACCCGGCCCGTTCTGGACTGTAACCTCTGCTGATCGGTTAATACTTTGACAATAATGGCCGTTGACGACAGGCTCAACACACCGGCAACGGTAAATGCCTGCTGCCAGCTCATCGCAAAAAACTGGCATACCCAGTAGAAAAGCAAAAATGACACGCAAACCTGCAGCGCGCCCACACCAAAAACAGCACGGCTCATTTTAATCAGCTTATCTAATGAAAACTCTAAACCGAGTGAAAACATTAAAAAAACAATGCCAAACTCGGCAATCAGCTCTATCTCTTCATAAGAGTGAAGAAGGTTCAGTGCTGAAGGGCCAAGTAAAAATCCGCAAAACAGATAAGAAACAATATTTGACAGGCGCAGGCGCCTGCCAATACGTACGCTGACGATTGCAAAAAAAAGCAGTAATAACAGATCATTAAGCATATTTTCCGATAGCCTCTTATAATCCCCATAGGCATAATACCAATTGGATTAATTAAATGATCTGTTTAGGCGTCAGGAAAAATGAATGAAAGCAACACATTGATTACAATAACTAGTTGTTCTAATTACACAAAATCGTATGGAACGATTTTGAACAGCTTTAGCTGGCCACAAAGTGGTGAAGAACATGACGTTGTGAATCAAATCAATAACAAAGACTAAAACGTAGTGTTATGTCTGGCTAGCATTAATTTTAACAAGCATAAATGTTCAGATAATTAGTCTGATTGGTATATACCCATGATACTTCAAGATGCAAAGTCAGCAAGGCAAATTGTGCCGAGATGCCAGGCATAAAATTGAAGTATAGTTATTCTACATAGAAATTTTATAACAAAGCAGATTGGTGCAATTTACCTTGCCCTATGGGGCGCTAGCTCGAAAACCAGTGCTGTGTTGCACCAATCGAAAAGGGAAAAACCATTACCTCATGTTGCGTCTTGCTCTGGTCTCCGAGCTCGTGCCTGACAAAGCATGTTGAAGTAAAGTTCAATCGCCACTAAAAATCATGTTTTGGCTGAGCAGCAATATTTCCCGTTAAGCATGGCCGCCGATAAAGCATCTTAATTAATAATTATAGAATATTAAATGTTACCAGGGTCAGTTATAGGGCTGAAGTTGTCTCTGATTAACTTAAAAAATAATGTGGGTAACAGGTGAAGTGAAACTGAGGCTCCCCTTTATCAGAGAAGCTCAGTTGAAAACTAATGGCTTATTTTAAGGGTCTTAACAACTGCTGAATGACACTGCTCAGGCTGGCAAAAACGACCAGCATGGCCAAAATAGGTAATACAAACCACATGCCGATATGCAGGGATGGTGTTAACTCAAATCCCCATTTGATCAGGCTGAAGACGATCAATTCGGCACCAATCACGGCAAGCAGACCTGCGGAAACAGCCATCACCCCGTATTCACTCCATAAAGTCTGGCTGATTCGTTTTCTGCTTGCCCCTAATGTTCGGTATAGTGTGATTTCACGCCGACGCTGATTCAGACTTAAGCGTAATAAAGTAAAAATCAATAATATACCACTAATCACACCAAGACCCGCTAATACCGTCAATGACCAGGTTATTTGTCCGAGTATAGCTTGAATTTTCCCCCCCATGGTACGCAGATCCAATAAACTGACTGTTGGGTAATCACGCCCCAGCTGGTTCAAAAATGGAACCTGCTGATCGTTAATACGAAAACTGACCAGCCAGGTAGCGGGTAACCCCTGCACCACATCCGGGCTAAAAATAACATAAAAATTTGGCTTCATACTCTGCCATTGCACCTGGCGAAGTGAGTTTACCTGCGCGCTGAACGGCTGTCCGTTAACGGAAAACCCTAATCTGTCGCCAACCCTGACGCCTAACTCCTGCGCTAATTCCTGCTCCAGTGAAACCCCTGCCTGAGTTGTCCACTGTCCAGCAACGACCTGATTGTGATCGGGCAGTTGTTCAACCCAGGTAAAGTTTAACTCCCGTCGCAGGGCATTAATATGGTTACCATCGTGATCTGCATATTGTTTAGCATCCTGACCGTTAATTTGGGTTAAGCGCCCGCGGATTATCGGATACCCCTGAGAGCGTTGAACCTGTTGCTGATCTAATTTGTGCAGATACGCCTGCTGCTGCGTTGGCGCAATATTAAGTGCAAAGACATTGGGCGCATCAGGCGGTAGAGTCTGCTGCCAATCTCCCAATAAATCGCTTTTTACCAGCCAGATCACCGCCACCAGCATCAAGGATCCCGACAGCGCAGCGAGCTGCATCATACTGTTGATTGCCGAACGCTTGATGCGGCTCAGAGCAAGGGACATAGCCGCCCCCCACTTCGCTTTGCTGAGAAGATGCAGTAACAGATAACTGCCGCCGGCCAGAAGCAGAAAAAGCACCACTAATCCGGCAAAAACCATCCACACCAAGCTGTTAGTACCATAGACCAGTAAAAATGCACAAATCGGCACAGCAATCAGCCACACCCCTTTTTTAGAAGATTTTTCACTTTGCGCCTGTAATACCGCAATGGCAGGCGTATCCAACAGTCTTAGCAGCGGAATACCTAATGCAGGCAAGCCAATCAACAGTGCAACGGCACTAGCAAAAACAAAAGGCTGCCAGCCATAACCGGGCAACTGCTCGGGTAAAATACCTGTTAAAGGCAGGCGTAATAGCAGCTCAAGGCCTAAACCAATTAATGAGCCAAAGATAATAGCCATGCTGAACATTAAACCGACCTGGCTTAATAACCAACGGCGTAACCAGCTTTTACTTGCCCCCATGCTCTTTAACATGGCTACAGTAGCGCTTCGGCTTGAGGCATAATGCTGACAAGTCAAGACCAAGGTTACTGCAGCCATCAAGATCACCATCAGAATAGTCAGCGACAGGTATTGTTTGGCTTTGCCGATTAAATCGGCGCTTCTGCCCTGATTATCCTCACTTATCCAGCGTTCTCCGGCCTGTAACGGGTAGTCCTGCTGAATTTGCGCCAGTGCGCTGTCGCTGCCCTTAAAAAAACTGCGATACTGTACCCGGCTGCCTAACTGCAGCGCGCCGGTTTTATCCAGGTCGGCAACATGAATAAAGACGCTGGGCATGGTTCGAAAAGGGTTATAGGAAAGTTCAGGTTCAGATTCTATTTTGCCGGAAACCCTTAGCTCGACATCACCAATGGCAACAACATCTCCAATCTTGACTTCCAATAAAGAAAATAAACGCTCGGCAAGCCATAACTGCCCCGGCTGCAGCGAAGATTGAACAGCACCGCCCTCGCCCGTTAAAATCAACTCACCACGCAGCGGATAGTTGTCCGGCACCGCTTTAACCGTGACCAGCTGCATCCCTTTATCGCTGAACGCCATAGTTTGAAAACGGGTTTGCTCAGAGATGGTCAGATTAAGCTGCTGTGCTTTATTAAGGATCAATTCAGGTGTCGGATTGGCCGAACGAAAAACCAGATCACCGGCGAGCATCGAGCGGCCATGGTCAGTCATCACCTTTTCAACACGAATCGCCAGTGCGGACAGAGCAACCACACAGGCAATAATCAAAGTCAGGGCAGCCATTACCGGCCAAAGCTGGCCCTGCCATATCTCCCGCCAGCTCCAGCGCATTACCATCTGTGCTCCCGAGGGTGTTTGCAACTTACTCATCAGCTCTCCTTTAGCTCACCGGCATGGATAGAAAGCGTACGTTCACAGCGTCTGGCCAGATTGGCATCATGGGTAATTAACACCAGTGTCGTACCATGGTCCCGATTCATTTCAAATAGCAGTTCGATAATGTTTTCCGCGGTATGTTCATCTAAATTGCCGGTGGGCTCATCGGCAAATAAAATTTTGGGCTGGGTCATAAACGCCCTTGCCAGCGCGACCCGCTGCTGTTCGCCACCCGATAGTTGTGAGGGTAGATGCGTTTCCCGGCCGGACAATCCGACCGATGCTAATAAGCGCTGCGCTTTGTCTTTATCTTCCCCTTCACCACGCAGGATAGCCGGTAAGGTAACATTTTCCAATGCCGTTAATGATGGAATTAGCAGGAAATTCTGAAAAACAAAACCAATCGACTCGCTACGAATTTTAGCCCGCTGCTCGTCATCTAATTGCGACAAAGGCCGTCCGAGCAGCTCAATTTCCCCCGAGCTGACAACGTCTAATCCCGCCAACAGCGTCATCAGGGTAGATTTACCTGCACCTGATGTGCCAATAATTGCAACTGTCTCACCAGAAAAGACTTCAAATGTGATATCTTTTAAAATAGATAACTCAACTGCATTAGCAGAAACTGATTTACTCACTGATACTGCTTTTATAATGGATAATGACATGGCAAAAATAATTTCCTTCTGTTTTATGCTGCTCAGCTGCAGCATAGCAAATAGCCAAACACTGCTTATTCTTGGTGACAGCTTAAGTGCGGGTTACAATATGCCCATAGAGCAGAGCTGGCCGTCGTTATTAAGTGAGCAACTCAAAGCGCGCAATAAGTCGGCTATTGTTGTTAATGCCAGTATTTCCGGCGATACCACCAACAACGGTTTAGCCCGCCTGCCTGCACTGCTCGCGTTACATAAACCCACATCTGTTTTAATTGAATTAGGCGCAAATGACGGCTTACGCGGTTTTCCTCCAACCTTGATCAGGAAAAATATCGAACATATGATTAATTTGATTAAGGCTGAAAACAGTGACGCGCTATTAATGCAGATTCAGGTGCCACCTAATTATGGTAAACGTTACAGCCAGGCGTTTAGTTCACTTTATCCGCAACTGAGTGAAAAATACAGCACTCCGTTAATTCCTTTTTTTCTCGAGCAGCTGATTGTCAATCCGCAGTGGATAATGAATGACGGTTTACACCCAACGCCGGAGGCGCAACCGTGGATAGCAGAATATATGGCAGAGCAGTTAGCCCCCTATCTGCAATAGTCTTTTCACCACAGCTGCTGCTCAGTAATCGTAGATAATTTTTACTGTATTTTCGAGCTGCGGGGATATCAGCTGACAGCGGAAAATACCGGATAAATTTTTATTGAGTACTTATACTTTAAATAGCTTAAGAGGATTTAAAGAAAAGAAACACGCAGATCATCCAACTGCGGCGGTATGTTCTCATTCTGACAGTACCACAACCCGACCGCTATTTTCAGCTCACCGTCGATCACAATAAAAGGCACTAAATCCCGTAACCAGGGGGGGACATGGTATTCGTGCAACAGTTTTTTGATACTACGCGATCCCGTTCGGCCAGCGGGTAAGCAGCTTAAATTCGCCGGTAATTGGCTACGGAAACAGATCTCCACTTTGGCGCAGGCAGCCAAATCACGCAGGTCAATGGCACTTTGCCTGCTTTGTTCGATTGCAAAAAATAAGTTAATCAGGCCATCGCATAACGCTATTTTATCCTGCCCTAACCATCTGGTTCTTTGGGGGACACTCTGCGCTATTTTTTTATCTTCGACAAAATAGAGATCCTGACGGTAGCGACGAATCGATCTTCCCTTAAACTGCAGAACAGGCTGCGCATCTTTATCCGCCAGGGCGACATCCGTCCATAAGGTTTGCAGCTGCACCGCCGATGGATAAACCAGATTATTTTTTTTAAACCATAAACGCAGCAGATTATTCCGCCGTCCCGGACTGAGCAGAGCCAGCTTGCCAACAGGTAATACCTGCTGATTCAGCGAAAATTCAACAATTTTTTCAAAGTCAGCCGCCGCAACTTCATCCAGTACCTGCTGCTGCTGCTGAAAAATAGTGGCGCTGCGTGCAACTGCTTTGCCAATACCCGGCCAGCGCCGTTTTAATAAAGGGGTAATACTATGACGAATAAAGTTACGGTCAAAAACGCTATCCTGATTGCTTTCATCTTCAATCCAGTCCAACTGGAAAAGCGCCGCATAAGTCTCTAACTGCTCACGGGAAAAGTCTAATAAAGGGCGAATCAAATAACCATGGTGCAGTTTTTGCTTTTTCTGGATCCCCTGCAAACCGGTAGTACCCGCTCCCCTCTTCAAAGCAAGCAATAGCGTTTCAAGCTGGTCATCCTGATGATGTGCAGTCAGCAGATAACTGTTCTTTGATAAATCCGAGCTTAAGCAGGCGTAACGTTTCTCACGCGCAACAGCCTCCAGGCTGGTGCGGTTTTGTTTCACTAAATGCACTCTTGAAAAATGGAAAGGGATGGCCAGAGAAGCACATAAATTTTCGCAGAATTGCTGCCAATGGGCGGCATTATCACTTAAGCCGTGGTTGATATGATGGGCACAAACCTGACATTGCGGCTCTAATTTTTGTAATCGCGAAAAGAGATGTAATAAAACCACCGAATCCAGGCCGCCGCTTAAGGCAATATGAAAATCCTGCCCGGCAATGGATTGCGGGGCGAGGATAAATCTCAGTTGTTCCTGGAAGGCGGTAAACAGATCATTGTTATTCATTACTAAACCTGATCAAAATGCAGGGTGACATTTTCAGAGCCGAGCAAATTGGACAGAGCAAATAAAAGCTCATCACTCGGAGTAACCGCCCATTCTCTGGAAAAGGTAAGCTCGGTTTGCGCTAACTGATTCTTATATTCAACAAATACCGGACACAATCCACCTTGAGCGGGTAACAGTGCCTGCTTTAATAATGCTTGAAAATCTGCGCTGATCTTATCGGCATCCACTTTTAAACGCAGTTTTGAGGCAAAACGCTCGCGTGCCTGATCAATGCTCATCACTTCCCGGGCGTTCATTTTTAAACCACCGTTAAAATAATCTTCGCTGACCTGCCCTTGTAAAACCACGACATTATCCGTGACCAGAATATCTTCATACTGATCCAATAGATCTGCAAAAACAGTGATATCCATGCGCGCACTTTTATCATCCAGAGTCATGATCCCCATCCGTTTTCCGGCTTTAGTCACCATCACCCGCATACTCAAAATCAGCCCGGCAACACGACTATTTTGCCCGCGGCGGTTGGCGACCAAGGCGCTTAGCTTGGTACAGTGAAAAGCACGCAATTCCTGTTCGTACTGATTAATCGGATGGCCGGTGAGATACAAGCCTAAGGTCTCTTTTTCACCCGCCAGCCACTGTTTTTCAGGCCATTTATCTACCGATGCAAATTTATCGGCAATCTCTTCACTGTCCGTGGTTAATACGCCAAACAGATCACTTTGCCCGAAGGATTCCGCTTTTTTATGCTGCATCGCTGACTGCAGCGCATGCGGTAAGGTTTCCATCAAAGCGGCGCGATGCGGACCGAGTTTATCCAGCGCCCCCGCAAGAATAAGTTTTTCTAAAATACGTTTATTGCAGCGTTTAAGGTCTATCCGGTTACAAAAATCAAACAGATCGATAAATTTCCCGCCCGCTTCCCGCGCTTCGATAATAGCGGCAACAGGTCCCTCTCCCACCCCCTTAACGGCACCGATACCATAGACAATACGTAAATCGGGATCGACATTAAATTTAAATAAACCTTCGTTAACATCGGGCGGGCCAAGCGTTAATCCCATACTCTGGCACTCCGCCACCAGAGTGACGATTTTTTCGGTATTATCCATATCCGCCGACATTACCGCAGCCATAAAGTAGGAGGGATAGAAGGTTTTCATCCATAGCGTCTGATAAGACACCAGTGCATAAGCGGCAGAATGTGATTTGTTAAAACCGTAGCCGGCAAATTTTTCAACTAAGTCAAAAATCTTCATGGCTAATTCGCCATCAATGCCGTTATTGATTGCCCCCTGTTCAAAGGTCGCACGCTGCTTGGCCATCTCCTCCGGTTTTTTCTTACCCATGGCACGACGCAGCATATCCGCCCCGCCGAGGGTATAACCCGATAACACCTGAGCAATCTGCATCACCTGTTCCTGGTAGAGGATAATGCCGTAGGTCGGTGAGAGGATCTCTTTTAGTGATTCGTGCTGCCAGGTTGCATCCGGATAAGAAACCTCCTCCCGGCCATGTTTACGTTCGATAAAGTTATCTACCATCCCGGACTGTAACGGGCCCGGGCGGAACAGAGCAACCAGTGCGATCATATCTTCGAAACAGTCAGGCTGTAAGCGGCGGATCAAATCCTTCATGCCGCGCGACTCCAGCTGAAAAACCGCGGTCGTTTCGTAACGTTTTAATAATTCAAAACAGGCCGGCTCGGTAAGATCAATTTTTTCGATAAAAATAGGCTCTTCACCGCGCATTTTTTTATGTGCGTTGGCCATATCCAGCGCCCACTGGATAATCGTCAGGGTACGTAAACCGAGGAAGTCGAACTTAACCAGTCCGGCAGTTTCAACATCATTTTTATCAAACTGAGTAACCGGGTTTTTCCCCTCTTCATCACAATACAGCGGGGCAAAATCGGTAATAGTAGTCGGTGAAATAACCACCCCACCGGCATGTTTACCCGCATTTCGTATCGTGCCTTCAAGCGTGCGGCACATATCGATTAATGCACGTACCTCTTCACTGCCGTCATAACGTTCCTGTAAGCGCGGCTCCTCCGCAAAAGCTTTAGTCAGTGTCATACCCGGCGTAGGTGGAATGAGTTTGGAAATACCATCAACAAAACCGTAGGGATGCCCGAGTACACGGCCAACATCACGAATAACCGCTTTGGCAGCCATGGTTCCGAAAGTGATAATCTGTGAAACCGCATCACGCCCGTACAGCTCGGCAACGTGATCAATCACCTCATCACGTCTATCCATACAGAAATCGATATCAAAATCGGGCATGGAAACACGCTCAGGGTTCAAAAACCGCTCGAAGAGAAGATCCAGCTCAAGCGGATCCAGATCGGTGATTTTTAAAGCATAGGCAACTAATGATCCCGCACCTGAGCCTCGCCCCGGGCCAACAGGGATATTGTTATCTTTACTCCACTGGATAAATTCCATTACGATTAAAAAGTAACCCGGAAACCCCATGGTATTAATCACGTCCAGCTCAATCTGCAGACGTTCATCATAGGGTTTGCGAATTTCGGCAAAATCCGGGGCGTTTTTATCAAAGAGAAATTCTAAACGCTCTTGCAATCCCTTTTTGGATACTGCGCAGAAAAAGTCATTGATCGACATATCACCGGTTGGAAAGTCCGGCAGGAAGTATTCCCCCAAGCGCAGGGTGACATTACAGCGTTTGGCAATTTCAACACTGTTCTCCAGCGCTTCGGGAATATCCGAAAACAGGTCACACATCTCTTCCTGACTGCGCAGATACTGCTCTTCACTGTAATATTTTTCGCGGCGATCATCGCCTAAAGCATATCCCTGATTAATACAAACGCGGATTTCATGAGCTTCATAAAGAGATTTATCGGCAAATACCACTTCATTTGTGGCCACCACGGGCAGCTGGTATTTTGCCGCCCAGTCTAACGCGTAATGCAGGTAGGTTTCTTCATTGGGGCGGTTAGTGCGTATTAATTCCAGGTAATAACGGCGGTCAAAGTGTTGTTGATAAAATTGCGTTATTTCTGCCGCGAGTTCATAGTTACCTTTTAATAAGACTTTTCCTAAATCCCCGTCTTTGCCGCCGGAAAGTAAAATAACGCCCTGATTATGCGCAGCCAGCCAGGATTGATCGATCACAGCCCTGCCCGCTATATGGCCTCTCAAATAGGCTTTAGAGATTAATTCAGTGACATTTTTATAACCGTCATTATCCATTGCCAGGGCGGTGATACGAAATAACTCACCTTCGAGAAAATCACTTTTCACCCAAAAATCAGCGCCCACTATCGGCTTGATTCCAGCGCCGTGCGCCGCGCTGTAGAATTTTACCAAACCGCAAAAATTAGTCTGATCAGTAATCGCCATTGCAGGCATCCCCAGTGCAGCCGTTTTAGCCACCAGGGGTTTTACCTTAGTGACACCATCTACCATGGAAAAATCACTGTGCACCCGTAAGTGAATAAACTTAGGATGTGAACTGGATGTGACGATAACTTCTGACTCTGACATAAGATCTCTGATTTATAAAAAACTAATTTTAGCGATGGTTAAGGTCTTTTAAGACAGCTTTTTTATAAAAGGCCAAGCACCTTTTTAACCGGTTTAAAACTTTTACGATATTCGTCTATCACACCATATTTTTCGATCGCCGTAAAATGTGCCTTAGTAGGATAACCTTTATGCTGAGCAAATCCATAGTGCGGATACTTTTTATCTAACGCAAGCATCTCCCGATCCCGTGTTACTTTTGCAATAATCGACGCCGCACTTATTTCCGCAACACGACTATCCCCTTTAACAACACTCTCACTTGGCATGCTTAATTCCGGGCAGCGGTTACCATCGATAAAGACAAATTCCGGCACAATAGACAGGTTTTCAACGGCACGCTGCATCGCCAGCATGGTGGCGTGGAGGATATTCAGCGCATCAATTTCTTTTGCCGAGGCACGGCCAACGGCAACACACAACGCTTTTTCCTGTATTTCATCAAATAACAGAGCAAGTTTTTTTTCGCTGAGCTTTTTCGAATCGGTTAAACCCGCGATGGGATTATTCACATCCAGAATCACCGATGCGGTCACCACATCACCAACCAGTGGCCCCCGCCCGACCTCATCAACACCGGCAATCAATTTGAAATCCGGGTACACAACCGCTGCAAAATCTGTTTTTAATTTACTCATATTAGCCCCTGGTGATTACTGTTTTTGATTGAGCAAATCCACTACCGCCTGCGCAGCCTGTTTATCGGCATCACAACGAATCAGCTTATGCAGGTCGATATAAGTATCGATCAGCTGCTGATTGTCTGTGCTCAATAAGCGGTCTAACTCAGCAACGATTTTTTCCACCGTACAATCATCCTGATTGAGCTCTTTAATAATCTCTTTATCCGCAATCAAGTTAGGCAGTGAAGTATATTTCACTTTCACTAAGGCTTTGGCAATCATATAGGTAACCCTGCTCACTTTATAAGCAACCACCATCGGTACTTTGGCCAGCATAGCTTCTAAAGCCGCCGTGCCGGAAGCCAGCAGGACAGTATCTGCAGACTGTAAAACCGGGCTTGCCTGACCGTCAAATACAATAAGCGGTAAATCCGGTGCATATTGCTGCTGCTGTGCTAAAAATTGCGCTTTACGTGCTGCATTGACCATCGGTACGATAAATTTAAAGTCCGGATATTTTTTACTGATCACAGCGGCCGATTGTAAAAATATCGGCCCGAGCATTTCCACTTCCGCTTTACGACTACCGGGCAAAATTGCCAGCAATTTATCATCCTGCTGCAGACCTAACCGCTGCCGTGCTTGTTGTTTTTCCGGTTTTAACGGCAGTTGATCTGCCAGGGTATGACCAACAAACTGACAAGGCACATTAAATTTATCATAAAAGGCTTTTTCAAATGGTAAAAATGCCAGCACCAGATCCGTGGCTTTGGCTATTTTATGAATGCGCCACTGTTTCCAGGCCCATACCGAAGGGCTCACATAGTGGATGGTTTTAATCTGCTGCTGTTTTAATTTCAACTCTACTGTCAGGTTAAAATCCGGCGCATCAATGCCGATAAAAATATCCGGCGGATTGTTAATAAAGTGCGCGATAATCGATTTACGAATACGTAAAATACTGGTTAATTTACCCAATACTTCAACAAACCCCATTACCGACAAGGCTTCCAGAGGATGCAGCGCTTTGCACCCCTGAGCAATCATTTTAGGCCCGGCAATGCCTTCAAAAACAGCATCCGGATAATGTTTTTTTAATGCTTTAATTAAACCTTCACCGAGGATATCACCGGAAGCTTCACCGGCAATTAAACCGATTCGTAATGGCTTATTCATAATTCAATTCGCTCTTAAAAAAAAAGGCTCTAATGAGCCTGATTTAAATATAACTAACGCACAATATGGCTTAGCGGACAATGCCCCGGCTATCTTCACAGATAAAATCATAAAGAACCTGTAATTCAGGACAATCTTCTAATTTTTCTGCAATTTTAAGTTTTGCCTGTTCAAGGGTATTTCCTTCACGACAAAGTATTTTATAGGCACGTTTTATTTCCATAATCGCTTTACTGTCAAAACCACGACGTTTTAAACCGACTGAGTTAATGCCCTGCGCCTGGACATAATTGCCTGTCGCCATGAAGTAAGGGGGGATGTCTTTATTTACCGCAGAGCAGCCGCCAATCATGGCAAATTCACCCACACGGGTAAACTGATGCAGCGCAGAAAGACCACCTATAATGACATTATTGGCCAGCTTGGTATGGCCGGCTAAGGTTGCATTATTGGATAAAATAATATTATCCCCAAGGATACAGTCATGGGCAACATGGACATAAGCCATCAGCAAGTTATTATTGCCGATGCGTGTTGTACCTTTATCCTGCGCCGTTCCGCGATGAATAGTACAGCTTTCGCGAAACACATTATTATCCCCAATCTCCAGGAAAGTTTCTTCCCCGTTATATTTGAGATCCTGGCAATCTTCCCCAACTGAAGCAAATTGGAAAATTTTATTACCTTTACCGATTTTAGTTGGACCTTTGATTACAACATGCGGTGCAATCCAACAATTATCACCAATTTCAACTCTATCGCCAATAATTGTATAAGGTCCAATTTCTACATTGTTTCCGATTATTGCATTTTCATGCACAATCGCCGTTGGGTGAATCATTGCCATCTTATCTGTCATTAAATCTCTCTTCTTGCACACATGATCATCGCTTCACAAGCGATATCGCCATCTACTTTTGCGACACATTCGAATTTACCCATGCCACGACGATCTTTAATATAAATAACTTCAAGATGTAGAACATCTCCAGGTACCACCGGTCTTCTAAAACGCACTTTATCCATTGAGGCCAGGAAGTAAAGCTCATTTTCAGCAGGTTTACCGAAGGTTGCAAAAGCAAGTACGCCTGTTGCCTGCGCTAATGATTCAAGGATCATCACACCTGGGTAAATCGGTGTTCCCGGAAAATGCCCGGTAAATTGCGGCTCATTAAAAGAGATATTCTTAATACCGTGCAGTCTTTCTTTCGGCACGTAATCAATAACACGGTCGATCAGTAAAAATGGGTAACGATGTGGTAAAAGATCCATGATCTCTTTGATATCTAATGAATTTAATTCGTTGCTCACGATTATTCCTTAATGTTTATCTTGTAGTTGTTGTTCAAGTTCTTTTACACGTTTAAACAGGTCATCAATTTTTAACGTATAAGCCGTTGTTTTACGCCATGCTTTATTTTTTTGTGCCGGAACGCCGGATGAGTATATGCCGGGCTCTGTAATACTGCGCATTACCATCGAGTCACCGGTAATTACCACGTTATCGGTGATATTAATATGGCCATTCATGGCAACGCTGCCGCCGATAATACAGTTTGCACCTATCTTTGTGCTACCGGCAATATTTGAGCCGCCCGCTATGGCAGTATGCTTACCAATGGAGACATTATGTGCAACCTGGCATTGATTATCAATTTTCACGCCATCTGCAATAAGGGTATCCGACAGCGCACCGCGATCAATGGTTGTTGATGAACCGATTTCAACATCATCACCAATAATAACTTTGCCTATTTGCGGAATTTTCACCCAGGTGCCCTGATAAGGCGCATTACCAAAACCGTCAGAACCAATCACAGTGTTGGCATGAATAATACAGCGGGCACCCAATTCACTTTGATGATAAATGCTGACATTCGGGTAAATCCGGGTCTGCTCACCTATCTTACTGTATTGTCCGATCACCACATTGGCCATAATCTGACAGTTATCAGCAATCACCACGCCCTGTTCAATGACAACGTGATCAGCAATAGTCACATTATTGCCGATTACAGCCGTTTCATGAATGACCGCCGATACGGCGATACCGGCTTTGGGATTCGGTGTTGTATCAAAAATTCTGGCTAATAAGGCATAACCGACATAGGGATTATCCATAAACAGCGCATTACCCTGATAGCCCTCTTTAACTGCAGTGGGTAATACTATCGCACTGGCAGCACATTCATCTAATCGGGATAATAATTTTTTATCGGAGACGAAAGTAATATCCCCCTGCCCGGCGCCATCGAAGGTTGCCAGACGCTTTATTTCGAGATTTGCATCACCACACAGCTGGGCATTGAGTTGCTTTGCCAGAGACGCTAGATTATATACCATCTTACTAACCTACTTTTTACTGATTTCTTTAACAACACGGTCGGAAATATCTAAAGCAGGTTTAGCAAAAACAATCTGCTCACCGTTGAGAATAATATCATAGCCCTCTTTTGCTGCGATCTTATCGATGGCATCACGCAGGACGGCAACGGCTTTTTGCTGCTCTTCTACCTGACGGCGACGGTTATCCTCTTCAAAAGCTTTACGTTTTAGGTTGTATTCGGATAATTTACCCTCTGCCTGACGTTTCATATCCGTCACTTTGTCCTTGCCCATTAACTCAGCATCACGTTTAAGGGTTTCGTCTAATTTTTTAATTTCATTTTCCAATGCCTGCAGCGCCTGATAACGGCCTTTAAATTCAGATTCTAATTTTTTGATAATTTTTTCGCGCTGCGGCGATTCCTGCATAATTTTTGACGGGTACACGACAGCGATTTTTTGCGCAGCCTGTGCCGCATTCAAATAAGAAACAGAAACCAGTGTAACGGCTAGTGAGACGACTTTAAAAAACCTTTTCATTGTTTAACTCCTCGATAAATTTTATATTTTTTATACTTATAAACAGATAATTAGAACGTTTGGCCAATATTGAACGAGAATATTTCAGTGCTGTCCCCTTCATACTCTTTTAAGGGCCATGCTAAGGTAAAGACTAACGGCCCCATCGGAGATACCCAGGTCACCTGGCTACCCCAGGAGACACGCATTCTACCCGGTTTAGAGTAATCGGCAAAATAATCACAATTATATGAACAACCTAGCTGGCTATAATAATCATAATCGAATTCCGTATCCCAGGCTTCACCGGCATCAACAAAGACACTGGCGCGTACCTGACGGGAATAGGCTTCATCCAGGAAAGGCAGTGGGAAGATCACTTCTCCGCTAAGCGTATACTTAGCGTTACCGCCAATCGCACTGTCGGTTAACACCGTTGAGCCATTCGCTACATATAATGCACGAGGGCCTACAGTGTTGCTCGAGAAACCACGCAGGGTACGGTAACCGCCGACATAATAATTTTCAAAGAAGGGTAGAGTCTGATCACTTCCTTCAAATTGTCCGTATCCGTTACCATATGCTCCAGAAGCCCTTAACAGTGTCGTCCAATCACCATCTTCGGTAATTCGCTGGTAATTGCTGATATCAAAATTCACTTTAAAATACTGCAGGTCAGAGCCGGGCAGGGTCATTTTTCCCCATAAAGAGTGTTTTGTACCCTGCGTAGCTAACACCCCTTTATCAAGGTTATTTCTTGTCCAGTTAACAGAAATATCAAAGTTTTCAAACTCAGCAGAGCCATCAGACTCTAACATTGAGCCGTAAATATCCCAAAATTGCTGTAGTTGCGCATAGGATTTTGTCTGTGAAATGCTGTTACTTTCCCAACCGACACTAAAACCTAAACGATTTATTTCATTAACAGGAAAGCCGCTATTTAAACGCACACCGTAAGTGGTATTGGTATAATCAACAATATTTGCATCGGCAGCTTCAAATTTATTGTAAAAAATACGCCCACCGCCACTTACGCCATCCCGGGTAAGATAAGGGGTGGTATAATCAACACTGGCACTGGTACTATAATCATTATTTTTTATTTCAAAGCCAACCTTATCGCCAGTGCCTAAAAAGTTATTCTGCTGTACGCCGGCGTTTAAACTTAATCCGGAATCGCTACCAAAACCGATACCCGCATTAAACGAGCCTGAGGCCTGCTCTTCCACATTAATATTTAAATCCACCAGGTCGTCACTGACTCTTTCAGTATTGATATCGACTTTAGAGAAAAATCCGAGTCGGTTTAAGCGTGTTTTAGAGGTTTCAATATTTTCACTTGATAACCAGCCGCCCTCCATTTGCCGCAGTTCACGGCGCAACACCACATCTTTGGTTATGCTGTTCCCGGAGATATTGATATTGCGTACATAACCTCTTTGCCCGGGCTCCACAGAAAAGTTAACCGCAACGCTGTTATTGCTGTCATCAACTTCAGGGTAAGTGGTGATTTGCGGATAGGCGTAACCTAAGCGACCAAAATATTTACGGATGCTTTGTTCAGTGAATGTTACATCAGAGGCCGCATAAATGTCGCCTTTTTGGAAAGGAACAAGAGAAGCAATTTCATCATCATAACCAAGCAGGTTACCGATAAATCTAACATCAGAAACGCTATAGACTTCTCCTTCATCAACATTGACAGTGACATAAACCCCTTTTTTATTAGGCGTTAACGATACCTGCGACTCATCAATAGCAAAACGGATATAACCGCGGTCAAGGTAATAGCTTTTTACAACTTCCAGATCCGCCGCCAGTTTTTGTTTCTGGTAATTATCATCAGCAAAAAAATCCCACCAGCCGCCTGAATCACTTAAGGTAAGGCGTTTTAATAATTGCTCATCGGTAAACACTTTATTGCCGACAATATTTATCTGCTCAATCTTTGCCGTAACACCTTCTTTAAACACAAATTGGATGGATACGCGGTTACGCGGCAAAGGGGTTACTATTGCTTCAACTTTAGCGCTGTATTTACCGACACTATGATAAAAATCTTCCAGGCTTTTTTCAATGCCCGACAGGGTCGTGCGATCCAGCGACTCGCCCACCTGCAGGGCAGACGATTTTAACGAATCAAAGATTTGTTCTTCTGTTAGTTTCTTGTTACCGGAGAGCTCGACATTGCTGATGGTCGGACGTTCTTTTACTTTAAAGATTAACACATCGGCATCTCTGAACAGCTCAATGGATTCAAAGTAGCTACTTGCATAAAGTTGCTTGATTGCTTTGGATAACTGATAGTCATCGACCACATCACCTTCACGAATCGGCAGGCTGAGCAGCGCAGCGCCTAACGTTACACGCTGCAGGCCCTCAAATTGCAGATCTGCAACAGTAAATTTCTCTGCAAAGGAAAGAGAGGAAGTAAAGCCGCCTATTATCAAGGCACCAGTAAGCAAATATTTCTTAATCATTTTATTAGCTAATCCTTTACAACACTTATATTGTACTCATTAAGCGCTGCGTTTTTTAAGAAACCGCCAGTCATGACTCAAACGGTTAGAATATTTAATACCAAATCCGATAATTATCTATTCATTTATGCTTGTTAAAATGAATGCTAGCTAGACATAAAACTACGTTTTAGTCTTTGTTATTGATTTTGTAATTAGAACAACTAGTTACTGCAATCAATGCCTTGCTTTCATCC
>NZ_JBFGZY010000045.1:0-24317 GCF_041586535.1 Psychromonas sp. | reverse complement strand
TCAAAAGAGAGTAATAGATCAAAAAGAGAGATCGGGGTCAATCGTTTTTTTATTTTTTTTCTAATATCTGAGAATTGTGAAACTCAGATCACTATTTTGTTCTGAATCTTAATAATTATTTAGGTGCGGAATGACAGATATTGCCATCCGGGTTCAAATTCTGCGGCCGGATATTTTCTCGCTAACGCGCCGGGCAGATACACCGAACCCAATCCATTCGCCAAATCTATGTCATGCGTTAGCAGACTTGTTTTAACCTGGAGTTTTAGCGGCTGCAATAACGTATTAGGCAATAAAGTCCTGCGCGATTTATCGCCTTTTGTTTCGCGTACGACAATGCAGTTCATAGCGAAGTCGATATCTTTTATACGTAATCGGGTTGTTTCAGAAATTCGCAGACCGCAGCCGTACATCATCTGTACGCATAGTTTATGTTTATCGGATAAATTATCAATAATTGCTTGTGCTTCCTGGTGAGTAAAAACGGTGGGCAGTTGTCTTGGTTTTACCGCATATTTAAATTTCAGTCCCTTGATCTCAATCTTCATAAATTCACGATACATAAAAATGATTGCATTAAGCGCGGTTTTTTGTGTGTTACTGGTGACTTGTCTGGATACCGACAGATGTTGAAGGAAAGCTTCAATCTCTGTATTACCCATTTTTTCCGGGTGTTTGTAATGGTGAAAACGAATAAAAAACAAAACCCAATAGCAGTAAGTTTTTTCCGTTTGATAAGAGTAATGGCGGCTGCGAATAAACATGCGCAATCGATCCATAAAACGATTCGAATTAGTTGATATTACTTCTCGTACATCGTACATAATAACCACCACACTGGAAAAAATAACACTGTTTTTATATTCAGTAAATATAGTCTGTTATTGTCAATAAAACGAGAAATTACGTCACTGTGCCTGTTTTGCTGGGAATCTGATAAAAGCGTCACTGCTAAGGTTATCAGGGAGGTTTTTTATTTTTCTTTATGAAATAAAGGGTTAGATCTGTTTTAAAAATATGTATATTTTCATGGTGATGCATTTGTCGATTCATGGTTTGTTGAAAATACTCATAATTTATTGAATCAATTTGATTTTTTGTTTATTGTTATGTTTTAAATAATTAAGATATACAACAGGACAATTGCGTCACTGTGACGTATATAAGCTGTTATGCGCCTCAAGGAGTATTACTATCCACTCAGAAAATATCCATATTAAACAGTTGTTCCCTTTAGTTACAAAGTCACTCAGTGAAGCTGTAACTGCAATGCAGCAGGGTAATACAACATATAAAGCAACGGCTATGGAACAATATGCTCAAAACATATTTTCAAGGGTCGCAGAAATAGATAATGCGTTTAAAAATTTATCTATTACGCTAGAGTATTTGAATAAAACCGATTATGTCGATTCTGAATATAACTTTTCAGAACACCATGCTTTCCACATCGAAAATTTTTTATTGAGATTAATAAGCATTATTGATCGTTCTCACCTTCTGGCGGGTTCGACGATGTTAATGGAAAACAATAAGATTGAACGATTAGGTGGTAACAAGAAGGTTTATAAAGAATTAACTGATTTTTCAGCCGCGTCAGCGGATATTTTGAGTAAGATGAGCGATGCTGTTGGAAGCCTCAGAGATACTCGTAATAAAGTCGCGCATCAATCTGGATATTCAAGTAAAAATCTAATGGTTTTACAGACAATTGAAAATGCCAAAATTGAGTCTGTCTGTGTAAAAGAAATCACAGATATCATGTCATACGATGAAATAAAGAATATTGTAATAGGTGAGGCAATCAAACCATTTACAGAGGTTGTTTTGACGATGGATGATTTAGTTAAAGACTTAATTGATAGCCTTTCATTCGTTTATAGCGGTTTACTAGAAAGCGCATAACAAGCTAATCAACTGGACGCATAACGGTTGTCATCGTTTTTGCAAAAGAAAAACATGGCAAAAACAACGCCAACCTACACGCCAGTTATTAGGGCGTTATGTGCTTATTCGAACATTGATAATTTCGCACTATAAAATACATAAAATTAACAAAAGAGGCTCTATATGCAAAGACCTAGAATAAATGAATGTACACGCTGTAATGGAACTGGCTATATTGGCAAGTGGAAACACATTGCTAATGGAATCTGTTTTGAATGTGAGGGTGTGAAAGGCTATGTCAGATCTTCACATAAGAAAATAGGGCGAGTAGTGGAAAATAAAGAGAAATATCGCCAAGAAATTATGGCTTCAATTGCTAGTGATGACTCTGTTCTTTCTGGACGTATCGACCTATTGAGTGAACCTGAAATTATGGATGGTATGGCGAGTCTAGCGGAAGAAGGTTTTGATGACGAAATTCTTGCTGATTACGCACATCAAATGTCAAAACGTTAAAACATGGGCTTCCCGTGTGTATATGTTCTTTATAGTGAAAAACTGAACTTGATTAAGATAGGTAATGCAAGTAGCGGCGCAGATAAAAGAGTGAGAGAGCTAAATAGCTCAGGTTACGGTGGAGCAAAGGATTGGCGACTAATGAAAGCGGTAGAAATAGATTATAACAAGCCGTATAAAGCGGAAAAAGCAAGCCATCGATTGCTCAAAAAAATAGGTTACCATAAGGTAGTTATGTATGTGCCAATAGGATCATCTACAAACAAGCTGCAGCCGGCATTAGAACTATTTACCTGTACAGTTGATCAAGCAATAAGAACAGTTACAGCAATGGTAAATAAGACAAACTTGTAAAGTAAGAATGTGAAAAACACTCAAAAATACTAAACAATCACTACTGCTCTAGAACATATCATAACTAATAGAGCTGTAAGTTTGGTCCTAGAGTAATAAACACATAACAAGTTAATCAACTGGACGTATTACGGTTGTCATCATTTTTGCAAAAGAAAAAACGCAAAAATAACACCAACCTACACGCCAGTTATTAAGGCGTTATGGCTCTAAGTTGCTAGCACACGAATATTCGGGGAATTATGGCTCTACAAGAAGTTATAGAAGCAAAATATAAGTATCAAAATGTTAGATACTCACACATACCAATGGAGCCTGCTGAATCAGTAACATTAACAGCAAATCCTTGGTCATTTATGCATGGGTATCTTCTGAAACGGATTTCTAATTCTGCTGGTAATAACAGAAAATGTTATACGAGAGCTAGGCATTTTGCTTCTTTAGCTGAAGATTTTTATAAAGCGGCAAAAGCAGTTGAAATGCCAACAAAGGGTACGCTTTACTATTATGGAATGATGAATCTTGTAAAAGCACTTCTTTCTGTTAATAAAGTGAAACTTGAAGATATCGTAGAACATCATGGTGTAACAAACACTCATGGTAAAAAACACTCTCTTACAATATCAGGAAAAATTAAAGGATGTACTAATGTATTTTTAGAGTTTTCTAAAATACTGGGAACTCCGGTAACAGGTAAACACGAATTAGCACTCCGTCATGTGTTGACATATATACCTGAATTAAGTGGAATTAGTAAAAACCTTGGTTTCTTAAAGAAAACAAAATACCTCCCTATAAATGTTAGGTTTTGCGTAAACGAAGCTGCAACATATTTAGTGACTGAAGTCGAATACCAAAAAGGCCTTGAAAATACCATAGATACAACAAAATTTTTAAAGGGTAGCCGTAAAGAGTATTTTTTAGATTCTTATAATAAAGACGGTAAAGTGATTCACCGAAGCATTAAAAGAAAAAGGGTCAATACTGATAATTGGCCAACAGTATATAAAAATGTATTAAAAGAATATTCAACTCTTGGACTTGCATCCATATTAACTCGTAACGGATATCGGTATTACTGCTGTATACAGGATGGAAATTACCATCATTTATGTAATTCTTATTTGCTAATGTTCTATCTGGGGCATTCAGCGAGGTATCGACCTAGTGAAATAGAAGAAATTATGCAAGGCGAGTTAAGGCCTATGGCAACAGAGGCTGTTGCCATACTACCAAGGCAATTTAAGTATCAAATAATTAGTATGATTACTGGTAAATTATGTGTAATACCGTTTTCAGAAATATGAATTCGGCAGCCATAACAAGTTAATCAACTGGACGTATTACGGTTGTTATCATTTTTGCAAAAGAAAAAAGCAAAAATAATACCAACCTACACGCCTGTTATTAAGGCGTTAAGTTTCTGAGCATAGCTCATCAATTTTTTCAGCTGAGTCGACAATATCATCAATTAATTTAGTTAATCGAGAAATACTGTCTGGGCAAAGTTTTTCTGTATCGATTTGAGAAATAGCGGCTCTAAGTGTAGCAGAAGAGTCTTCAAGTTTTTCAATTGGATTTTTTTCTACAATACTAATATTTGTTTCTGGAAAGAGTTTTCTTGGAAAACCAGTGTCAGGAAAGCCCATTGATTTATATTTAAAACCAGGAATTTGAGGTTTATTATCTATTAAGTCAGCAATTCTGCATATCCATGTTGAACTAGGGCCTATTTTTTTAAGTAAGAACCATATTATAATTATTATACTATAAAATTTATTTTTTTCTGATTGGCCTAAAGACAACAGGTTAAAGAAACCTTGACGAGGAATTAATATTGTTCGAGGGTTTCGGCGATTAGATAAACGAGAGTGATGTGCACAGCGATTTCTGATTCCATTTAAATTAATAAGCCAGTTATCGAGTTCTTTTCTGTTATCAAGACCTAATCGTTCACAGATCAAATCTTGATTACTACCTTTTAATATACTGTAAAATTTGGATAGAGCTCCAAAATCCCAAGCTTCAGCTGCAACCCAAATTGGAACTGGTTTACCTTTTTTCCGATGATCTTCAATGCTTTCTTCTTTACTTTCTCGAATTAGTCTATTTTGGCGTTCTAGCCAACTAGAATAACTTATTTTTGCATCAGCTTTGAAAGCATTTTTCGAGAATTG
Organism: Psychromonas sp.; assembly: GCF_041586535.1. Taxonomy (GTDB): domain Bacteria; phylum Pseudomonadota; class Gammaproteobacteria; order Enterobacterales; family Psychromonadaceae; genus Psychromonas. The sequence goes on along the minus strand of NZ_JBFGZY010000045.1, from coordinate 19,383 downwards.
CTTTTTGTCTAGGTATGCTAGCGGACTTAATCGGCCAATTTCGTGGGCAATTATAGTTCTCAGGTATATTTCAATTCGTTCTAGTGCATTTGTAAGTTCAATCCGCAACATTTTATCAAACAGGTAAAATTCAAATATATTTTCAAAATATGTATTCTTTTGAAAAACATTTTCATGCTTGATCTTTCCATCAACATTTTTGAACTTTCGAGAGGTATGCCAGTAACCAGAAAGGCGGTAATAACCGACTTGAGTTAGCTTTCTTTGTGCTCGTAAAGGATCTTTTATTAACATTCCTCTATCTGTAAGTTGACAAATAAGTTCGTCATACTCACGAAAAGGTTTAACTTGAATGGTTTCTGTCATTTGATAAACTTTAGGCAAAAAAAAGGCCAATACGTCACTAATGCTAGATTAGGAGAGGAAGTGGCTCTGTTATTGATAAGTATATGCATATTAGTACCACTGTCAATAAAAACTTAACAAGGCAATCAAATCGGACGCATTACGGTTGTCGCGGTTTTTGTTAAAAACAAAAAGCCAGCAAAAACAGCGCCAACCTACGCGCCGTTTATTGCGGCGTTAGGCAAAAAAAAAGGGGAGGCATATGAGTTCAAAAAACCGTTAAGAGAATGCAGTTTTAAAGATATTGAAGAGCCTATTGCTAAAGCGATTTCAGAAGTGACAGGAACTGAAGTAAATGCCAGTATTCAAAATTTCAAAGTGGTTGAAGACAATATACCCGCTCTAAGTGAAAAAGATTCTTTTGAGCTTCAACTTTCTCTAAAAGTAGGGAAAAGCTACGAAGCTCCGTGGTAATTTTCTTCTTATGATTTTTTTGCATAAAACTAAAGGAACTTAGTTATGGCTCCCTACAAAAACTTAAGCGGCAGATCAGGTGTTTTGTCTTATGAGATTACTGGATATTCGATTCTTGTTGTATTTAAATCGGGTAGATTTCGGAATTACCTTTATAACAATCAGAGGCCTGGCGAGCAAGTCGTTAATAGAATGAAGCAACTAGCTGAGCAGGGGCATGGATTAAATTCCTATATATCCACAACAGTAAAAACTAGATTTTCTAGAAAGTGGTAATTTTGCCTAACAAGTCAAATCACTGGACGCATAACGGCTGTCGCAGTTTTTTGCTAAAAACCAAAAGCCGCAAAAACAGCGCCAACCTACGCGCCAGTGTTTGAGGCGTTAAATTACAGTGTAAAAGTTAATATCAATGAGGTTTTAAAATGGCTCTACTTATATTGTTTTTCCTAGTTTTGGTTTGGGGTTTTATCGCGAGGATAAAAGATGATGTCGTGGAACTAGGGCTTGTTGCGCCAGTTTTGGTTCTCATTGTGTCTACTATATATGGTTCATTTATTTGGTTGAAAACAGGTGCATGGGGCAGTTTTGACGTACTCACAGTATATTGTACATTGAATCAGCAGTGTTTCGATATTTATAGCTATAGTTCATTTATTGGCTTCGCAAATCTCAATAATTGGTATTTAGATACAAACGTTGCATGGACCGCTGCTTTAGTTCCAATGTTTGGAAATATGTTTTGTACTCTAGCACTTGATAACATTGAATTTATTAGTACATGTAAAAAAAATTCACTTCCTAGTAATAACCTAGATGAACACCATAAGTAAAGCTGTTTGGCATACAACAAAAGCGCTTTAGTAAAGTAATTTAACAAGTTGCTGCACGCGGACTCGATACAGTTGTCGCGGTTTTTGCTAAAAGAAAAAACGGCAAAAACAGCACCAACTTACTCGCCGGTGAGCAGGGCGTTATGTGTAAAAATCATCATAAATTGGGAGGGTATAAATGCTTAGCATGTTTATTGGGAGTATCGTTATTGCAATTGTATGTTACAAGGTTTGTTATAGTTTTGCTTTCGCTTCCGGATTTATGCTTCCGTTTATTATATTTTCAATTTTGAATGGAATTATTTATTTTGTGATAACACAAGATCAAACAGGTGCAAGTGGTTGGTTTTTTTATTTTATACAAATGCCAGTAGCTTTTGTTAGTTTTATCGCGTTAGTAGTAGGGGCAAATGCTCATGATTCAATTAATGAGAAATAAACTAGTACAAGTGGACGAACACATAACAAGACTTTTCAAGTCGGACAAAAAACAGTTGGCTTTGTTCGTGCCTCACAAATTGTAGCCAACTTTTTTTAGCCGCTTAAAATAGCGTTAGAGTTCAGGAGTTAGATTTGAAAAAGTTTCCTGCTAAGCATTGGGTATTTATTGTAGTTGTGATTATGGTTTATATTGTACCCAAACTACTATCGCATTCTGATTTTGTTAAATACTACGGCATAGATTCAAAAGCTATTGAATCTATCAGCATTACAAGTTTCTTAAATAAAGAACCCTCTGATTTTATTGAAATAGAAATTGCTAGTAATGAGCAATATAACTTTAAAGACTTAGTGTTATCTTGCGATTTTAAAGGTGAGAGTAATAGTTCTATAGAGGTTGCTGAGTATCCAACATATCAGGTGTTTGCTAATTTACCTTTATATCAATTTAGAGCAAAAATTGATTATCCAGTTCAAGCTTACTCAGTAAGTTGTCAAGCAATTAGTTTAGTTGTAATAGCTAAAAAATCCTGTTTTCAAGGGCTAAATGAAGATGGTGTTATGGTTGAAAAAGGTTGTGAAATGATGGATATTCGAGAGTAAAACTCTAACAAGGCAATTAAACGGAACTAAAACAGTTGGTTAGGTTTCGCTTCGCTACACATTATAACCCACTGCTTTAGTCCGCTTATTGCGGCGTTATGTTTTCACATGGATGGAGTTATAAATTATGAATCCTTTCATATTGGTTATTGTAATAATAACTTTACTCACGACTGTAATGGCTTGCTTTTTTAAAGCTCGCTATGTTGTTATTGCGTATATCATAGGAAATATTCTCTTTTTTAATTACTTATCTAACGGTGGTCAAGCTGGAGGCTACTTTGTTTTATTCAGTCAACTACCTGCTTTAATCACATCTATTATTGGGGTTATTATTGTGAAAATAATTAAAGCAACAAAAAAAGAAGAGAGTAATTCTGATAATTAATAAAACATAACAAGGCATTCAAACGGAAAATTTACAGTTGGCTGTTTTTCGTTCCTCAAACATTATAGCCAACTATAATTTTCCGCTTAATGTGGCGTTAAATAACCAGAATTAGAATGGAGTCTTTAGAATATATGAATGGAAAAATAAGTCAGTGGAAAGATGACAAAGGCTTTGGTTTTATAACCTCTGATGATGGTCAAAAAGTCTTTTTTCATATTTCTAGTTTAACTACAAAAAGTAGAAGACCAGAAGTCGGTGATTGTGTTGTTTTTACATCAAAAACTGACGCCCAAAATAGGCTAAAAGCAACAAGCGTTGCAATTGAAGGTTTAGCTAAAACTCCAAAATATCAGAACAGTAACAATGTAGAGCCTAAAACAAAAAATGCTTTTGATTACTTTCTAATTATCATTTTATTATTTTCTATAGCTGCAGTCGCAAAGTCATACTTGGATTCAAATAACTTAGAGCAATCAGCTATTTTTGGAATTCCAGCCGTGATTGCTTTCATATTATTAGGGCGCCAAAAGAAACCAAAAAACAGCGCATTTAATTGTAGTAAATGTCAAAAAAGTGAACGCTATGATTCGAGGACTATTAGTGCTTGGAATAGTGGCTTTACACGTTTGTATTGTAATCCTTGCCATGTTCAATGGTTACGAAATAATCCTAGACAGCAAGAAACCTACTCTTCAAAAAAAGGTGGTGGTTGCCTGGGCACAGTAACCTTGATGTTGGGAACCGCTTTATTTGGTGGCTACACGGTAATTGATTGGCTAGTGCAAACGGTTATTTAACAAGCACATTAAGTCGGAACAAAAACAGTGTGCCATGTTTCGTTCCTCAACAATTTTGGCTCACAATTTTTGTCCGCTCATGTGGGCGTTATGTTGCTTTAGGTCTGTGGTTAATAATTTGGCATTCAATGATAGGAATATGGCATATATGGCATTTACAGAGTCGGAAAGAAAAGAATTCGAGCATTTGGTTTCTGAGATTATTGAAAGCCGAAGAGAGCAAGCCACTAATAACGGTTTTGATTTAGGCTACAAATTTAGCAATCAAAGTATTGAGTTGTTCGAGATCCATCCTAGTTCCCATAACGAACAAGGTTTTTTTAACTTTTCGGTTGCAAAGCTCACATATGTTAGGACTAAGGATATATGGAAGATCTCCTGGATGAGAGGTAGCTTAAAGTGGCAAGGCTATAGGAGATGCCCTGAGACAAAGACATTTAATGAGGCATTATTTGTTGTAAATGAAGATGCAGACGAAGTTTTTTGGAAGTTATCATCAGCAACATAACAAGTTAATCAACTGGACGTATTACGGTTGTCATCATTTTTGCAAAAGAAAAAGCTGCAAAAATAACACCAACCTACACGCCAGTTATTAAGGCGTTATAAGTCACAAGGAGTCAGTATGGAACATGAACCGTTCAAAATATATTATCGAGTATGCTTATTTTTGGTATTTTTGCCTTGCCTGCCGCTATCACTTATTCTTGTATATAGAATGTATAAAATATTTATAGAAAAACAACCTGCAATATTTCCTGATTGTGAAAATGTTGGTATTAAAATCGGAAAATTTCTACTTTTGTGTAGTAAATTATTTCTATTCTTATTTGTTGTAGTGTTAATCGGTACAATTATATTAGCCTCAACATCATCTGGTGGAGACTTGTCTGGTGTACCTGCAGGACTAGCACTTCTTTTAGCTATTGTATCTGCTTTTATTGCCATAATTTTTATTGAATTGTCTCAAATTAATTATCGTAAATTAAATTCAATGAAATCAACAGGTAACTCATAACAAGTTAATCAACTGGACGTATTACGGTTGTTATCATTTTTGCAAAAGAAAAAGCGCAAAAACAATACCAACCTACACGCCAGTTATTAAGGCGTTATACAACTCAGGGTGATAGTGTGGAATTTTTTGAAAAAAATGTTTTTGAATTCTTAAATCATAATGAGAAGAAAGTCTTAGTTATCAAAGGAAAGTGGGGTGTTGGTAAGACATTCACATGGGCTAAAATTGTAGAAAAATATGGCAAAGATTTAAGTTTATCTAATTATTCTTACGTATCTTTATTTGGTCTTGAGGAATTAAAGGAGTTACAGTCAGGTATTTTTTATAATGCTCACCCTCTAAATACGGGTACAAAGTCATCTACAGTAAAAGCAAATTTAAAAAAAGTTAGCAAGATAGCAAAGCATATTCCACAAATATCAAAATACACTACAGCAATGTCTGCTATTGAGAGTTCGCTAATTAACGATTATTTAATATGTATAGATGATCTAGAACGAAAATCTTCAAAATTGTCTATGTCTAATTTGCTTGGCTTCGTATCTAATCTTTCTGAAACAAGTAACTGTAAAATTGTATTGATTTTCAATGATGACACTTTATCTGATAGTGACAAAAAAGAAATAGATAAGTACCGCGAAAAGGTAATTGACCTAGAGCTAGAATACTCGCCTAATTCTGAAAGCAATATTGATATAGAATTTAAGGAACATCCATGTAGAGGCTTAATATGTGATATTTTCAAACCAGAAGCTCTTAATAATATTAGAATTATTAAGCACATAAAGTGGAATATTGATGGTCTGATCTCATATATTCAGAACTCAGAAAGTGCTGTTAAGCATGATTTGCTATCTACGATAGCCATACTGACATACGTACACCATGAACCGAGTATTGAAATCAGAGCGAATGAAATAGATAGAGTATTTACTTTCTTAATTGAAAAGCCAGAAGAAGACAAGAAGCTTCAAAAAAGAATTTCTGCGCTTGGTTATATGTACTACGCAGATCATGAAGCTGAAATAGTAAATTATATAGAGGATGGTTGGCTTAATGAGCAAAGATTCACTGACAGTATCGTTAAGCTTAATGAAAGGCAAAAAAAAGATAATATATCATCCAAATTAACTGATATATGGGGCTTTTATAATAATAATTTTATATCTACTGGTGATGAAGTTATTAAAGGACTTAAGGGCTTTTTAAATGATCACATGGAGTCGATCTCTATTAGAGAGTTACAGCCAATATTAGAAACTTTACAAGAGATAGAGGATAGTTTTGATAGAGCTGAGTGGGTTGATAAATTCGTCAAATTGCAGTTACAAAATGATAATGCGTCACTACTGAAACAATTAAAAGGTATGACTGAAACTGATGAATTATTAGAAGAAATCAATAAAAGGGAAGTAGGTCTTCATCAACATTTGTCGATATATACAGTTTTAAAAGAAATAGTAAAAAATCGAGGTTGGAATCCTGAAGATGAACAATTTCTGGGGAATCATAGTGCAGAAGAAATTTATGACTTTTTGGTTAATGATACGAACGAAGATTTAATGCAAATTGTTCGAGAAGGAATGAGGATATTTCGTAATGCTGATGGTGATGAACCGAGGTATATATTTGGTCGAAATTTAAATGATGCTCTTATCAAAATATCAAAGAGAAGCAAAATTGATCGATATAGAATCAGTCATTTCTTTGGTGTCGATTTGCCAAAGTAACGTCGTATAACAAGCCCTTTAAAACGGAACAAAAACAGTTGGCTACGTTTCGCTCCGCTCCACAATTATAGCCAAAAATTTTTGTCCGCTTAAGCGGGCGTTAGAAGCTAATTCGGGCAATGCTAAACTAACACTGCCCTCAATTTATTACTTGTTGTTTGGGTTCTTCTGTTGCCCTTTGTTACCGTGAACTTTAGCGTACTGCTCATTCACGCCTTCTTGACCTTTATTTGCATTTTTCTGATTTGCATGGTTGTTCTGTGGTGTAATTTTCTTAGTCATGGTAATACCTCTGATATATATGATTAAATAGATGAACTCATTGGGTATCCACCCCTTTGAGTTCATATGCACTTTACTCCACAGTGTGGGGACATCTGGGGACATAATGGATAATTTTTTAAATGTAACAAATAAGCAACGAGAAATTAAACAGATACTTAAGCAAGTTGGGTGGAGTCAAAGGCAGTTTTCTGGGAAATATAGCATCGATGAAAGTGACCGTGATATTGAAGAATATGAGATAAATAAATTCCAAGAATCCTTTAAAAAACAACTAAACAGAAAGACAACGAAACTTGAAACTCTAGACAAGTATATTTCCTATTTAAAGAATACCTGTGAGTATAAAAAACTGATAAATTCTGAAGAAACTGAAGAATTTATTCCCTTAACAGGGCTTTTTGAAGATTACAAAATAATTTTAAATGAAGAGCATGACACAACGTACCGAAAAGTTTTAGAAGTTGCTGCTGCTTATGCCTTAGCTATAGGTTCTGCTTGGGACTTTAATATTGTCCCATTAGAGAAAGATGAATTTCAAAGTAGTTTTCTAGTTATCTGGGAAGGCGATGTAGGTCATAATCATGGCTCTGGTACTTGGGGACCTGCAATGTGTAAAGTAGTTACTAGTCATTTTGGTTATTATTTTGTCAGCTCAGGAGATCATTACTTTGAAACAAGTCTGAGGTGTATTTCAGAAGTTGTCGGTTACTCTAATAACGAATTAATTCTTATTGGATATAAGTATGGTGATAATGATGCCAATAACTATCCGTCTTTAAAGCATAAAGTTCGCATGGTAGAAGACAATGAAGATAAATGGGCTGTAATAGACTGCGAGTATATCGGAGATCGCTTCTAACAAGGCACTTAAACGGAACAAAAACAGTTGGTTACGTTTCGCTTCGCTACACATTATAACCAACTATTTTTGTCCGCTTAGTGCGGCGTTATACGCAAGGATCAGCATGAGATTATCAATTCTATTTTTTGTACTGGCGGGTTTAAGTATTCATGTTTCGGCAAGCAACGTAAAAAGTATCCATGTTGAAAGAAGAGATATTGGTGAGACTCTTGGTAAATTTGTCCTTCCAGTTGCAATCAAGGGCAAAGGTTATATTTCAAAGGAAGTGTGGCGCAGCCCGAAAGGAATAAGCTGTACAGTTTCGTTATTCGAGCACAGTAGCCAAGACAAAGGAACATTTGAGTGTGTATCGCTAGAACGGTATAAGGCTCAAGTAGTATTGGATTGCTCGGCTAATTCCAGTCCTGAAAGTGCAGTATATCTATTTTTCGGTAAAGTTAGCAGCGAGGGTGAAGTGGGTAACTTTTATGTTTGGTGTGAGTAAAGCGTATAACAAGTTGCTCAAGCATCGTTCCGGCGCAAAAGACGCGCCTCCACTGGACAGTCAAACCGCTGGTTTTTCTGCATTCGCTTCGCTCATTGTTGCACAAAAAAAACATCAATTTGCCTGCCGCTTAGCAAGGCGTTAGCTGTACATGCAGGTTGTATCGTTATTTATCAATTAGGAGAAGTTCTTTGAGCGGTTTAGATAAATTAATTGCAAATGAAACTATCAAGTCCGATGAACTTCAAAGAATCGAAGACGAGAAAAGAGCTCACACAGCTTCTTTACACAACAGATGTTATGAACTTAATATTAAATTGAGTTATCGAGAAAGTGATGAGCAATTAATATCAAAAATAAAGCGTGCCGAGTATAAACTAAAGAACCCTAAAAATGAGTGTTATGTTGTTTTTTCGGTAGTTCCTAAAAGTATGGTTTACCCTGTTTCAATCAAGGTTGGAATAACTCAATATTTGTCGAGTTATTGTAAATCTATCGAAGAGATGGAAAATGGCTTTATTATTCATTATTACCGATTTGAAAGTAAGCAAGATACTTCTGCAATGCAGTCAAGTGTATTTAAAAGTATGGAAAGAAAGCGTTTAGGTCAATATGGTTCTTCCCAACATAGAATCACTATTTCAGCTTTAACTGATGGCTCGATGACTCCTATCATCGATGATAGTGAATATACTGTTGAAGAGATTGAATCTAAAGTTAAAGATCTTAATAAAGTGTCAAAATACAGCTAACAAGCTGCTCCACTTGACGCTTTAGTCTCGGCACGGTTTTTGAAAAAACACTCAAAAACAGCGCCAACCCTAAGCGCCAGTGAGCAGGGCGTTATGAGCATTAGGAGTTATGAGATGACGGTCGTTCACAAGTGTAAAAACATGGATTCAGCGGAAGCATGGATTGAGAATGATGAAGGTGAGTGGCTGTTAAACATCAATCGTGCTGCAACTGAACAGGACTTAGAGGAGAACCATTACCTTGAAGAAATTGGGCAAACTATTCAGCATGTTGCCATAAATGTCTTGTTTTGCCCCTATTGTGGTCAAAAACTAAATGAAGCCCAGGGTGATTTAGTTCCTTCATTTCGGCACAATGATTTTTCAAAGTGGTAAGGAGTGTGGCTCATAACTATCTGCTCAACCTTGCTGATTAAAATCAACGAGAAGATCGTTGTTTTCAATCACACACGCCAACTATTGGTCACTTGCACTCATGCATTTTTCCTGCGCAATTTTTGTTCATTAAATTAAGTGGAATGGTATAAGATATTAATAAGGGCGGTAAGTGTTAAGCGAAATGAATTTTTGAATACCTTCTTGTTTTCCTGCCGAGTATTCAAAGTCCTTCGCCTTTGACTAAAAAGCAATTTGATAATAACGTTATAGCATATCTGTTGAACTGTTCGAGAAACTGGCAGTGCGCTTGCACAGCAAGTTTAATGACAAGGTTTCTTTCCGGAGGAGACACAATGCATATTGAAGTGATTGCTATTGATCATATTGTACTAAGAACAACTAAGATGGCTGAGATGCTCTATTTTTATTGCCAGGTACTCGGTTGCTCTGTTGAGCGGGAAACGCCAAAAGAAACTGGACTGGTACAATTGAGAGCGGGTAGTGCATTAATTGATTTAGTTTTAGTTGATAGTGAACTTGGGCGCCTTGGTGGCGGGGCGGCAACTAAAACTGAAAACAATCTTGATCATTTCTGTTTGCAGATAAAATCGATGCCGGAAGAGGAGATCTGTCAGTATTTATCAAGTTTCGCTATTACTGTACCACCTTTTTCGCGCCGGTATGGCGCGCAGGGCTTTGGTAATTCTGTCTATATTCAGGATCCGGAGGGTAATACCGTCGAGCTTAAAAAACAAATTTGAACTGTTTTATTCTCCTAACTCTTTTTAATAAACTAACGAATGAGAGGTTAATATGGAAATGCAAAATCACCCTTTATCATCTTTGTTTGATCAGCTGGGGCTGGACAGTACTGACTCTGAAATAGAGCGTTTTATCAAAAAAAATGCCCCGCTAAGAGCAGGTGTAAAGCTTCATGAAGCCGATTTTTGGAATACAGCACAGTCGAATTTTTTAAAGCAGGCGAAAGAGGAAGATGCTGATTGGGCTGAAATAGTTGACCAGTTAGACGCCATGCTGCGCTCTTGACATCTAAGTCTAATTTTTGTGTACGTAATAACCTGTGTTCGAGGTATCATGGGTATAAAATTGTTGTACAAGATTTGAACGAAGCACATGATTGATACTGCCGGCAAAGTGTGGGACTGTTTTTCTAAAGTTAACTGCTTTACCCGATTGATGGTATTGTTAGCAGATGACCCGAAAAATTTCCTCAATCACTACAGTTAGCGGAGCGTCAAATTAGATGAGAACTGCAGCAAAATCGATTAAAGCACAACAAGCGCTGTTAATGCTTTCAACCTTACAAAATAACTTTATGCAAAGGCTACAGTCTATCAGTGAACGGGTCGGTCAGCGTGCGGAATTTAAAAGTATTGAATGGTTGCGGGATGCAGGTGAGCATGGTGGAGGGCTTAGATTTGAAGCCAGTGAAGGCAGTATTTTTAATCGTGCATCAATAAATGTTTCCCAAGTGCAGTATGAAAACAGAGCAGATAAGTCATTTTCCTCTGCAACAGCGCTCTCTACCATTATCCATCCAAGTCATCCTTTAGCACCCTCTGTTCACCTGCATATTAGTTGGACAGAATTGAAAAATAAGCGCAGTTATTGGCGTTTAATGGCAGACTTAAATCCATCAATAGCGGTTCAGAAAGACACTGAAAAATTTGATTTGTGCTTAAAAGCAGCAAGCGGAGAATATTATCAGCAGGGCGCTATTTCAGGAGATGAGTATTTTTATATCCCTGCTCTGCAATGCTCCCGCGGTGTCAGCCATTTTTACCTGGAAGGTTTTAACCCTGAAAATATCAATACCGACGACTTTGCAAAGCAGTTTGGTGGCTCGGTTATACAATGTTATAGCGAGATATTGCAGAATAAATTGTTAAGTTGCCAACCACCAACTAGTAACCAGCAGCAATCTCAACTAGATTACCACACATTGTATTTTTACCAGGTATTAACTCTGGATAAAGGCACAACCGCAGGATTGTTAGTACACAATCAGAATGATATCGGCACGCTGGGATCGTTACCTGCACATATCAACCGGGAGTTACTGGCAAGCTGGGTCGATAAAACGCCTGCACCGCAGGATAAATTGATTATCAGACTGTTAAAAACCCTACCAAAACAGGGGATATGTCTTATTTCCGGAGCAGTAAAAATGCAGATAGCAGAGCAAATTAGAGAGCATTATAAGCAGTTTCCACTTAATAAAAAAAGATAAGTGCAGCGAGTGTGGAAGGTGAATAAAGCGCAATAATCAGCAGGATTGAGATTCTCTACCCATGTTACTTCAAAATGCTTTGTCAGGCACGAGCTCGGAGACCAGATCAAGGCGCAACATGAGGTAATGGTCATTCTCTTTTCGAGTGTTGCAACGCAGCGCTGGTTTTCGAGCCCGCGCCCCGTAGGGCAAGGCAACTTGTACCAATCTGCGTTGTTATAAAATCTCTATGTAGAATAACTATACTTCAATTTTATGCCTGGCATCTCGGTACAATTTACCTTGCTGACTTTGCATCTTGAAGTATCATGGGTATATTATATGTTTTTAAACATCACTTCTAAACGCAGGGTAAAAGTGAGCTCTTTTTTTTGTTCCTGATATGCGTCTTTCGGCCAGTTTATTTCAGGAATAAGCTCATAAAAAAACCAATCCCGGAGAATATTATGGCGGTAGGTTACACCCAGGTGAGTATTATTAATATAATAATAAGGTTTATTATTTGCGGTGATACCGGCCTGGTAACTGAGCGCTTGTGTAGGGGAGATATAATGATACAGGGTAACACCTGAGCCAAATTCAAACCCCTCTAAATGTGTTTCTAATTTGGCAAAATTTGACCAGCGGAATAAAAACCTCTCATTTAATGAATGGTCAAAATCAATGTGAGTCGCTTCACCCGTTACATTTTCTTTTTGATAAACTCTTTGCGTGAATCGCCACGAAGTATCACTACTGAAAGGGTAGACATAGTGATAACGTGCTTCCAAACTGGGGTGAATGGTCGCTTTTATGATAAAGGTGCTGCGGTCCTTTACCGACACATCGTAGCTCAGGCCTAATGCATTCTTGGGCTGATCATTTTTACGATTGGAAAAAATTCCCTCTTCGCTATCTTCACTATCGGATTCAAAAACAAGTTTTAATTTTTTAGTCACTTTCGGTAAATAAAGGCGAGCCCTTAGATTCGGGACAAATGATAAACCTTCACCCTCTAGCCAGATAAAGTCATTATACCAGCGTACCATAGTGCCTGCGCGTGCATCTTTTGTGGTTCTTTGATCGGCAAAGAAATCGTCAAACCACAGTGCCGGCTGACAAAATTTAGTATTAAGGTAATGGTAGGTATTATCGACCAGGCTTTCCTGTTTACTCTTACTAACGCAAAGATCCTCCGCTTCTTCAGCAATCAGGAAGTGAGAATAAAAAGATAAAAAAATTGTGCTGATTAACCTTTTATACAAGTGATCCTTCACCTATTTTGCTTATATCAAATCCATTAAATCCCTGCGCCTGAACAAAAAGGGGCATTTCAGATAACAAGGCCGTCGGCAGGTTAAAGCTAAGTATAACCTGCTATCAGAACAGCCTTTATAGCTTATTAAAAATTATTCTGTTTCATCGTCTTGCTGTTGATCTAATTCTTCAATCGCAGCAAGGCGTTTTTTTTCATATAAAGCCGCTGCGGCAATTTTTTCTGCTTCCGCTTTGGCTGCTAATTGATTACGAAGAACGCGTTTATCTGCTTTACGTTTTGTTGCTATTTGCTGGTTTGCCAGAAATTCAGCTAAGGTATCTTTTGCCCATATTTGTGCTGACTCTTCACTATCAAAACCTTTTTTTTGCTTTGATACACTGGTTCTGCGCGCGGTAACACGGCGTGTAATTTCCGCATGCCATTTATCGCCATCTTGTGTAATGCGGTAAGCAAATTTATTTTGTTGTGCCATTGGTATTTTTTTCCTAGTGCTTAATTAAATATTTATTTTTCTGTTTATTTAGATAGCTACTTAAACTTATCAATCTTAGAAAAATAAACAGTACTGTGCGACTTTAACATGAAAGAACAATTATCATCAGCTTTAATTTCGAGGCTTTTTACCTTTCAGAGACGGCCAGATAAATGGCGCTGAATTTTCAGCCTTTTTTGCTGACTCCTCCCTCTGTCGGGTAATATTTTTTCTGATTAATAAAGTACTGGCCGGGTGATTACTACAAAAAGTTTTCAGGTAAAGGACCTCTGTTTTGCTGCGCGCCCAAGGCGTTTTTCTGAGAAATTTTAAACTGGATTTAAGGCTGGGTTTATCCAAAAAGCAGCGGATGTTAAGTAATTCACCCATCTTATTCCAGCCTAACTTAGCTTCAAGCTCTGTCAATATCTGCTCGAGTTTAACGCCATGGAGAGGATCATTTTTATGCATTGTATATCCGTAATGAAAAAATTATTGTGAAAGAAAGTTTTTATTTGGCCGTAAAACACCGTTCTTCAGGGCGGTGGTATAAGGCATTGAGCGCGAAGCGCACATGTTGCTTGTGGAAATATAATATCAATCCCCATACGTGGCTTTGCTCAATTTCCGTGTTGGTGATTTTAGCTATAATTGTTGTATTGCTTAAAAGTCAGGTTTTGAAACATGGATAATATCACCTTCACTGCCATCCAAGATAACATTAAAAACCTTTCATATGTTGCGTTAAAGCGGCTCAAACATCTGCTCGATGACCTCGCATGTTCGGCGTGCTCCTGTCCGTTTCATAAAGTATCTATGACAGCTTTATCTGTACGTTGATGAATGTATATCATTTTCGTATAGAGCAGCAGCTTGCAGGAGGAAGGCAGGTGGGGGAATTGCTGTGGATTTAGGTTGTGTGACTCACTAAATGTAAGCTGGGAAAAGTCAATATTTGCTCTGACCACGACTGTATTGAGAAACAGGGAAATTAAAATGAAAATATTAAAGCAAACTAAAAGCAAAAGATTAACCCTACTTGCAGGATTATTTGTCGGCATTAGTCTGTTCATGTTATTTAAAATGACTCAAAAGAACCCGGCACATGATACGTCGGTTATTTTAGCGCCAATATTAACCGTGATAGAAGTCAGAGCTGTTAATTTCAGACTGGAAGCGCAAGGATTTGGCGTTTCCCGTCCGGCAGAAAGTTGGCATGCCGTTGCTAATGTGTCCGGACGGGTGCTGACAACACATCCGGGGCTTAAAAGTGGTGTGATTTTGCCGGCAGGTACAGAATTGCTGGCCATTGATCCGAGTCGTTACGAACTGACAATTGCTGAAGCGAAAGCCGATCTGGCGTCTTTAACTGCCGAGTTGACACAACTGCAGACAGAGAAATCAAATGCACTCGCTTTACTGAATTTAGCGCACGAACAACTTACCTTGTCTGAACAGGAGTTATCACGTTTCGAGAAACTGGTCAGCAGTGATTCAGTCTCGATATCGGGTCGGGATGAAAAGTTACGTGCAACCGTCGCTCAACGCCAGGAGCTGCAGTCTCTGGAAAATCAGTTAGCAGTGATGCCGATGCGTCAAAGCAGTTTAAAAGCCAAGCAACTGCGTGCAGAGGCCAAACTGAAACAAGCACAACAAGATCTTGCTGATACCCACTTTATTGCACCCTATGCAGTAAGAATTAGCAAAGTTGAAGTTGAGAAGCATCAGCATATCAGCTCCGGTCAACAGCTGTTCAGTGCAGATAATATAGAAAAAGCAGAAGTAGAAGCGCAAATACCGCTTACTGAGCTGCGTCGACTGATGGCTGTTGTATCTATGCCGCTTGAGTCATCGCAACATACTGCGGATATTAGCGAGCGCTTTAATTTTGAGCAAATAGATGGGGAGGTAAGGCTGGTCGGTTCAGAAAGCACAACCTGGCCTGCTAATATCACTCGGATAGCTAGTGGTTTGACACCTCGTACTCGTAGCGGACGCGTTGTTGTCAATATCGATGAACCTTATCGTGATGTTAAATTACCGGACAAACCAGCCCTGCAATCCGATATGTATTTGCGAGTTTTGCTGTCAGTGTTAAATCCACAGCCCTTGCTGGTTGTACCTGCATCCTCTGTGCATCAAGGGGAAGTTTATCTGGTCGGAGAAGATAATCGTTTACTGCGTCGCCCTGTTGTAGTGAGTTTCGAGCAGCAAGATTTGGCGGTGATCTCTTCGGGTTTGAAAGCGGGTGATCATATTATTGTTGATGATATTCCTATGGCGATTAACGGGATGCGCATATCTCAACAACGCGATAAAGGTTTGGAAAACAGACTTAAATCCGATGCATCAGGAGAGTCATTATGATCAGATGGTTTGCTGCGCATCCAACGGCATCTAACCTGCTTTTAATTTTGCTGTTAGCTGCAGGGGTATTTGTTACGCCGTCACTTAAGCGGGAAACATTTCCAGCGTACCTGCCTGTCGAGGTGGGAATAGAAGTTATTTATCGGGGAGCTAGTGCTGCCGATGTTGAAGATGCGATATGCGGTCGAATTTATGACTCGCTTAATGGCATTGATTATCTGCAGGAGGTGATCTGCAGCGCACAAGATAATATAGCAAGCACAGTCGTAACCATGGAGTCTGGCGGAGATGCTATTCGCTTTATAAGTGATATAGATACTGAAATTAGCGCCATTTCAGATATGCCTTCCAGAGCAGAGCGGCCGGTTATTCGCCAACTGCACCGTAGTGACTTAGTTGCCGCTGTCGCGATCAACGGGGATCTTCCACTCCGCCAACTTGAAGATTATGCCTTGTTATTAGAAGACCGCCTAATGGCATTGCCTGGTGTTGCCGATGTTGTTGTACAGGGGATGTCTCAGCGTCAGTGGCAAATTGAGATATCTCGTGATGTGTTGGCGCAATATAACCTTTCAGTCAGGAACCTATCTTCTCTGCTCGCGCGTCAAAATATTGATATGCCATTGGGCACTCTGGAAACCCGGGATCGTGATATCCAATTGCGCTTCACCGAGCAGCGCCGCTCAATAACTGAGCTTGCTGATTTGGTGGTGGTTTCTTCTGCGGATCGTGGCGGAGAAATTAGCTTGGGCGATATTGCAACGTTGACTGAAGTTGGAGAGAAGCCGGAAGTTAAAGTGCTAGTAAACGGGCAACGCGCATTAGTGCTGGAAGTCAGTAAATCCTTAAGTGACGATGCGCTGGATGTGATGAACGGCTTAACTGACTTGGTTGATAAAGAACGTCAACGACTTGAGAATATTCAGCTCTCTATCACTCAGGATATGACCAGCATTATTAGTGATCGTTTAAAAATGTTAGTAAAAAATGGGATCATGGGGCTGATTCTGGTTGTATTGATCATGAGCCTGTTTTTCCGGCCTCGACTTGCACTATGGGCTGTATTAGGTCTGCCCAGCGCTTTTATGGGAGCATTTATCGTCATGAACCTGACCGAGTTATCATTGAATATGATCACTATGGTCGCATTACTGATGGCAATTGGTATCGTGATGGATGATGCGATTGTGATCGCCGATAATATTGTCGTCAACAGCCTATCGGGCAGCACTCCCTTGGAGGTCGTCAGCAAGGGCGCACTGCAGGTATTACCCGGAGTACTGTCATCCTTCCTGACAACCGTTGCTGTCTTCTTGCCACTCTCTTTTCTTGCCGGGGAGCTGGGGGCCGTACTGGAAGTTTTGCCTGTTGTATTGATAGCGGCGCTGGCGGCAAGTTTAATTGAAGCCTTTTTCATTCTCCCGTATCACCTGAAAGGCCGTATTAAAGATATACAGCAAGGTGGTTCATCTTTGTTTCGTCACTATATCGATACCCGTTTCACATCGTTTCAGGAAAAAGTGGGGCGGACAGCAGATAAAGTCATCGCATCACGTTATGCCGCTTTAGCCGTCGTGTTTATTATCCTTTTAGGATCGCTTGGTTATATGGCTGGTGGACATATAAACAGAGAAGCGATGCCGGATATGGATGGTGATACCTTAGAAGCACGGATCTTGATGCCTCAAGGAACACCACTGCTACGTACAGAGTCGGTAGCTAAAAAAGTAGAAGCTGCTATATGGAAAATCAATGCGCAACAACCATTAGTGGAGCAAGGCGGTGAAGCATTAGTAAAAATGACTCAAGTTCGTTTTAACTACAATCCCAGCGCACATGAAACAGGGGCGCATATTGCAACTGTTATGGTGGATCTGTTAAGTGCTGAACTGCGTGATATGACGCTTGATGAATTAAGTGTACTTTGGCTGCAGGAGATAGGTGAGATACCCGGCTTAACAAGTTTATTGATCCAGGAGCCCGGATTTGGACCATCGGGTATTCCCATTGAGATCCGTCTGCAGGGAGGCGAGTTGGCTGAATTAAAACAGGGGGCAGAAGAATTATCTGCCTATTTGCAGGGCTATCAGGCTGTTTATAATGTGCTTGACGATCTTCGTCCCGGCAAACCGCAAAGGATATTTGAGATTGCTGATGGTGCACTTAGTTTGGGACTGACTGCGGAAGATGTTGCTACTCAGCTTCGTGCCGCCTTTTTAGGGGATATCGCGGATACACAACGCATTGGTCTTCAGGATGTGGATCTTCTGGTGAGGCAGGCGAGCAGGGAGCGCTCAAGTTTAGATGATCTCACCAGGCAAACTATTTTGTTACCCGATGGACGACAAATACCGTTAGAAGTGTTAGTTAAAGCGAGTGTTCAACGGGGCTGGGCAAAGATTTCCCGTATTAATGGCAGAAGAACAGTAACAGTTCAGGCAAATGTAGATGCTCGGATTGCCAGCGCACAACTCATTGTCGATGACCTGACCCGCAATTGGTTGCAGGATTTTAATAAACGTTATCCTGATATAGATGTTTCCATTGAGGGACAAGTGGCCAATTCTGCTGAAACAGGAGCCTCTATCGCCAGAGGTTTGTTAATCGGTTTGCTTGGCATATTTGTGATCCTTGCATTTCAATTTGGCAGCTACACACAAGCCATTGTTGTTATGTTCTCTATTCCACTTGCGTTTATTGGCGCAATGTGGGGGCATGTATTGATGGGATGGTATGTTTCTATGCCGTCATTAATTGGTGCTGCATCATTGGCCGGTATCGTGGTGAACAATGCGATCCTGTTGATTCAGTTTATAAACAAGCACCGGGCGCAAGGGCAATCTGCGGTTGCCGCCGCCGGTCAAGCCTGCCGGGATAGATTACGGGCGATTTTAATTTCATCAACTACCACCATCGCAGGTTTATTGCCTTTACTTGCTGAAACAAGTACCCAATCTGCGTCAATAAAACCACTGACAATATCAGTTGTTTTTGGGTTGCTTGCTGCAACGGTACTGGTTTTATTTGTTATTCCTGCTCTTTATGTCATCTTTGATGATCTTGGTTGGATAGATTCCAAGAATAATCATTATGCATAATAAAACCTGAGCAGTTTTCGCCGTCAAAAATATCTCTTAACATTCGACGGGGCGGGCAGGCTTTAATTGATAATAAAGTGCTCTGCTGACGAATTGCTAATACCAGCAGAAATATACCCAGTATTATCTAAGGTTATGATCACCTTCGTGATTCTGGTTAATTTACAATCACTTGAACTGTTTTATCGGTTAAATCAGCATTAAACCCTTGTGTACCATCAAAAATTCTATAGAATACGCCGCACTTGCTTAGAACGACTTAAGTAAACGCCCGGATGGTGGAATCGGTAGACACAAGGGATTTAAAATCCCTCGCCTTATGGGTGTGCGAGTTCAAGTCTCGCTCCGGGCACCAATTCAAATAAAAAAAGCAGCTTTTAAAGCTGCTTTTTTTATGCCTGCTATTTATCCATTTAGATGAAAAACACCGTCATTCATGGCGGTGATGAAAATCATTGATGCGAAGCATTAACGTTACTTAGGTCTATTTTGTTGCTCGATATAAGTCGTCAGGGCATCTAGCGCAGCACCGCCACATGATCCG
>NZ_JBFGZY010000044.1:0-24387 GCF_041586535.1 Psychromonas sp. | reverse complement strand
TGCTAGCTAGACATAAAACTACGTTTTAGTCTTTGTTATTGATTTTGTAATTAGAACAACTAGTTACTGCAATCAATGCCTTGCTTTCATCCATTTTTCCTACGCCTAAATAGATCATCTAATTAACGGAATTGGTATAACGTTTATCAAAATTTAGGAATTGCACTTATTATGCTAAAAAAAAACCGCTATTAAGCGGTTTTTTTAAAAGTGGTAAGTTTAGCGGGTGCCAAAGACCACAATGGTTTTACCGTGAGCGGAAATAAGTCCTTGATCTTCAAGCATTTTCAGTATTCGACCAACGGTTTCGCGCGAACAACCGACGATTTGCCCAATCTCCTGGCGGGTAATTTTGATTTGCATACCATCCGGGTGAGTCATTGCATCGGGTTGTTTAGCCAGATCCAATAGCGTGTTTGCGATACGACCGGTTACGTCTAAAAATGCCAGGTTACCTACTTTTTGACTGGTAATCTGCAGGCGGTTCGCCATCTGACGTGATAAACGCATTAAAATTTCAGGATTTACCGTGATAAGCTGGTTAAATTTCTTGTAAGAAATTTCAGCCACTTCACAGGACGTTTTCGCTTTAACTGAAGCGCTGCGAATCGGATTTTCCTGTTTATCAAATAAACCTAATTCTCCAATGAAATCACCTTGATTTAAATAAGATAAAATCATCTCCTTGCCTTCTTCATCCTTGATCACAACTGCAACCGCGCCTTTAACTATAAAATAAAGCGTATCGGCTTTCTCACCAGCATGGATAAGCATACTTTTAGCTGGATATTTATGAGTATGACAGTGTGATAAAAACCACTCCAATGTTGGATCGGTTTGAGGTTTGGTTATTATCATAAATTTCCCTTAGTAGATAATGAATAGCTATTGGCTATTTCTTGTAGTAATTTATTCATCCCAAATAGTGATGACATCTCGTCTTCTTGGGCATTGAATAAGGTTTCATTGTATCTCTTTTTAAGAGGTCTCCGTAACATTTATAATGTTATCCCTTTTGATAAATTAGATCTTTATCAAATTTATCAAAAAATTTCTATATTATTTTATGTTTTTTTACTACGTGCTGTGCAAAAAATTTCATAAAAAAATGGGGGATTATAATATCTTAAGCTGCGTATGTTTTTCTATTCATCTATTAGATTCTGCTGCTGCAAAAGTTGATCACGATGGATAAGCGTGACGCTTTCGGAAAGCTCTGAATAGATAATAACAATATCGCCAAGCTTCAACTGCCTTAACACTTTATCGGTTTTTTCATCCAGGGAGAGCTCCTGCTCACCATAGTCTGTACCTTCACGTAATATAAAATATTCGACTAAATTTTGTAATGTATCTGTATCCAGATCCTGATATGGTATCAACATAAATATTCCTCAAGTTACTTGAGTCTCACTGTACAATAAATGGAAAGCTAAGTATGAGTTTATTAGATGACTTATTAAAAAATAATGAAGATTGGGCGGCAAGAATAAACGAAGAAGATCCGACCTTCTTTTCCCGACTTGCAAACCAACAGTCCCCTGAATATTTATGGATAGGCTGCTCCGACAGCCGGGTGCCTGCTAACCAGTTATTAGGTTTAATGCCCGGCGATATTTTTGTTCATCGTAATATTGCCAACCTTGTCGTGCATACGGATTTAAATTGCATGTCAGTCATTAAGTACGCGGTAGATGTTTTAAAAGTTAAACATATTATCATAACCGGACACTATGATTGTGGTGGTGTTAAGGCGGCAATGAAAAAGCAGTCTTTTGAATTGATTGACGGCTGGTTACGTAATATTAAAGATATCTATGTTAAACACATCGACAGTTTCACCGAAGAGATGAGTGAAACTCAGCGTTTAGATCACCTTACCGAGTTGAATGTTATTGAACAGGTTAATAATGTTTGCCATACAACTTGTGTTCAGCAGGCATGGGCGAGGGGACAAGATTTGACTGTGCATGGATTTATCTATTCCGTGAAAGACGGGCGCTTGAAAGATCTGCATGTAAATTTCGATAATTTAGACAAGATAAATGACTTATACCATATCCTGTGACCACACATTATTGTGATTATGTTCTGTCAGTTAAACAATAATTAGTTACACTAAGAATAAGTGGATTAATAAAGGGGATAATATGAAAAAATTACTGCTAGTCTCATTGCTGGCTTTGCCAACCATGGTTTCCGCTGCCGATATTGCCGCGGGAAAAGCTAAATCAGCAGTCTGCGCCGCATGTCACGGGGCAGAAGGTATTTCAGCTGTGCCGATTTATCCAAATTTAAAAGGTCAGCATCAAGCTTATATCGTCTCTTCATTAAAAGCCTACAAAACAGGGCTGCGTCAGGGCGGCATGTCTATGATTATGAAGCCGCAGGCAGATGCGTTAAGCGATGCCGATATGGAAGATATCGCCGCTTATTATGCTTCATTAAAATAATTGCCCCTAAACTTCCCGAGTATTAAACAGCGGGGCTTTTTTTTATTAAAGCCAATTCCATTCGGGGTTGGCTTTTTAATTATGGCAAATTCACCGCGCTTATTCCCTAATCCTCAAAGAGCCTGGCTATTACGATTTGCAAATAGCACAATTCTTTTTCTAAATGTGAGTCTTCTGCGCGCCGTTGTCATTTAAAGGTCAATCTAGCAAAAAACCTAGCCTATACTAAAACTTTATCATTAATACCATTCCCCTTAATTAGATGGACCAAAATTGCATAGGAAAAATCAGTGAGAACAAGGCGTTTGATTGAACAATAGCCAGTTATTGGGATTGAAAACAACGCAGCTATCATTGATTTTAACAGGTAAGATTGACCGGATATTTATGCGGATTAGTATAATATCAAGGACCTGATATGGCACTCGCACGTTTATATTGCCGCGCACTATTAGGGGTAGACGCCCCGGAAGTTTTAGTCGAGGTTCACCTCGGGACAGGTTTACCCGGCTTTTCATTGGTTGGCTTGCCGGAAACATCGGTTAAAGAAGCAAAAGAGCGGGTGCGCAGTGCCATTCTTAACAGTAACTTTAAATTTCCCAGTAAACGTATCACGGTCAACCTTGGGCCGGCCAACCTCCCCAAAGAAGGCGGGCGCTTTGATTTGGCGATTGCGCTCGGGATTTTAATCGCTTCGGAACAAATTCAGGGAGAGGAAATAACACAATTTGAATGTTTTGCTGAACTGGCTTTATCCGGAGAGTTGCGCCCGGTTGATGGGGTAATTCCATGCGCACTGGCCGCGAAAGAAAAGTGTCGTTGTGTCATTATCTGTTCAGTAAATCAATATGAGAGTGCCCTAACGGGGGCAAAAGCTTATGTCGCCAATAGTCTTCTTGAGGTGTGCGCATTTTTACAAAAGCGTCAAAGCTTGCCGGAAGCACAAGCCGCCCTAAAAAATAAGACCCAAAACGGACTGGATATGAGTGATGTATTAGGGCAGGCGCAAGCTAAAAGAGTCTTGGAAATAGCGGCCGCCGGCGGACATAATCTGCTCTTGGTCGGCCCGCCAGGAACGGGAAAAAGCATGCTCGCCGAGCGTTTTATGACCTTATTGCCGGAGTTAAGTGAAAAACATGCTCTGCAGACTGCCGCGATCTATTCTGTTTGCGGTAAGCAGCGTGATGACTGGTTTCAACCACCTTATCGCAGTCCGCATCATAGTGCTTCATCGGTTGCCTTGGTGGGAGGAGGCGGTAAACCCAAACCGGGAGAGATCTCCCTTTCACATCGGGGAGTCTTATTCCTTGATGAACTGCCGGAATTTCCCCGCGCCGTATTAGACAGTCTGCGCCAACCGCTTGAAAACCATAAAGTGACTATTTCACGGGCTGCCAACCAAGTTACTTTCCCCGCCCATTTTCAGTTGATTGCAGCAATGAATCCAAGCCCATGTGGACATATCAGCGGCGAGTTAAGACGCAGTACCCCGGATCAAGTTTTGCGTTATTTAGGGCGTTTATCCGGGCCGTTTTTAGACAGGTTCGCACTTTCCATTATGGTGCCGTTATTGCCACAGGGAACATTAGCGGTGGCGCAGACCGGGCAGTCAACAACGGGGGAAAGCAGCGAGAAAATCAAAACCCGGGTAGTACAAGCAAGAGAAATACAGCAAAGCAGACAGGCAAAATTAAATCATGCTTTATCAAGCAGGGAGGTTTCTTTATATTGTCAACTAAGCCTTGAAGATGCGCAGTTTCTTGAACTGGCCATGACGAAGATGGGGTTATCGATTAGGGCCTGGCACAGTTTGTTAAAGGTTGCCCGAAGCATTGCAGATTTAGCCGGTAGTGAAAGGGTGGAGCGTCAGCATCTGACCGAGTCGCTTGCTTATCGGGCCATGGATCGGCTGTTAAAAAGTCTTTCAGATTAGGGTTTGTTGAACTTTCAAGTGCAAATCTTGTTCAATCTAAAAGGCACGAGGAGAGAAGCATAGTCATGCTATGTAAACGATAAGCAGCACAGCGCAGGACGCTTTTAGATGAACTCCTGTGGCAGCGTTTCTACTTCGTTATCGGCTGCCTATGTAGAGAAACCACACTACGCAGGCTCCGGCCTGTGTGAACCATGAACAAATTGCTGAAAAAATGCGCGTAAAAGATTAACAGACCCTTATAAAAAAGGGCCGTAGCAATTAAGATACGACCCTGTTTGAGTATTATGGCATTATGATTACAATGCTTTAATTGTATCTATCTGTTCGCTTAATTTGTCACAGCTGGTCTGCAGCTCGGCCTGTTTTGCCCGCTCTTTAAGAATCACGGCTTCAGGTGCATTGGCAACAAACTTTTCATTGCCCAGTTTTCCTGATATTTTCGCCAGCTCTTTACTTACTTTCTCAAGCTGTTTGTTTAAACGCGCGAGCTCGGCTTCGATATCAATTAAACCGGCCATTGGAATTAATAGCTCCAGCGAACCGACAAATGCGGTTGCCGATACCGGCGTCTCTTCACCTGCCTGAACCAGAGTCACACTTTCCAGTTTTGCCAGTGCAGCAAGGAACGCTTCGTTTTCAGAAAAACGGCGCTGATCATCTGCTGATGCATTTTTAGCCAGTAAGTTAAGCGGGGTTTTAGGGCTGATATCCATTTCACCACGGATATTACGTATCGCAACAATAATCTGCTTAACCCACTCCAGATCTTCTACCGCTTGTGCATCAACCAGTGCTTCATTGTACTCCGGGAAGGCTTCCAGCATGATGCTGTCGCCACCTTTACCGGTAACGGTTTTAACACGCTGCCAAATTTCTTCGGTCATAAACGGCATAATAGGATGGGCAAGACGCAGCAGTGTTTCTAAAACGCTGATCAGCGTATGGCGGGTACCACGCTGCTCTGTTTCATTGCCTTTAAATAAAACCGGCTTAGTCAGCTCTAAATACCATCCGCAGAATTGATCCCAGGTGAATTCATAGAGAATATTTGCTGCGATATCGAAGCGGAAGGTATCTAGTGCATGACGGAATTCTTTAATGGTTGTCTGCAGCTGCCCCTGGATCCAGCGGTCTGCCAGGCTGAAGGTCATCTCCTGGTTTTCTGCAAAGCCGCAATCCTGCTCTTCCGCGCTCATCAGAACATAACGGCTGGCGTTCCATAATTTATTACAGAAGTTACGGTAACCTTCCAAACGGTTCATATCCCAGTTGATATCACGGCCTGTTGATGCCATGGCCGCCAGTGTAAAGCGCAGTGCATCAGTACCGTGTGCTTCGATACCATTGGCAAATGTTTCCCGGGTATTTTTTTCAATCTTAGCGGCCAGTTGCGGCTGCATCATATTCCCGCAGCGTTTGCTTACCAGGCTTTCCAAATCGATACCGTCGATCATATCTAAAGGATCTAACACATTACCTTTAGATTTTGACATCTTGTCGCCATGTTCATCACGGATAAGACCGGTCACGTAAACCGTTTTGAAGGGCACCTGTGGCTTGCCGTTTTCATCTTTCATAAAGTGCATGGTTAACATGATCATCCGCGCAACCCAGAAGAAGATAATGTCAAAACCGGTTACCAGTACATCGGTAGAGTGGAAGGTTTTTAAATCTAAGGTTTTCTCCGGCCAGCCTAAGGTTGAGAAGGTCCATAAACCGGAAGAGAACCAGGTATCCAGTACATCATCATCCTGACGCAGGGCAACATCTTCGCCTAAACCATGTTTGGCACGTACTTCGGCTTCATCGCGGCCGACATAGACCTTGCCGTTCTCATCATACCAGGCCGGGATACGGTGTCCCCACCACAGCTGACGGGAGATACACCAGTCCTGGATATCGTTCATCCACGAGTTATACATATTTTCATATTGTTTCGGCACAAACTCGATATCGCCGTTGGCAACCGCTTCGGAAGCTGTTTTTGCCAGCGGCGCAACGCGTACATACCATTGATCGGTCAGCATCGGCTCGATAACCACACCACCGCGATCGCCGTAAGGAACAGTTAAATCATGCGCTTTTATTTCATCTACTAAACCCAACGCATCAAGTTCGCTAACTATCAGTTTACGCGCTTCTTCACGGCTTAAACCCTGGAACTGTGCAGGAAGCTCAGCGCCATAATGATCACTTGCTTCACCGTTGCTGTTAAACACTTCAGCGCTTTCACGGATACAGGCATCAAAGGTTAATACATTGATCATCGGCAGTTTATTGCGTTTACCCACTTCATAGTCGTTAAAGTCGTGAGCAGGAGTGATTTTCACACAACCTGTGCCTTTTTCCATATCGGCATGCTCATCGCCAATAACTGGAATACGGCGGTTAACAAAAGGTAAAATAACCTCTTTACCGATAAGATCTTGATAGCGCGGATCTTCCGGGTTAACCGCAACAGCAGTATCGCCAAGCATTGTTTCCGGACGGGTGGTTGCAACTACCAGATAGTCTTTACCTTCTGCAGTTTTTACGCCGTCAGCCAGCGGGTAACGGAAGTGCCACATCGAGCCCTTCACATCTTTGTTTTCAACTTCCAGATCTGAAATCGCCGTATGCAGTTTAGGGTCCCAGTTAACCAGACGCTTACCGCGGTAGATAAGGTCGTCATTGTATAAATTAACAAACACCTCTTTTACTGCATGAGAAAGTCCGTCATCCATGGTAAACCGCTCGCGGTCCCAATCGACAGAGGTGCCCAGGCGGCGCAACTGCTTAGAAATATTACCACCTGATTCCGCTTTCCATTCCCAGATTTTATCGATAAAGGTTTCACGTCCCAGCTCTTTACGGGTTTGCCCGGTTTCAGCTGCAAGTTTACGCTCAACCACCATCTGTGTCGCGATACCGGCATGGTCAGTACCCATTTGCCACAAGGTATTTTTACCCTGCATACGCTGGTAACGGATCAGGGTATCCATAATGGTATCCTGAAAAGCATGACCCATGTGCAGGCTACCGGTAACATTTGGTGGCGGGATCATGATGCAGTAGCTTTCTTTACTGGTATCGCCATGCGGCTTGAAATAACCTTTTTCTTCCCAGTTTTGATAGTTTTTCTGCTCTATGGCACTTGGGTTGTATGTCTTTTCCATCTGTTAATCTTCTGTTTTGTTGGTTGACTCGGCGGTTGAAGTATCTTCAACGGTCTGAGTAGAAAGCGTCAGACCCATTTTTTTATAGGTACTGTAACGGGTTCGTGCAGCAATTTTTAAGGGCTCCGCAAAGGGAACAAAATCGATAATCTGCTGAAAATTTATCGCAAAATCAGGCACATTTTGACTTAAATTAATTAAAATCGGGCGCGGATGCGTCGGCGCCTGCCAACTGATCTCCACCGGCGTACCAAACTTCGGTCCTTCGCCCGACAGATTGTGCGGCACAAAGCTGTCACCATCAAACTGCCATAAGTATTCATCGACAACAAATGCATCTTCTTTTGTATCTGTATAGATAAATACTTTCTTATTTTGTGTATAAAAAAACGCGGCAATAGAACAAGCCTTTGCAAAATGCGCACTGACGGGCAAATTACCAGCTTCTTCTGTTGTCGCGAGAATATAAAAAACTACCTGGCTCATTATGCTCGTTTCATTCAGCTGTTTGCCGCTGTTTGAGTGTCACTTCTGTTAATTAAAAACTGTGTTAACAGTGAAACAGGTCGGCCTGTTGCGCCTTTGTTGGCACCGGAACGCCAGGCCGTGCCGGCAACGTCTAAATGCGCCCAGTTATAACTTTTAGTAAAACGGGAAAGGAAGCAGGCCGCGGTAATAGTGCCGGCTGGTCGTCCGCCGATATTGGCCATATCAGCAAAAGGACTCTCCAGTTGTTTCTGGTACTCATCATCCATCGGTAATTGCCATGCTTTATCGCCGGATTGATTCGACGCTGCCAATAACTCATGGGCCAAACCTTTATGCGGTGTCATCAGACCGCTGATATGATGGCCTAACGCCATAATACAAGCGCCGGTTAAGGTCGCGATATCAACAACACAATCCGGCTCGAAACGTTCAACATAGGTTAACACATCACACAACACTAAGCGTCCTTCGGCATCGGTATTTAACACTTCAACGGTTTGCCCGGACATGGTAGTAAGTATATCACCCGGGCGGTAAGCATTACCGGCGGGCATATTTTCTGCCCCGGCTAAAATGCCGATCACATTAATCGGCAGGTTAAGTTCAGCAAGTGCCTTCATTGTGCCGTAAACGCTGGCCGCGCCGCCCATATCATATTTCATCTCATCCATGCCTGCGCCAGGTTTTAATGAAATACCACCGGAATCAAAGGTTAACCCTTTACCGATTAATACGATCGGTTTTTGATTTTCAGTGCCGCCGTTATAACGGATTAAAGACATATAAGCCGGGTTTTCAGAACCTCTGGCAACTGCTAAATAACTGTCCATTTTCAGTTCAGCCATCTGTTCGCTATCAATAATCTCTGTGCTGATTTTTTCAAAACGCTCTGCCAGGGCGGTTGCCTGTCCGGCTAAATATAACGGGGTGCAGACATTTGGCGGCATATTGGCCAGGTTTTTACAGGCGTTAGCGCCTGAAGCTACCGCTAAACCATGTTGTAATGCCAGTTCCGCGCGGGTTAACTCTTTGCGGCTGTTGATATTAAAGGTTAATTTACGCAGCGGGCGGCGGGTATTACCTTTATTGCTTTTAAACTGGTCAAAGTTATACAGACAATCCTGAGTAGCTTCAACCGCCTGGCGCACTGCCCAATAGGTATCGCGACCGATAATATGCAGTTCAGAAAGAAAGCAGATAGCTTCTAAGGAGCCGGTTTCGTTCAGTGTGGTAATGGTCTTGGCAATAATCTGTTTATATTGCGCTTCGGTTAATTCACGCTCTTTACCACAGCCTACTAACAATACGCGTTCACTTAATACATTTGGCACGTGGTGTAAGAATAGTACCTGTCCCACTTTTCCTTCGATATCACCACGACGTAATAACGTGCTTAAATAGCCATCGCTGATCTCATCAAGTTGTTCACCTGCGGGGGATAAACGACGCGGTTCAAATACACCGACAACAATACAAGCACTGCGCTGTTTCTCCGGGCTGCCGCTTTTTACGAAAAATTCCATATATATCCTTAATCTGGGCTATGTATAATGCGATTAACTGTGCTATTTTTCAGAAAATACAGTTATTATAGAAGTCTGTGGATCTTGATATCTCTTCTCAACGCAATAAGATTTGTAATTTTACCGCATTTACTTGCTTAATCCACTAGTTTATAGCTAAGGCCTTTGGAAATGAAAATTTTCAAGGGCTTTATGTATATATCCAGATCCACTGACGAAGTGTTTTACCTCTGCAGCGCTCTGGGCATATCTTTATCAGAACCATATTTATACAGGAGACCCGGGTGATACTTCTTCGTTATTTAATGCTCGAAACATTTAAAAGTCAGATCGGTATTCTGTTTGTGTTAGTCCTTATTTTTGTCAGTCAGGAATTCATCTCTATTCTTGCCCAGGCGATTAATGGTGTTATCCCGGCTGATCTGGTGTTGACCTTGTTGTATCTGAATTTACCGCAACTAGGCACCCTGATGTTGCCTATCAGTTTCTATCTTGCGGTGCTTTTTGCTCACGGGCGGTTACACAGCGAAAGTGAAATGGTGGCGATGACATCCTGCGGATACAGTCCGAATGAGGTATTAAAAGCAACCCTGTTATTATCTTTTTTCACCTTTTCTGTAGCCGCGTACAACAGTTTATACCTTGCGCCGCTTTCTGAAGATAAAATGATCGCTGTGATTGAAGAAGCGCAGTCGGATGCCAGTGCGGCAACATTGATAGAGGGACGTTTTCATAAAACCTCAGAGAATGGCGGCGTCGTTTATGTGGAAAAATTAACCAGCAACAAAAGGCTGGAAAATATTTTTGCGGCGCACTGGCCTGAGGATAAGGATATAGCACCCTCCGTATTGACTGCCTTAGAAGGGCGTCTGGAAGCGAAAAAAGACGGTGCCTGGCTGACTTTGAGTAATGGTCAGCGTTATGCCGGTATTGTCGGAGAATATGAGTTTGAGAACAGTGAATTCGGCCGTTATGAAGTGCATATTGCCAATCGCGAAGTTCAGAAAAAAGTGCGTGGGGTTGAAGCCCTGCCTACAACGGCATTGTTCGGTGTGGAAAATCCAAAATATCAGGCAGAGCTGCAGTGGCGGATAGCTATTCCATTATCGATATTATTGATGACTTTTATGGCAGTACCAATGGCCAAAGTGAACCCGCGCCAGGGGCGTTACGCAAAATTATTACCTGCACTGGCATTGTATTTAACCTTTTTCCTGCTGCTCAGTACGGCGAAGAGTCTGATTGAAGAGGGAACCCTTCCTGCGGTCAGTGTCTGGGTGGTACAAACTCTCTTTTTGTTTGTCGGTATAGCGCTGCATCTGCAAAGTTTAGGAAAATTTAGCAAAGTAGCTTTGCGTAAGTAGTTAGGTATTTAAGACGGAATGAGTATTATGGGTATTTTAGATCGTTATATAGGTAAAACGATTTTTGCAGCAACATTTTTAAGCTTATTTGTACTGATCGGGCTGAGCAGTATTATTAAATTTGTTGAGCAAATGAGATCGGTAGGAGAAGGAACATATGATGTTTGGCTTGCCGCCTATTTTGTTCTTTTAAAAATTCCGGTTGAGTTAGCTGTTTTTTTCCCGATGGCAGCGCTGATTGGTGCGTTGATTGGTTTAGGCAGTCTGGCCAGCAGCAGTGAACTGGTGGTTATGCAGGCTGCCGGGTTATCTAAATTAAGTATTGCTGTTTCGGTCTTAAAAACCGCTATTCCAATGGTACTGGCAGTGATGTTCCTGAGTGAGTTTGTTGCCCCGCAAACGGATAAAGAAGCTTACTCTATGCGCTATCTGGCGCGTGAGGGAGAGGATAAGGTCAGCAATCAATATGGTGTTTGGGTTAAGGATGGCGGCTCATTTGTGAGTATTGAGCGGATGAGTAATCAGGCTGCACTGTTTAATGTGCAGCTGTATTTTTTTAATGATAAATTAAAACTCGAGTACGCAGTGCTTGCTCGTAAAGCTGTTTTTAAAGAGGGGGCATGGCACTTTGAAAATATCAGCAAAACAACTTTTTTGGCAGATAAAACAGAAACAAAGCAGCTTAATACCTATGTATGGGACACTAAGCTGACACCGAAAAAACTGGAAGTAGTATTGGGCGAGCCGGACAAAATGTCGATGCGTGATATTTACAACTACATTAACTATCTGGAAGAAAATGATCAGGACGCCAATGCTTACTGGCTGACTTTCTGGCGTAAAGCGGTCTTACCTTTTACCATTGTGGTGATGATGCTGCTGTCGGTTTCTTTTATCTTTGGTGGTCTGCGCACCGTTGCAATGGGGACGCGCTTGATTTTTGGTATTGCTGCCGGTTTTGCTTTCCATGTGTCGGGGGAGTTGTTCGGCCCTTTCAGTTTAGTGTTTAATTTACCACCTATATTAGGGGCATTATTACCCAGTTTTCTGGTCTTATCGGTGGCGTTATACCTGCTTAAACGGCAAAGCTAAGTAATAATAATAAATAAATATGCTTATGTAGATAACTCAGGTTAAGTGTAAAAACTTATTTTTTAGCTATTCTTAAAAACTAATATTTTACTGCTTTAGGGGCGCGGACTTTAGTCCGCTTGTTTTTATTGATAAGTGGACTGAAGTCCACGCCCCAGATGATTCAATTAAAAGCAATAAATTCTCTACAAATTTGTTATTACCTGAGCCAACTGCACAAGCATGTAAATAAAAAAATGCCGCGTATTGATAGTCCATAAAGCGTGGCATTTTTTATCAAGCTTATCAAAAGAGGTGTTATTTTTTATCCTGATCCATAAATGCCATCCCCTTAAACCCTTTCCAGTTGCTTAACTCTTTGCTTAATACCACCACTTCACATTCCGCCCAGGTATCCTGAAAGGCGTTATGGCTGCTGAATAAAGCCATGACATTGCCTAAACCAAATGCGGAGGTTGCCATACGAATTAATGATTGGGTAAAAGAGATATTACTGCCATCGCTATTCTGTACCCGTAAACGCCATGCTTTCATACCGATAGTTTGACCTGCTTTAGTCCAGAAATAACCATAAAAAGCAATCACTACAGTTGCCAGATATAATGCAAAGAGTTGACTGGAAGCAAGAAAGTCAGCGACATCCTGATAAGCATCAAGACTGATCAAACCCAGTTTGTTGACAATAATGACCACTAAAACCGCAAAAATACCCGCTAACATCAGCAGGGCTGCAATGGCGAATAGATCGTATAGATATGCGCCTAAGCGGCGGAAAAAGTTAGCCCGGGGGCAGCCCTGATATTGTTGTGTCAGGCTTTTTTTCAGAACTGTGTTGGTATTATGCTTGGCCATGTTAATTCCTTGAATTTATTTGGGAGCAGTGTAGCAAAAGCAAAATTAGTTAACATTTATTTATAGCGTCATGCGGTTCTGCAATCCCTGGTTCTGTGAGCAACGCAATAAATCTAACAGTTAATAGTAAAAGGTGACTTATTTTTAATCAGTCAGTTAGAAAACACTTGTCAGCTGAACTTCTCTAGGTATAATCCCTTCGTCTTAAAAGCACACCTGTTTTTAAATCAAGATTATGCCCGAGTGGTGAAATTGGTAGACGCGACGGATTCAAAATCCGTTTTCGAAAGAAGTGCCGGTTCAAGTCCGGCCTCGGGCACCATATCACATATAGAGTTTTTCAATTTCAGTAAACTCTTCCAGTTTGTTAGTACTATCAGTTAGTTACCTCTATTTTTAATATCCCCTAAATACAAAAATCACCCTTATAAAACGCAATTTATCTAGCCCAAATTTTTACTTCCGGTGCATATCCTGTTCTTCACGTGCAGATTCTGTGCACAACGCAATCCCAAGCAAACCAACAAATGACAAATTAATCCAACTTATACCAAAGGAATTAATGAAGTGATCAAGGATTGCGCAGGAAAAATTAACACTAACAAGGCGTGAGTTGCAGGAGATAGTTGTTCTCACTTCAAAACTCACAACGCAGTTAGGGATAATTTTAACCAGCAAGAGTGGTCACTTTTTTATTTCCTTTGGTATTATCCTTGAACATTGGCAATCGCTGCTGGTGGACAGTTTCTGGTACGTGTCTGGTCCATTTTCGGTCTTTTTGTGGCGTTATTTGCGCTGATTTAAGGTTTGAATGAGGCTTTTTCGTAAATTGATAAACGCTGTGTCCCTTGTTGTATAAGGCTTTTAATGCTGTGTGTTATTAGCTCGTAGGGGATAGGTAACAAATATCACACACATTTATAGAGAACTTTATTGTATATCTACGACCTCCATATAAATAAAAAGCTAAAAAACCTGATAAAAACAACATAAATATATATTTTTTATGAGTTAATCTGTTATAAATACATTTAAAAAAACAGTTTTCATCTGCGCATTAGTGCGATTGCAGAGTGATACACTGCTGGGCCAAAGTTCAAACTTTGCAATTTAGCTAAGTTATTTAAACAAGGAAGAGAAATGGGTTATGTAAATAATAATTTGATGAGCAATGAGACTGTAATATATGAGGCCAAAATACATTGGTTTATTTTCATACCAAGTGCTGTTTTTTTTGCTTTAGGTATGATTATTTCCAGTAACGCCCCTGGTTCAGGAAGTGTTTTAGGAACACTTCTTTTTATCGTGGCGTGCGTTTCATTTATTAAAGCTATTATAGCTAGAGCTACAACTGAACTGGCTGTTACCTCAAAAAGAATAATAGCGAAAACCGGTTTAATAAGCCGAAAAACGGTCGAACTAAACCATGGTAAAGTTGAAAGTTTTAATATTGACCAAAGCATATTTGGGCGATTGTTTGGCTTCGGTACTTTGGTTTTAAATGGAACTGGAGGAGGCAAAACTCCTATTTCAAGCATAGATGCACCTTTAGAATTCAGAAAAAATGCGATGTCTATTATTGATGAAACTCAGCGTAATATTGCCTAGCGAATTACTTCACTCGGACTAGATACGGTTGTTGCTGTTTTACTAAAAAGAGAAAACAGCAAAACAGCGGCAACTTACTCGCCGATGAGTGAACAAGGGCGTCGTGCGCAATATCAAAGCTAAGATGAAAATAGTGATTTGTTATCGTTTTAAACTTGACTGGCAACAAGCAATGTATATTTAAACGAATTGTAAACAAGGAGGTTCTATGACCGTCTACGTTTTTTCTTCCAAAAATGAAAAGATGATATACACAAGTCTAAATACTGGTTATGCCAATATGACCAAGGAAGATGCTCGTAATGATTTGGCAAGTTTTAAAAGAAGCCATGGTTTGTATACTGAATTGCAAATAATTGCCAAGAGTCCAGACTTTTATTTCAATTCATTTAAGGGTGTAGATGATGTTGAAAGCTATAAGTGCCTTTTAGGTGAATTTGCATATGATGGGTGTCGGTTAGTCGGGAAACCTAGCTACTAAAATCAAAGTGACTGAAATTATCGTATTCTTGATAAGCTCAAGTAACAGTTCATAAGTTGCTCCGCTTGGACTCGATTCAGTTGTCGCATTTTTAAAGACGAAAAAAACTGCCGTCAGTATTTGCTGCGTTAGTTGTAAGGTGAATCACTTGAGAATATTTATAATATTGATAGCATCTGTTCTTTTATTAGGGTGTTCTTCTAATCCATCTGGTTATACATCTAATGGACAAGTTGAAGATGCTTTAATAGATCAAAGTAAAGAATTTATAGTGGCAAAGTTTGGTGCTCCTAATGAGCGAACACAAGTGTCTGATAATACTGAGTCGTGGACTTATAAAAGTTTTTCTTCTGGCTTAACTGGTGGAAACTGTAATGTAACTATTACTTTTGTCAGCGATAAAGTTAAAAAAGTAATTATTAATGCAGATGATCGGTCTTGGATTGCGTATCCTTTAGGATCTTGTGAAAACTTATTTAAAAACTTGCAATGACTTACACCTATCAAGCCATTTTAAAGTTCTAATAACAGATTGGAATCTTTCAGAGCGTTCAACTTTATAGCAAATAATTTTTGGTCTAGTGAGCTTAAATTTGTCATCTAACGCTAGTTAAAAATATATTCATAATCACCGACTCAACCAGCCAGTTTTAACTCCAAATATATTTTTCAGCTGGAATTTGCCTTGTTCATGCCGCTATTTTTATTGCCTCACTATAAAGCAGAATAACGAGCGTTAATCTTTCGGCATCCTCTGAACCAACGAGTGGTTAATTTCAGCCCGAGAAGCCAGTAGGTGGTTAATCTGGTGCCTTCTGCGCTGTAAGTTCCCCGTTAATTAAACTTCGTAATATCACCAATTTGATCTATATTTTTATAAATTGTCGTGTTCAGATAACTGTAATGTAATTTGTCATCTTTCACTATGGCCTATATTGTATTTTTGCATTCAACTCCTTGAAAAAATTAAAATTAAAATTAAAAATAAAAGTAACTTAATACCGTGCTTTAATGAACAGGTAAGCGTAGTGTTTTCATCAGAAACAAAACATTTTTCCGTTTAATAGATGCTAGCAATTTAACGGGTTTTCTTGTTTGTCGTCTTCAGGAAAAAGTCAAATGGAGGGTGTATATTATGAGACTGCTAAGAGGCACTAGCAGCGTTGTTATGATATCTATGATTGTCGCTCTGATCTCAACAAATATTTTGTCCCTTACTAATGCTAAATTTCATGACTTTCTCTATGGGGTACTTTCGCATATCCCAAATACTGAACTTCTACAGCATAGTAAATCAAAAAAATTTCAATCTTTATCTGCTGAAAACGAACGTCTGCGAAAACAGAATGCAAAGTTTCAAAAAACGGACAGGCTACGTAGAGTAAAGTTAGCAAGATCTCACAAAATATTTAAACGAATTGCTCGAAGGACAGCCGCAAACGTATCACTTAACGTTTCTTCTGTTTTAGTTGAAGCAATACCATATGCCGGAATAGCAGCCATCATTGCCACGACTTCGGCTGACGTTTATACAGGTTGTGAAACCATTAAGGATACAAACAGACTTATGAAAATTCTTGACGGTGATGTGATGACTGAAGAAGAAATACAGGTTTGTGGGATAACTCTGCCAAGTGAAGATAAAATCATGGGTGTTGTGAATAAATACAATGGGCATTTAGAAGGTTTAATAGGAGGAGTAATCTATGAAATGGTTCATTAGTTTGTTTCCTACTGTTGATTACCGACTCAATCAGCCAATTTTAAATCCAAATGTAACTTCCTGCTGTGAGTTTGCCTTGTCATGCCGCTATTTTTATTGCTTCACTATAAAGCCGAATAGCGAGCGTTAATCTCCCGGCATCCTCTTAACTAACGAGTGGTGAATTTCAGCACGAGAAGCCAGTAGGTGGTTAATCTGGTGCCTTCTAAGCTGAAAATTCGCCGTGAATCTAAATTTCTGATTTTGCAGTACCATACTGCGTCGTCTTTATGCTGTGTTCCCACCGTAAATACGGAATAAATCTTCTTTCTGCAATCGATAGTTCTATTGTGCAATATAACCATTTGATAAATATTATTAAAACATGTAGATTTTGCTTTATCATAAAAAGTTGATGTAAATATGATTTGTGGAAGTGTGGAATAATTCTGCTCAATAACATATTTGACAATTAAGTTAATCACAGAGGGTATTTTAACTCTCGCAAAATTTAAAAGGGAAGTTAATGAAAAAAGTATTAGTAGCAACAGTTTTGACTGCAACATTTTTATCTGGCTGTTCTTCCGTTCCAATGGAATCAAGAGAACTAACGAAATCAGTACAAAGTTTTAATACACCGTCTGTAGATAATTCAGGTATTTATGTGTATCGAAAAGATACCTTTGTTGGAGCTGCATTAAAAAAAGATATCTTAATTGATGGTGAATGCATAGGTGAAACTGCAAAAGGGGTATTTTTCTATCGCGAAGTACCTGGGAATAGAGATCATGTAGTTTCAACTGAATCTGAGTTTTCTAATAATGATTTAACTATCCATACAGAGAGTGGTGAGCTTTATTTTGTTGAGCAATATATCAAAATGGGAGTGTTTGTCGGTGGGGCTGGTATAAAGCAAGTAGACCGAAAAGTTGGGGAAAAAGAAGTGTTAAAGCTTAATTTAGCTAAAAAAGGTAAATGCAGTGCTTAGAAGTATAAATTGGCTTGTCTAACAATAAGAAAGTACTACAACTTACCCCCCTCCGGTGGGCAACATGTTAAATTTTTAAGTTAATCATCAATCAAGTAAGGGAATATAAAAATGAATTATAAATTATCTGCAGTGGCATTATCATTGGTGCTACTATCCGGATGCTCCAGTATTGTTAGTGATAGTAAATATTCTGTTGCAATTGCGAGTAGTCCTTCTGAAGCAAATTTCACTTTGAAAAATAGAAAAGGTTTGACGATCCATTCTGGTCGAACACCAACTTCTATTTCTTTAAATGCGTCGTCTGGTTTTTTCAAAGGTGAAACGTACACATTAGTTCTTAATAAAGAAGGTTATGAAGAAAAGACTGTAGAAATTAATAGCTCTGTTGATGGTTGGTACTTCGGAAATATTCTTTTTGGTGGATTAATTGGATTGTTAATTGTAGATCCTGCTACAGGAGCGATGTTCAAACTACCAGAAAGATCAGATACATCGTTAGATTTGAAGATAGCGTCAGAAAATAAAGATGGCTCATTAACGATTGCACTAATTGACTCAATCCCAGAGAGTGAACGTTCATCTCTTATTGAATTAAATTAAACTGTTTACTTTTTTTCTCAAATTTTAATGAACTGCTGCACTTGAACTCGATGCTGGTGATGCAGTTCTTGCTAAAACAAGCAAAAACTGCATCAACTTATTCGGCGGAGAGTAAGGTATAGCGGTTGTAGAATTCCCCCAAAAAGAACGTTTTTATTATATTGAGCAGAATACAACCTTTGCTTTGTTTATGCCGCTATTTTTATTGCTTCACTATAAAGCCGAATAACGAGCGTTAATCTCCCGGCATCCTCTTAACTAACGAGTGGTGAATTTCAGCACGATAATCCAGTAGGTGGTTAATCTGGTGCCTTCTAAGCTGAAAATTCGCCGTGAATGTTTTGCTCGTTTGGTTTTCTTCGTAATTCATTAAACGTCAAATCCCTTATCTCATAAGCCCTTAAGTCTAGTGTGCCATTAGCTTGTAGGGGATAGATATAAACATCACACAAATGGGTTAGTTATTCTGCTTTTTTAATTTTATGGCTTCGATTGTAAAAATAATATTTCTTTACACAGATCCTTAGACATTCCGTGCTTTCACTGTAAATACAGAATAATTTCACCGTCCTACAATCGGTGGCTTCTATTATTAAAAACAATTCATTGATAAAGATTGTTTTTAGATGTAATGTTGATTTTCATCATAAATAATTGATGATTGTGTTTCTTGTGGAAATGCGGGCTTATTCCGTCTAATAAGGCGTTCTCTTTCAAAAAATTTGTCAACCATAAAAAAGTAAGGATACATTAATGTCAACTATCACGGAACTAAAAGATACCATCGACACCAAGACAATTAATCTTGTCTTACTAACAATAGCTACTGGAGGTATTTATCCAATCCTTTGGATGTATAAAAATCATTCAGTTTTAGAATCTATAACTAAATCAAAAATTTCAGACAGTACTTTTATTATATGGCTGGCTGTTTGCGTTGGATTAGGAAGTGTGTTGGCCGGGACTGGCGAGGAGGCCCTAGATATTATTGCGGGACTGCTAACTCTTGGTTCTTGGGCACTGTATGTAGTATGGGCATTTAAAGCTAAAACAGCACTCCAAAGCTACGCGTTAAACGAGCACAAAATTGATTTACGAATGAATGGCTTTTATACATTTTTCCTAACAATTTACTATATCAATTATTGTATTAATGAGCTTCCCGAAGCCAAACGCAAACAAGATATTCTAACAGGAAGTCAAACAGCTGCAGTCGAAAGTTAATAAACACTCAGAATCATGCAAGAAGTAGGATCAATAAGATTGAAAAATATTTTTTCAATCTTATTTCTTTCTTTAATTTTTAGTGGGTGCGGAAAGAACCTTTCCAGCGTTAGTGATGGAGCTTTACATGTTGAAACCTTATTACAGTCGGAACTGCCTTTGATAAATAGAGCAACTTTTCATCAACTGACTGGAGAATCTTTGAAACATCTAACGGCAGAAATATTGTAGAAGTTGAAGAGGATTTCAATGATGATTATCCAATTTTTCAGCAGCTCAAGGTAAAAAAAGGAAGGTGGACAACTAATGTGTTAATAGCTAAGTACTTATAAATAAGTTTTCAGGTATTTTCTAGCTGTGGACTCTCAACTGGACTCTTATACGCAAGTTATGC
The DNA here is from genome assembly GCF_041586535.1 of Psychromonas sp. GTDB lineage: Bacteria > Pseudomonadota > Gammaproteobacteria > Enterobacterales > Psychromonadaceae > Psychromonas. Next base: position 4,523 of record NZ_JBFGZY010000044.1, on the reverse strand, counting down.
GACAGCATAGTGTCACGAGCGGGCTAAGCACCGCGCGGCCTGTTTTCTTTGTCTGAGCAAAGAGCATGACGATTTCGAACTGTGAAACGATATTTCGGTTTCTAGTCGTCTACACCCCGTGAAGGGTGGAATAGCAAGTTTATTAAATTTGACCTTTATTTGCAGGATAAATCCTGGGCCCCGAAAAGAATAAAGAACGCCACCAATGGTTACAGACTTGTGCATAATAGTCAGGCTATCAGCTACGGCTGACTGCTCAAAACACCTGACAATTTATATGTGACTTAGTTGAAAAAAGATATAGATATTATATTCGTCTTTTAACTATTTGCTTTGAATTGACTCTATTTATCAATGCTCCTATGCCGATCCGAAGTATGGATAGTCTATCGAATAAAAATAATAGTCACAAAAAAGTCTTGTAATAAATTTTATGTCAATTAATAATAAAGGCGAAAGCGCAGTGTGATCTTGTGCACAGTTTTTTATTACAACTCTATAAAATAAAAAGGAATTTTAAATGGCATATGCAACGATAGTATTAGAAAACCCCAAAACGGGCCAAGTTAAAGAAGCACCAGTTGGTTTTTCATGGACGGTTCTCTTTTTTAACTTTTTTCCGGCTCTTTTCAGAAGTGATTGGAAATGGGCGATAATCATGTTTCTTTTAGCATCTTTAACATGGGGGTTTAGCGGGCTTATTTTTATGTTCGTATATAACAAATTACATATAAAAGACCTTATCTCCAATGGTTACAAGGTTAAATCAGTAAGTTCAGGTGCGGGAACTGTAGAGAATATCTCTGCAAAAGCAGGCATAAACCTTCCAACTCTTGAAGCTGCATAATTTATTTAATAATACGTACTGAGGCTGTCCATAACTAAAATTAGCCAGTTATTGAAAATTTTGATGGTGGTAAGCCTCTTCGTTTAAATTGTTTTTCGTAGTTACAAAACCTTATTGTCGCAGCCTCAGCTGTCCCCTGTAAGTTCAGCACTTCCATTAGAAAGACGAAATTATTCAGTCTGCCCAGAATGATTTTCCACTGTTTAAATGTAAGCCATTAATAAAGTAAACATAACTATATGGTATTGTTAATTTGACAGTGCCTTTCTTGTGAAAACACGAATTAGTCCGTCTAATAAGAGGTAAGTTAAACAAAGAAATGATTACTGACAAAAACAGAAAAATATATAGAGGTTATTTTCCACAAGTAATTTAATAAATTAACAACAAATCCCGCTTAAATTTAACATTGTCGCTCCAGAATTGATCTTCCTGCAAGGACTGGTTTAATCTATATTAAACTTGGTGGTTTGATGATCTCTGTTTTGCTGTATTTAAAGGCATAAATTAAATGATAAGGAGAATCAGATGCGTAAATGTCAATTTTGTCAAAAAGAGTTGCCAATATGGCGGACTCAAAGAAGTTGGATAGAACAACATATTACCCAAAGGAAAAAATTAAAGTACCTGTGTGAGCATTGAATTGTGCAATTCTGTGCGTATCAATATCCTATAAGATAACCGTCAGTGAATCCCAAACGTTGCAGCAGCTGCAACGTTAACTTTAACCTTGGCATTTACTTTCCCGGTGTATTTCCTGTTTCCGACCCACTAATAGAAACGTTTCTCTTTTTACATTAAATAAAACCGCTCACTAAAATGTAACTATATGATAATAAAGTGATTTACCTGCTCCTGGTAAATTTAACCTTTGTTGTTAAATTGCTAATTTTAAACGGAATTGATAGTATTATTCTATTGTATATTGTCTATCAGGTTTTATCGAAATCAATCCTGTTTATTCCCTTCAGGATGTAGGTTATATATTTGCAGACGCAACATTCAAACACTTAAAAAGTACTACTAGTCCCAACCTGAGAAGAGAATAACACAGTGATAATGACCATCAGACCCCTTGTATTACTTTTAATAAGCTGTTTTCTGTTAATGCTCGGTTATGGTTTAAGCAATATCTTACTGCCGGTAAGAATGCAGCAGGATGGTGTTGGCCTTGATAGCATTGGTATTGTTTTATCTATGTTATCCGTAGGATTTTTGTTCGGTGCAATCTATAGCCGCAAGCTATTAAAGCGGGTTGGTCATATCAGAATATTTGCTATGTGCGGCAGTTTAACCTCTGTTGCCATTTTATTATCAGGTCTTTATCCGGATCCGTTGATGTTGGGGGCAATGAGGTTCGTTACCGGGTTTTGTATTGCTTGTGCCAATGCCACTATTGATAGTTGGTTAAGTAACAGTGCAACTGAAAAAAATAGGGGCAGAATTCTATCAATTAACCAGATGGTGTTAATGACCGCTTTGTTTTCCGGGCAGTTTTTATTAAATGTTGCCCCCGTTGATGAAGTGACTCTGTTTGTTGTTGCCGGTATCTTACTGAGTTTATCGATCACCCCGATCGTTGTCAGTAAACAAAAAGGTCCGCAAATTGAAGATAGTCAGGCGATGTCTTTAATGACTATTGTGAAGTTGTCACCCTTAGGTGTTGTCGGCTGTTTCTACTGCGGGATTTTATATGCCGGATTATTAAATATGCTGCCAATTTTCGCCAGTGATAATGGTATCGAAGGGTTGGATCTGTCTATTTTCATGGGCTCAGCTATTATGGGGGCAATCGTATTACAGTTTCCTATTGCTTATCTTTCGGATCATTTTGATCGTCGTAAAGTCATGCTGGCGATGGTCGCAGCGGTTATTTTATTGTCTTTATTAGTCCCTTTGCTGATCTCAATGGAGTTGTTTAATTTCAGCCTATTCGCAATTGCAACCATCACCGGACTGGTTGCCTGTCTTTACCCTATGAGTATGTCCGAGACTTTTGATAAAGTATTAAAAGAACATATTTTAGCTGCCATGTCTTCGTTATTATTAATCTATGCATTAGGCAGCATTGTAGGGCCATATACAGCTTCCCTTGTAATGGACGCCTTCGGCAGCAGCACCTTATTTGCTTTTATCTGCATCAGCGCGATCACCTTAATGATCTTTATTATTATACGTATGCAGCAGCGCTCTGCTCTACCACTTAACGAGCAGGAGCATTTTATTATGCAGACCCCCTCGGGCGCTGTTTCTGAACTAGATCCGCGAACCCAATATCACCACCCTTTATTCGAACAGAGTGCAGAAGTAGACGTTGTGACCAGTCTGGCCACGCAAAATCCGGCTGCTGCTGTTAGTATGGCAAAAGCATTAGCGCTGAGAGATCCTTATAATGCTTCCAATCTGGCGGCCGCCCTGAGTACTCTGGAACAGATAGATATTGGCAGATTGTATGCGGCAATTACAACAGCCGCACCTGAGATGGCAATTCATATTGCAGAAACGCTAACCCACGCCTCTCCCGACAAAGCGGAAGAGTTAGTTGACTGGATAACAACTGAGTATCCTGAGCACTTTACCAATATTGTTGTCGCTATCGCTAACTCTATGCCTGATAATGGTATCCGTGTGATGGAATTAGCTGCTGAAAATATGTCTGCAGAGCATTCTGAGGAGCTGCTGGAAATGACCGGACAGTATATGACCAATCTGTCAAACTCATTAGATGAAATGCGGCCGGTGGATAGAACCGCAAGCGCTTCTGAACAAACTGCAACGGAGTTATACAGCCGTTTAACAGACGTCTCACCCGATCAATCCGCTGAACTGGCGTTAACCGTATCGGAAGCATTACCGGAATCATCCAGCCTGGTTGCTGAAGCCTATGTACAAAATCTGATTGAAAATGAACAGGAAGATCAGACTGCAGATAACACAGAAAATATTGAAAATGCAGTAAGTGATTACTTCACTCAAGTAGTGGAAAATATGCCTGAATATGCTGTCGATATTGCTACTACGATAGTTGATTCTGTTCCGGATGTCGCATCAGAAATGGTGGAGTTATTACAACATGCTGATAGCGTTGAAAGTAAAGATTTAAGTCAATCTATTGATGATAAACCCGAAGATAATCAGCTACAAGAGCAATTATTAGAGGCAGTGCAGACACAGGCTGATGAGTTTGATAATAAACATTAGTCAGATCGTTATACTTGAACTCCCTGCATAGGCAGGGAGTTTTCTCTATCCCCCGTTCAGTAAATTTATTTTTTCATTACCTGCAGTCCCATGCGAAAGACAATCCCAAGCTGTACAAAAAACAAAAATAATCCAACTGATTTATTTTGCATTTATTCACATTGCAATCATTCACAGTTGTCCTTATCCAGAGTTTAGGTTATACCAATTCCGATAATTAGATGATCTATTTAGGCGTAGAAAAAACGGATGAAAGCAAGGCATTGATTGCAGTAACTAGTTGTTCTAATTGCAAAATCAATAACAAAGACTAAAACGTAGTTTTATGTCTAGCTAGCATTCATTTTAGCAAGTATAAATGAGTAGATAATTATCGGATTTGGTATTAGTTAGATCAAAGGGACTAAAAAGGTGGATTAGTCTAGCTGCTTAAAATCAATCCTGACTGCGTTGTGAGTTTAATTCAGAACATCCC
>NZ_JBFGZY010000043.1:0-24614 GCF_041586535.1 Psychromonas sp. | reverse complement strand
TCTACAGAGATATTTTATAACAAAGCAGATTGGTGCAATTAACCTTGCCCTACGGGGCGCTGGCTCGAAAACCAGTGCTGCGTTGCACCAATCGAAAAGGGAATAACCATTACCTCATGTTGCGTCTTGCTCTGGTCTCCGGGCTCGTGCCTGACAAAGCATTTTGAAGTAACATGGGTATAGTCATCTGAATCAATGTTTCATAACGACGAAGATGGTTGCCTCTCACCTTGCCCTACGGGAGATTCGCTCGAAAGCCGGGTCATTTGAAAGGGAATACCATTCTCTTCGTGTTGTGCCTTGATCTGGCATCCGAGCTAGCTGAATATTCAAGTAGTTTGGGTATTTGTAGAAAGCACCAACAAGCGCTGCCCGGAGGGTTAGGCTAAAAGCGCTTTGCTCTTTGTTGAGAGGTATTTGCTTAGAACCCTAGGCGGCACACCTCTCGCCGTGATCAAAACGCTTTCACCTCGAACTACGAAAGATCAACAGCCGCTTTCCCTTTTTATTGATAATAGTTTTCCATCCAGCTTTCGAGAATAAGGGCGGCTGATACGCTGTCAATTTTGCCTTTCTCAAGCGCCTTGTATCCACCATGGCTAAAGATAAATTCTTTTGCACTGGCGGTGGTTAAGCGCTCGTCCTGCAATACAATTTTTACACCAAAACGCCCATTTAAACGGTTGGCAAATTTTTTGGCGCGTTGAGTAATAGGCTGTTCGCTGCCGTCCATGTTTAAGGGCAACCCGACAACGACCAGGTCAGGCATCCACTCCTTGAGCACTTTTTCAACTATATTCCAATTCGGAATGCCGTCATTTGCCTTAATCGCGGGCAGTGGCTGGGCGGTAGCGGTTATCATCTGCCCCGTTGCTACGCCGATACTTTTTGTTCCAAAATCAAAGCTTAACAAGTTTGCGGGCGCTTTAGATGGTTCTGTCATGTCTGTCCTATTTTATCGCTAACATATTGCGGTTGTGATTATTTTTGTTGTTTAGTTGATTGCGCTTAATGAGGTTATGCATGACCTATGTCGCTTGAAAGCTGTTCCGGATTGATGCCTAGTCGTTGTAGCGCCTCATTCCAGCGCTGCTCAACTGGGGTGTTGAATATAATGTCGTTTTGGCTTTCCATGGTAAGCCAGCGATTGGCGTTCATCTCCTCTTCTAACTGCCCGGAACTCCAGCTGGCATAACCGAGTGTTACAATATATTTTTCCGGCTCATTTTCAGTACCAAGTGTTTCTAAAATTGCATTGGAATTGGAGATCATCAGCTGGTCGTTAAGTTGGGTACTCTGTGAATTATCCGCAACAGGAGAATGCAGAATAAACCCTCTTTTAAGCTCTAACGGGCCACCTAAAAAGACCGGATTAAGAAGCGGAGGTTCAGGATGATTTTTCACACTGTCGACATGATCTAATAACTCCTGCAGGGTTAACTTAACCGGGAAGTTAATAATAAACCCCATTGCTCCCTGCTCATCATGTTCACAGATATAAACAACAGAATGCTTGAAATAGGGATCTGTCAAAGTGGGCATTGCAATTAAAAAATGATCTTTAAGTGTACTGAGCACATTGCTGTCGTTGTTTGTTAACGGATCAGTAATTTTTTCATTATCCATCAGCCAGCTCCCTTGTTGCCATATTTTTAATACTAAATGTATCTAATAAGTGATCAGTCTTGCCGGGCAGAATCAACCCTATCAGCGTGATGAGCCCTGCAGGTAGACTAGCTGCTTCCTGCAACCCATGCCTTGCCAGTGTTAATTTCTCCTGCGTTATACAAAAGCATATCTTTAATACACATACTATAAGTATGGCAACAATTATAAATATTACTGTTTTTTTGTAATACGTTTTTCAATGGCATCCATCAGCTTGGCGCTAATGTTGGTACCGTATGCGTTATCAATCTCTTGGATACAGGTCGGACTGGTAACATTTATTTCCGTTATTTTATCACCGATAATATCGAGTCCGACAAAAATAAGGCCTTTTTCTTTCAGTTTCGGGCCGATAGATTTGGCAATGTGCCAGTCACTTTCTGAAAGCGGTTGGGCGACGCCGCTGCCACCTGCCGCCAGATTACCGCGTGTTTCACCTGAAGCCGGAATACGTGCCAGCGCGTAGGGCATGGGCTCTCCATCTACGATCAGTATACGCTTATCACCGGCTTTTATTTCCGGGATAAAGACCTGCGCCATGCAATAACGTTTCTGGTGCTCGGTTAAGGTTTCAATGATCACACCAATATTGGCATCCTCTTCCTTAATACGGAATATGGAAGCGCCGCCCATACCATCAAGCGGTTTTAAGATAATATCTTTATGTTGTTGGTGGAATTCTCGAATCCTTTGGCTGCTGCGTGTCACTAAGGTAGTCGGTGTAAAGTGACTGAACCATGCAGTGAACAGTTTTTCATTCGCATCACGCAGGCTTTGCGGCTTATTGACAATTAAGCAGCCCTCATCTTCGGCACGTTCCAGAAGGTAAGTGGCATAGATATATTCTGTATCGAAGGGTGGATCTTTGCGCATCAATACGGCATCGAGATCAGAAAGAGGGTGATCCAGCGCCTCTTCAAGTTGATACCAGTTATTGGCATCGCGTTGTACCGTCAGTTTTTTACTGCTGGCAAAACAGCGCCCATTTTCTAAATAGAGATCCTGCATCTCCAGATAATAAAGTTCCCAACCGCGCGCCTGCGCTTCTAATAACATCGCAAAACTAGAGTCTTTATGAATTTTAATATCTGCTATCGGATCCATTACGATCCCAATTTTAATGGTCATTTTATTTCCTATTTATTTTTCTTATGCAAGATCGCCAAAACGACATTGCAGTGCGGTAATTGCGCTTAATGCGGCTGTTTCAGTGCGGAGGATTCGCGGCCCTAATAATGTTTCGGTGAAGTTTAAGGACTCAGTCAAGCTTATCTCTTCATCACTTAAACCACCCTCCGGTCCGATCAGTAAACGGATACGTTGAATGTTTTCAGGTAATGTACTAATTGAAAATTTGGCACGCGGGTGAAGGGTTAATTTAGTTGCTTGTTCTTCTGACGCACACCAGGTTGCTAAATCTTCCGTTTCGTGAATAACCGGAACAATATTTCGGCCTGATTGTTCACAGGCGGAAATAGCTATTTTTTGCCACTGCTGTAGCTTTTTAGCCATCCGTTCAGCGTCGAGTTTAACACCACAACGTTCACTGATTAATGGTGTAATTTCATTAACGCCCAATTCTACCGCTTTTTGAATAACAAACTCCATGCGATCGCCGCGTGAAATAACTTGACCTAAGTGCAGATGTAATGGACTTTCATTATCAGTTTCACTAAATGAATTTATTAAAACCCTGCAGTTACGTTTCTGCACTTCGGTTAGGGTCGCCATAACCTGTCCGCCCAAACCATTAAAGAGAATAATTTGCGCGCCAACTTTTAAACGTAATACATTAATATGCTGAGTCGCATCTTTTGAAACTGTTATTTCACTGGCAACGGTTAAGGTTTGTGGATCATAAAAACGAGGAATACGCATAATTATTATGTTTAAGTAAAGGATAATTAAAGTTAAGTATAACGTGAATAGTTTACAGAAAACTATCGTAAAATTTATTATTTAACGGGTCTTAACAAGCCATATTGAAAGAAGCTTAAGGAAATAATACCTTAAAGAGCAGCGTTAAAAATAGATTTTATGGTTACTGGTAATAAACAAAAATAATAAGCACAGCAAGCAGATGCTTTATTTCTTAGTTGTTTGGCTATGGTCGATATGCGACAATTTCGCATCATTATGCAATCTCGAATGTTTAGGAAAAACTTATGAGTTCAATGTCTTTAAAAAACAAATCCAGCGACCCTAAAGTAGGGGTCTATTTTATTGGTACAACACCACCTAAACAGGATACGGCAATAGAGCTGGTGGCAGGTATTGCGGATAAATTATTAAACAGACTTAATGAAATTGATTACGATGGTTTAATTGTTTATGACATTCAAGATGAAACCTCCCGTATCGATAAACCACGTCCTTTTCCGTTCAAATATACCCATGATTCGCGTTTATATTCAAAAATTTTACATGATAAGTCAGCTAAGCCGGTGATCACTTATAAAAGTGTTTCCCAGCGCGACGGGGCTGATTTTTCACGTTGGTTATCTGATGCATGGCATCAGTTCTCGGTACGCGATATTGTTCTGGTCGGTAGCCCCTCTTCTACAGGGGATATTAAATTATCTTTAGCTGATGCCTATCAGACCGTAGAGGATCACAATTTAGATTTTCATCTGGGCGGAGTGGCCATTGCGGAGCGTCACGCCAACAAAGGTGATGAGCATTTGCGTATGATCGCCAAAGATGCTCAGGGCTGTGAGTTTTTTATTTCACAGGCTGTTTATAACGCTCAGGCTACCATTGATATGCTAACCCGTTATGCAATGGAGTGTAAACAACAGGGTAAAAAAGCACGACGTGTTGTATTAACTTTCTCTCCTTGCGGTAGTGCAAAAACCTTAGAATTTATTGAGTGGTTGGGTATTTCGGTACCGGAAGCGACCAGCCTGCGTATTCTTCAGTCCGAGAATCCGTTGAAAGAGTCTTTATTAATCAGCCAGAATAACTTTGAACAGATTCTACAGGCATGTTTACCTCTGGGAATTCCATTAGGCTTAAATATTGAAAGTTTAACCAATCGCAAAGAAGAGATCGATGCAGCTATATTATTATTCAAATTATTAAAGGCAACATTAGATCTTAAATTGGCAGAATCGCAGTTGTAAGTTTTTTAATCGGCGCAATAAGAAGGTAAAAAAATGGCTTTAAGCAGGCAGGCACAGACAGAATTGACACGGATAGCAGTTAAAGCTGGGCAATTATTGCATCAGCACGGAGCAGAAAGCCGTTTAGTCGAGCAAACAACACAACGTATAGGGTTGGCTCTCGGTGCGCAGGGCATGGAGCTGTCAGTAAGTCCTGATGCGATAGTCATTACCAGTTTATTCGAAGGTCATTGTATTACCACTACCCGCCGTTGTTACGATCGCGGCATTAATATGCAGATGGTTTGCGATGTCATGCGCATTTGTGTGATGGCGGAAAAGCAGCTGTTAGATGCCGCTCAGGTAAAAGAGCGCTTAAATCGCTTAAAACCCATGAAATATAATCGCTGGTTAGTTGTTTTGATGATTGGTTTTTCATGTTCAAGTTTCAGCCATTTTTTTGGTGGTGATTTAGCCGTTTATATCACCACCTTTTTTGCCTCTGCAGGCGCGATGTTAATACGTCAGGAACTTGCTCATCGGCATCATAACCCCTTTGTTAATTTTGCCGTTGCGGCCTTTGTTGCAACAACGATTGCAAGCATCGGTGTTATTTTTGAATTTGGTGAAAAACCTGAAATCGCCATGGCAGCGTCGGTATTATTACTGGTACCGGGCTTTCCACTGATCAATGCGGTTTCCGATATGTTAAAAGGGCATATCAGTATGGGGATCGCGCGTTGGGTTTTTGCCAGTATATTAACCGTAAGCGTCTCGGTGGGCATAGTGGCCTCTATGATGTTAACCGGGGTGGTAGCATGGATAGGTTGATGGAATTTTTGTATTTGCCAAAGCACAACTAAGGGATTTTTAAAATGGAACTGATTAAGTTATTTATCATCGATGCATGGTTTGCCTGGATTCCTGGTTTGTTAGGCGTAGTTGGTTTTGCCTATGTGGCAGAGCACAATTAAGGAGTTATTAAATGGAACTGATTAAGTTATTTATCATCGATGCGTGGTTCGCCTGGATTCCAGCCGTCGGTTTTGCCATGGTCTTTAATGTGCCCAAAAAAATACTCATTTACTGTGCTGCCGGCGGGGCCTTTGCGCACAGTTTAAGATTCTTACTGATGCACTTCGGGTTACCTATCGAATGGGCGACACTCATTGCTTCAAGCAGTATGGGATTTTTAGGTTTATATTGGTCGCGGAAACGTCTTATTCCCCGTCCTGTATTTACCGTAGCGTCAGTTATCCCGATGATTCCGGGAAGTTTTGCCTTTACCACCGTGGTGGGGATTGTGGAATTAAATATCAGCGGGTATAGCCTGGAACTTATGCAGGTTGTGGTTGAGAATGGCTTACGGACGTTGTTTATTTTAGCCGCTCTGAGCTTTGGTTTAGCGTTACCCTCAATCATTATTTATCGTGGTCGTCCGATAGTATAATTTATTTTATTTTACCGTTTTGAGTGGCAATCATGTAAACTCCGCGCTCTTCATTTTTAAAACAGGGCGCTAACATGTCAGATAAATTCTTCTTTAAAGGTAAAAAAGAGAAAAAACCTAAACACGCCAGTTATGGTTTTAATACCAAACGGGCAGTAAAAGCAGGCAGCGAAGAGTCACCTTTTACATTATCCGTAACCAATGAAGCCAGAAAGGCTGAAATTGAGCAGATTCTGCAGGACAATGCGCTGTTTGCCAACATTGAAGTGAATGCTGATGGTGAAGAGAATATTGTTGAACTTGACGCTTTTTTCAATAAACCTAAAACCACGACTTTTGAGAAAAAACCACAACGTAATGATCCTTGCTCTTGCGGCAGCGGTAAAAAATATAAAAAGTGTTGCGGTTAAAAAGATAATAATTAAAACATTGCGATGTTTCTGAAGGAGAGAGTATGACCCCGGATCAACAAACACAGCTTGAGGCCGCCGCTTTTCGACGTTTATTAAAACATTTAGATAGCCGTAAAGATGTGCAGAATATCGAGTTGATGAACACTGCGGGTTTTTGCCGCAACTGTTTATCGAAATGGATGATGGCGGAAGCACAGTTATTAAATATAACGATGGATTATGATCAGGCCCGAGAACAGGTCTACGGGATGCCTTACAGCGAGTGGAAAGAAAAACATCAGCTGCCGGCAACGCCTGAGCAGATGGCTGTTTTTGAGGCATTACAAGCTAAAAAAGAGAATGATTGACAATGGTGCATTCCTTTTTTAGCTCAACTGGCTGTTTAGGAATCGTTACACAATAACTTGCTCTAAATTGTTTCCAAAAAGCCTAAAATGAGAGGCTATTTTGAAAACAAAAGCGCAAGTAATTTTGAAGCCGATCCTTAATTATTTATTTCTCAGCCAGATGGCGCAAATCCTCTAACCATAATGCCTCGAACTCCATCATCTGCTTATGCCTTTTTGACTGACTGTGCTCCATCCGATCCTCCTCGCGGGTAAAGGGACCAGCACGGCAAGCTGTGCAAAAGTGATTATCCTGATAAAGCGGACTTTGTAATTCCGGGCTAATTTCATGGTGTTTTGTTTTACCCCAGACATAGGTAGTACCTCTGGTATCCCTTACAAACTTATCGCGCTCCACATTACGAATTTTATAACCGGGGAAATCAGCAATTTCAAAGTTAACTGAACCTAAGTAGGAAATATCTGTTTGTAAATGCAATGCGTTTTCAATATTCCACTCCCGGTACGGTTTTACATCTTTAGAGGTGATAAAGCAGAGCTGTTGGCCGTCAGGGTCTAAAAAATGGTTAAAGGCATTAATTAAAAATGTGCGTAATAAGCGCCGGTTAAGGGTATTTAAACTTATCTCCTGAGCCTGCTCCTGATACTCGGAAAAAGAGCGGAATGCCGGTAATAAAGGAAACTGAAATATGACCAGATCAAAACTGTGTTTAGGCAGAGCTCCCCAGGATGCCGGTTTCGTGACATCAAATTCAAAGAATACAGGTGTATTGTTTGCAGCCAGCTGCCGGTAGAAGTGATCTCCATATTTTCCGCTTAAGGTTGCTAAAGAGTCATAGACCGATGCTGTCAGTGCCTTTGGCTGGTGGCTTAGTAGTGCATTTGAAAAAGATAAATCACCATCCCCAACGGTTAAAATTCGCCACTCTTTTTTAATTATCATGTTATTAACTCTTTAAAAAATTTTCTAATCTAATATTTTACAGGATTTTAAGGTGTTTTTTTGTTTTAAGACGTTAAAATCCTTTTCATTATTTTTTTATACTGGCCTGCGCGTGATATTTTATAAAGGTACGCTTATATGATCGGCTGTTTTTTCAAAACAGGGTTATTTCTGACAATATATTTCAGCTGTCCATCTTTTGTCTGTGCACAGCAAACAGCGAAGCATGAACCCAATAAACAAGCTTATGAGATTGGTCTGATGGTACAGGCCCTGCAGTTGGCAATCAAATCACCTCAGAAGCAAGACTCATTACAAATAATCTCTGATTACGGCACTGACAGGCGTTATTATACCATGATTCGAGGCTGGTTATTTGAAGAGTTAGTAGGTGTTGAAAAACGCCTGCATGCCAGTAAAAATGTTAAAGAGATAGCGGGGCTGCAGTTAAAGTCAGACTCATTAAAGCGGGCGATTCGCAGCATAGATACTCAATAAGAGGCGTGCCTGGTGTTACAGCCAGGTGAAAACTCACCGTTCTGTCTAACAAAAAAATAAGCTGTTGTTCTGTATTCATTATCGAATTGAGTTAAACTTTCTGCCATTGTTTGTAATTAGTTACAACCTCAGCTCTGGATAAGCGACATTCCTCAAGACCGCTCTTTTCGCCCCTTTCTGCGTTAAGTTTGCTTGTAATAGCCGGCTATTACTTCACAAACTTGCCTTGAAAGGAACGAAAATCCCGGCATTGAGCTTTACCAGAGTCAAAAAAGACAACTTCATCTATTATAATGCCCACTATCCAGAATTGAGGTTAATCAATATGTATACGCTTCGCCCCTATCAACAAGATGCAGTGCGAGCGACTGTTCATTACTTTCGTCAGCATACTACGCCGGCGCTGCTGACCCTTTCTACAGGGGCCGGTAAAAGCTTGATTATTGCCGAGTTAGCGCGCATCGCAAAGGGCCGGGTATTAGTTCTTGCCCATGTCAAAGAGCTGGTTGAACAAAATCACGATAAGTATGAAAGCTACGGTTTGAAAGCATCAATTTTTTCGGCGGGACTTGGCCGTAAAGAAAATCAGAACCAGGTGGTGTTCGCATCGGTGCAATCAATCGCTAATAGTTTAGTGCAGTTTTCAGATGCTTTTTCCCTGCTGGTTATTGATGAATGCCACCGGGTGCCTGAAGATGAAAACAGCAGTTATCGGAGAGTAATTGACCATCTGCAGAAAAACAACCCGAATATTAAAGTGTTGGGGCTTACCGCGACGCCTTATCGCCTGGGGGTAGGCTGGATTTATCAGTATCATACCCGCGGACAGGTAAGGACGGAACAACCGCGCTTTTTTCGTGATTGTATTTTTGATTTACCGATCCGATTTTTACTCGATGAGAAATACCTGACTAAACCAAAGATAATGGATATGGCCGTTATCGGCTATGACTTTTCAAGTCTTTGTTCTTCTGAGACAGGGCATTATCCGGAAGCTGCATTAGATCACGTTGTAAAACAATCCCAACGGGTTACACCAAAAATTATTGAGCAGGTCATTGAGACTGCCAAAGATCGCCTTGGTGTAATGATCTTTGCCTCAACGGTTAATCATGCTCAGGAAATTATGGGCTACCTCGGGCAGGAAAATGCCGCGCTGGTGATAGGGGATACCCCCCTTGAAGAGCGGGATCGTATCATTAATGCTTTTAAACAGCGGCAGATTAAATATCTTGTCAATGTATCGGTCTTAACCACTGGTTTTGACGCTCCACATGTTGATTTAATTGCAATTCTGCGACCAACCGCATCTCTTAGTCTCTACCAGCAGATTGTGGGACGGGGGTTGCGATTATTTGCGGGTAAACAGGATTGTCTGGTGATGGAGTTTGCCGGTAACTGTTATGATATATATCAGCCCGAATTGGGTGATCCTAAACCCGATAGTGACAGCGAGATGGTGACTATCCCTTGTCCTGCTTGCGGCTTTAAAAATAACTTTTGGGGAAAGGTCGACCCTGCCGGGTTTGTGATTGAACATTATGGCAGGCAGTGTCAGGGTTTTTCCAGCGATGAGCAGGACGGGCGGATAATATGCGGCTACCGCTTCCGGGCTAAATTTTGTGAGCTTTGTGGAAGTGATAATGATATTGCCGCACGGGTATGTCACGAGTGCGATCATGTGCTGGTGGATCCTGATAAAAAACTTCGCGAAGCCCTGAAGCTTAAAGATGCACTCATTATTAAATGTGTTGAGCTAAGATTAGAGCCCGGTAAAAATAAATATGGTAAACCGCAGCTCAAAGTCATTTATATCAGTGATGACGGCGCCGAATTTAATGAGTTCTGGCAACTTGCGACAAAAAACCATAAAACAGACTTTTTAAGCAAATTTATTAAACCGCATTTAATTGATCGTCACCGCCCCTTTACCGAAACAGCGCCAACTAAGGTGGTGAATAATCAGCACCGGTTACGTCCGCCTGAAATCATAATCGCCAGAAAAAACGGGCGGTTTTGGACGATTCGGGATAAGTTATTTGACCTTAATCAGTATCAAAATTGAAAAAATAAGAGTAGCAGAAGCTACTCTTATTTTGATTTTCATCTAAATTGCTTTGTTAATAAGTCACTCTGTTCTGTCCGCCAGGGCTTTGAGCATATTACTGGTGACCAGAGTGATCCCTTTTTTAGTAACACGGAAACCATTGGCAATATCCTGCTCTCTATCATAACCAATTGTTAAACCAGCAGGAACTTTGCAGTAACTGTCAAGAATAACACGCTTTAATTTACAGTGTTCAGCGACGTCACTGCCGTGCAGTAATACACATTGCTCGATCAGGCTGTAGGAGTGGGTATGGACACTTGAATATAACAGTGATTTACGAATGGTTGATCCGGAAATGATACAACCTCCGGAAACCGTTGAATCAACCGCCATGCCCCGGCGTTCATCATTATCAAAAATAAACTTAGCCGGAGGAAGCTGCTCCTGATAGGTCCAGATGGGCCAGCTTCTATCATATAAATCCAGCTGTGGGGTGGGCTCAACAAGTTCCATATTCGCCTCCCAAAATGAGTCTAATGTACCCACATCACGCCAATAGGGCTGGTTATCACTATCAGGGTCTTTGAATGCGTGGGCAAAAACATTATTATCTTTAATAATGGAGGGAATAATGTCATGTCCGAAATCACGCGTAGAGCCTTCTTTATCATGATCTTTTAACAGATGCTCGAATAAAAACTCGGTATTAAACAGGTAATTGCCCATTGATGCCAGGCACTGCCCCGGTTTATTTGGTATTTCATTAGGTTGGGCCGGTTTTTCATCAAATGCCACTATTTTGCTGTTTGTATCTACGGTCATAACACCAAAGCTACCGGCGGCCTCTTCAGTGCGCACTTCCAGACAGCAGACAGTCATATCTGCATTATTTGCCACATGATCTGCTATCAACGTGCCGTAATCCATGCGGTAGACATGGTCACCGGATAAAATTAAAACATATTTGGGACGTTCTGCGCGAATAATCTCCATATTTTGATATACCGCATCAGCCGTTCCCATATACCAATCTTCACCATGTTGTTGAGATGCGGGTAATATCTCAACAAACTCAGATAAATTTGCTTTGAAACTTCCCCAGCCGCGACTGATGTGGCGGATTAAGGAGTGTGATTTGTACTGTGTTGCCACTCCCACCCTGTTGATGCCGGAGTTAATACAATTTGATAATGGAAAATCGATGATACGGAATTTACCACCGAAATAGACGGCAGGCTTTGCACGTATGTCTGTCAGTTCATATAATCGACTACCACGACCGCCAGCTAACACCAACGCATAAGTATCTTTAGTCAGGTTACTAATATGTCTGTCAGTTTGTTGATGCATAAAACACTCCTGTGAATTGTAGATAGGGAAAGGGTGGTCTCAATATGAACCGCTGTCAAATTTAAAGAACTTAATTAAATCGTTACTGAAAAATGATGTGGAGTGGCTCATAAAGTACCAGGTTTGAATGTCCTTTATGCATACTCCCATAGTCACCACTATAACTAATTAATTGTTACAGCCAGATTAATGATAAGTGAATATTTATTGAATTGTTGAAAAAAAAGATTTATTGCTTTGCTTAGGGGCTTGACCTTTCATAAAGAAAATTTTATTGGCAATATAAGTTAAACTGATCGATACCAGTGCTATAACTAAGGCCTTTTCGCATAAAAACCACTCATTCAAGACACTTAAGGATTACCATGAAGAAAATTATAAGCACCACTGCAGGCGCTTTATCGCTGGCTTTATGTTCATTTGCAGCTAATGCTGCTGATTTCAAACCTGCAGTTGCCTATGACTCATCGGGTAAATTCGATAAATCTTTAAGTCAGTCCGTTTATCAATATGGCGCACTCAAATTCACTGAAGACAGCAAAGTTGAAGTACGTGATTTTGTGCCTGCGAATGATGCGCAGCGCGAACAGGGACTTGAACGTTTAGCCCGCCGCGGATACAGCCCGATTATTGCGGTTGGCTTTATGTATGGTTCGGCGCTGGAAAAAATTGCGCCTAAATATCCGGATACACAATTTGTAATTATTGATTCTGTTGTGGATTTGCCGAATGTTAAATCGCTGGTGTTTAAAGAACATGAAGGCTCATTCCTGGTTGGTGCATTGGCAGCCATAAAATCTAAAACAGCCAAAGTCGGTTTTGTCGGTGGTATGGATATCCCGCTAATCCGCAAATTTGCCTGTGGTTATGAGCAGGGCGCGAAATATATCAGCAAAGATACCCAGGTATTCCCAAACATGACAGGTTCAACCAATGCAGCCTGGTCTGATCCGGCACGTGGTGCTGAGCTGACAAAGAGTCAGTTTACTAAAGGTGCGGATGTTGTTTTCGCTGCTGCGGGCGGGACGGGGATTGGCGTTTATCAAGCGGCTAAAGATGAAGGTAAGTTTGCTATCGGCGTTGATTCAAACCAAAACTATTTACATCCAGGTGTGATGCTTACCTCTATGGTTAAGCGTGTTGGTCTTGCAACATACAATGTATTTGCAGATGCGCAAGCCGGTCAATTTACTGCCGGTATCGATAATCGCGGTCTGAAAGAAAATGGTGTTGACTGGGCTCTGGATGAATATAACCGTGATTTAGTGACACCTGAAATGGAAGCGAGAATCACTGAGATCAAAGCTAAAATTGTAGCTGGTGAAATTCAAGTTCATGATTATATGACGGATAATAGCTGCAAATATTAAAACTGATAGCCAATCTACTTTAAGGTGCAAAATTACCACCCTGCGAAATAGCATCTGCAAGTCAAACGGCTATGAAGTGCTCTTGTACTTATGTTGATCCGAGAGCTTTTTTATGACGATAAGAAAATAAGCTATGTCAACACACGCTAACAATACTCTCTTTGCACTGGAACTCATCGGCATTGATAAAAAATTCGCTACGGTACACGCAAATAAAAATATAAACCTGCAAGTCCCTGCAGGCACTATTCACGGTATTATCGGTGAAAATGGTGCGGGAAAATCCACTCTAATGAATATCATTTATGGGTTTTATAGTGCAGACTCAGGTGAGATTAAAATATAGCCGGAAAAAGCGCGTAAACTTTCCAGCTCTAAAGAAGCGATTAGTCATGGTATCGGTATGGTGCATCAGCACGTTATGTTGATCGATAACTTCTCAGTACTCGAAAATGTAATTTTGGGTGAGGTTAAGTACTCAATGTCAAAGTTATCCGGTCTTGTGAGGGGCGGATTCAAAATTTGGACAGTTCCTGCTTCAGGAACTCAAATCAGCAGTAAGCAGACATCGCTAATCAATAATTGAGTCGTTAGAGCTCCTTTATCGAGATTTGCTATGCCAGACAGTTGCTTTGAATAATTTGGTTTTTTTAGGCAGAGGATGTCAACACAGGTGGCTTGCGCCATTTGCGTTTTTGAAAACGAAATGATGGAATATAAGAACCTGAGCACTTGTACAGAAGTACACATTTATTCTTTTGTTGTAATACCAAATCCGATAATTATCTATTCATCTATGCTTGTTAAAATGAATGCGAGCTAGACATAAAACTACGTTCTAGTCTTTGTTATTGATTTGATTCAGAACGTCCTGTTCTTCACCACTTTGTGGCCAGCTAAAGCTGTTTAAAATCGTTCCATACGATTTTGTGTAATTAGAACAACTAGTTACTGCAATCAATGCCTTGTTTTCATCCATTTTCCCTACGCCTAAATAGATCATCTAATTAACGGAATTGGTATAAGTTGTTGTTAACAATGGGGCCCACAAACTCTGGATACCCTGTTTTCTTTGGCTAAGCAAAGAGCATGACTTTTTTGAACTGCGCAACTACGCTTCTGCTTCTCGTAGTCTACACGCCGTCAAAGGCGGAATACCAAATTTATTTAAATTTTGCATATGAGAGTCACGGGATGAGCCTACCCCACTCGATCTGTATAACTCCTTTATTTTGTCATTAGCTCTGTTAACTTCAGCGAACTACCACTTTATTGCTTATACTTTTGACAAAGCCGCATATCGAATTATTTTCCTTTGTCTGCGCAATGGAGCAAGCAGTGCACAATTTTGCTGATGCTAAACAGATTTTACTTTTGGGGATCGCACTGGCCGTCGGTCTGCTGATTGGTATTGAACGCGGTTGGAAACTGCGCGAAGCGAAGGAAGGAGAGCGTATCGCCGGGTTGCGTACCTATGGGCTGATTGGCCTTCTTGGTGGTACTGCCGGGTTATTGTTTGACTATATGGGCTCCTTTGTTTTTGCTTTGGTTTTTATGGGCTTTACTATCGCAGTGACTGCCGCCTATATCCTGCTGCGCATTAATCGTAATGATGCAAGTATTACCAGCCTGGTGACCATGTTATTGACGTTTATATTAGGCAGTTTGGTGGTATTGGAGCATATCAATCTTGCCGTGTCTTCTGCGGTGGTAACCGTTCTGTTGTTACGTTTTAAAGCAGTATTACATGCCTGGCTGAGAAAATTGGGGGAGCAGGAGCTGCATGCGGCGCTACAATTGCTGTTGATTTCCGTTGTTCTGCTGCCGGTATTGCCCGATCAAGGTTACGGCCCCTGGCAGGCATTCAACCCCTATGAGGCGTGGTGGATGGTGGTGCTGATCGCCGGCATTTCATTTGTTGGCTATTTCACTATGAAAAGCTCAGGCGCTGAAAAGGGGGTTATTTTAACTGCACTGGCGGGGGGGGTGGTATCTTCTACAGCTTTAACATTACATTTTTCACGTCTTTATCACAAGCAACAGGCTATGCAGAGGATGCTTGCTTCAGGCATTTTGCTGGCATGCGCTATGATGTTTCCGCGTATGCTACTGGTGGCAAGTTTAATTAATCCGGTTTTATTTACCGCTATGATTGCTCCTCTGGCGATTATGACACTATTAACGTTTTTTTCTGCAGCGTTAATTTGGCGGAAAAATGGCCATAAAGCAACTGAAGACGTCTCTCACCTGGTTAGTCCGCTGGAGCTGAAGTCTGCTCTTTTTTTCGGCGCTCTGCTGGTTTTAGTCTTGTTGTTAGGCAAAGCCGCAGTACATTATTATGGTGAAACAGGGGTTTATATGCTGGCACTGTTATCCGGTATTGCCGATGTTGATCCTATTAACTTGACCCTGTCAAAAATGAGTCGCGTAGATTTAGCGCTTGATGTGGCGGTATTAGGGATTGTTATTGCGGCATCGACGAATACTTTGGTTAAGGCCGGGCTGGCAATGATTGTCGGCGGGAAAACAATGTTCCTGCTGGTTTTTCTGCCTCTGTTTATTAGTGCGGCTGCCGGACTGGTGCTGATATGGCTGCTCAGGTGAACAATTATTTAGGCTGCTAGTCAGTATTTTCAGGCTTTTTGAATATCTGGGTAACACCTAGAAAAATAAGTAAGATACCAATCATTTTTAACCAGCTGACAGGTTCATTTAAAGCGGGGATCATAATAGCACCCAGATAGACTAATCCATAACTTAAACTAAGCAGCGGATAAGCTTTTGCCAACGATAATGTCTGCAGTGCTTTCACCCATAACAGCATGGAAAGAGCATAGCACATTAAGCCGCCAGCTAATGCAGCAAGATATGGGGATATTTGCGCAACCGTTCTAATCAAGCGAACATCAATAACGGCGTGAAAAACTGAAATGGACATTGCCCATTTCATTAGTAACTGCGCAGCAGAAACGAGCAATACACTTATTAACGCATAATTAATACCCACGTTATGTTTTACAGCTGATGCTGATTGCATTTTATTCACTGCTCGCCCCCGGCAATAAGTATAACTCCGAAAATTATCAAGGCCACCCCCAGCCACTGCCGTTTATAAACTGTTTCGGCAAAGGCATATTTTGCGACCAATAGCATGATCACAAAATTAAGGCTCAATAATGGGTATGCGACAGAAACATCCCATTTTGACAATACCCCAAGCCAGGCTAAGAAACTTACTCCCAGGGAGAGCAGCGCAAGCAGCATGGGTTTAGCAAAGGCTTTCTGAACAAGGCTTAATTGCGGTTGAGAATGAAATAACAGTGCAGCATGTTTCTGCCAATATTGGCTTAAACAGCTGCTTGCCAGAGACAGGGTAAAGAGGAAAAAACTAATCATGAGAAGTATCCTTGGCGAAATAATAAGCGCTGAAACGACCCCGTTGAAAACGTTTGCTGATGCCGGGAAGCTGTGTTTCCGGTAATGCTGAACCGCGCATGAAAATTAACAGTGTCGAGTTGTTTTGTTTCGTTTTTATAAACTCAGCAAGCTGTTGTTGTGTAATGAAACGGTCGGCGGCATCAGGGTAACTCAAACCATATTCCAGTTCACCTTTGCTGTTTAGCAGGTAAACATCGTTACGTTGTAAATACCAGTTTAAAGCAGACATGGTACTCGGATGATCGGCAAGCAGAATGGTTTTTTCAGTGACGTATGGTTTGAGTTCTTCGATAAAAGCCGCCGGCATTTTAGAGTTTATGCTGAGGTTGGGGATACTTGCCCAAAAGAATAAAAATAATCCTACCGGCATCATGCTATAACAACATATTTTAGCCTCCAGTGTTGTAGTGCGAATAGCCAAGCAGGCGAACAGCGCCCAAAAAGAAAAGGCGGTAAAAGCGAGCCAGGGACGGTAATGCTCACCCTGCTCCAGAGGTAAATAGCCGAGATAATAAAGTATTAAAAATGCGCTTGCTATCAACGCCATGACTATTGCATTTACCACAGAGCCCCATTTAAATCCCCTAGTCTGTTTTTGATAGGCGCTGCTTAAGCCGACTGCCAATAATATTGCCAGCGGAACCATTGACGGGAGAATATAGGTGACGATTTTTCCTCTGGCTAAGGAAAAAAAAAGTATCGGAATCACCGCCCACAGCAGCGCATAACGAATTAACGGCAAATTGAGATGTTTACCTAAGTGCCTAATGGCGGTCGGTGCAACAAATAGCCAGGGCAGGATGGCCAAAGGTAAGTATGCAAAGTAATACCAGAAAGGCTCACTATGCTGTGCATTTGTCGCCGCAAAGCGCTGGATGTGCTCCACCCAGAAAAAATAAAACCAAAAGTCGGGCTCAGCAAGATGAATCGCGACCCCCCAAGGCAAACAGACCAGTAATGCAATGGCAATTACCCACCAGCCCCAGCGTAAAATCGAAGTAAACTGTTTTTGCCAGAGCAGAAAAGGAAATACAACTATAACCGGCAGAAGCAGTGCTAAAAAACCTTTAGTAAGAAAAGCCAACCCGCAAAATAAACCGGCTAAGCCGTAATTTTTATATCGGCCTGCGCTGTTATCGGCTGTGAACGCAAAAAAAAAGGCGCTGAATGCTGCTGTTAACCACAGCGAAAACATGCTATCAAGCACGCTATAGGTGCCTATTGCGGCCACCATAAACAGACTGATAAAGATTGAGGTACTTATCCATGCCATCTGCCGAGTTATAAAGCGCTCGACCAATAACCATAAGCAAAGGGCGCTCCCTGCACTGCTGAATACTGAGGCGGCCCTGACCGAAAAATTGTTTTCACCAAAGAGCAGTTGTGAAACTGCATTCATCCAGTGTCCCATCACCGGTTTTTCAAAATAACGCAGGCCATTAAAGGTAGGAACCGTCCAATTCCCGCTGCTCACCATTTCCCGGGCAATCTCTGCATAACGAATTTCGTCAGGCGACCAAAGGTCACGTAGCCCCAAGGGAATAATGTACATGACAACAAAAATTAGCGGTGTTATAAGCGCTAAGTTGATGGTTAATTTCTGCATGATCAGTGGGAACTTTCCTTCATTATAATTAACAATAAGTTAACGCTATCGACTGCTGCTGGCTCACCCAACCCTCACGCCCCTTGAACGGTAAATTGACAATGCTATCGATGGGCCAAGGCTGGTCATTCTTGTCAAGCAATGCGCTAAGCGGGACAAATTCAATATTTTTTGTTTGTGCGGTCAGAATTAATTGTTCAAACATCTTTGCGCAGACAATGCCCTCTACCTCTGCATGGATAGTATAAACATTAAGGGCATCGGGACGGATCCTATCTAGTATCACATTATTGTAGTTGTTTTGATCTATGCCCGCACTGCCGATCAGTTCATCGTAGGTCGGTAAGGTCACGGGGATTTGCGGCGTCATGCCTTTGCCCGGACGAAATATCGTTTGGCCGCGGCAGTCGCTGTTGTAAGAGAAAGGAAACAACTCTTTGAGTGCCAACACCTCTTCGCTGCAGCGCCAACCCGCAACGGCGCTGCAGTTTATCTTATGCCCGAGCAGTTGCTGCAGCATCTTATAACCTTTGTCCAGTTCCGATTTCAGCTCTGAAGGGCTCATAGTATCTGTATTAAGTTGCCACTTATGATGGTCCCATGAGTGCAGGCCAACCTCATGACCGGCGAGATCCGTTTGTTTAATGATAGGCGCGAGTTTATTACCGATCACCGGTCCCGGCCAGAGTGTGCCGCGAAGTAATATATCCCAACCGTATAAGCCGACCGCATTTGAGCGTTGCATTTTTTTGAAAAAGGCTGGACGGAATAAGCGCCACAGGTGACGGCCCATATTATCCGGACCAACAGTGAAAAAAAAAGAAGCAGAGATCCCATACTTGGCAAATAATCGTAACAATACAGGTACGCCTTTCTCGGTGCCGCGATAAGTATCTACATCGACTCTTAAGCCGACTTTAATCGCATTTCTACTACCCATTCTCTGCTACTGCCATTTTTAGAAAGAAGTCCAGCGTTTGTTCAATTGAATGCTCCAGAGGCAGAGAAGGTTGCCAATCTAAAAATCGTTTTGCATTTTTGATGCTCGGGCGACGATGCTGCACATCCTGATAGCCATCGCCGTAAAAAGAGTGGCTTTCTACAAGGTGGTAACCGGCAAAGGGAGGGAAATGTGCCCGCAAGGGGTGCTGCTCAAATTTTTCAACAAGCATTTCTGCCAGCTCTTTAATACTGGCTTCATTATCAGGCGAACCAATATTGATGATTTTACTGTCACATAAATTGTCTTTGTTTTCGATGATTCTAAATAATGCTTCAATTGCTTCGGAAATATCCGTGAAACAACGCTTTTGCTCGCCCCCATCGATCAGTTTGATTGCTGTACCTTCCACTAAATTCAGAATCAATTGGGTGATTGCACGGCTTGAGCCAATGCGTGCCGAATCCAGGCTATCCAAACGCGGTCCCATCCAGTTAAAGGGACGGAACAGGGTAAACTGCAGGCTGCTTTTTTTGCCGTATGCCCAGATGACCCGGTCCAATAGTTGCTTGGAAGTCGAATAGATCCAGCGCTGGCGGTTAATCGGCCCGGTGATCAGTGGAGAGTTATCTTCGTCAAACTCCGGATCCGTACACATACCATAAACTTCGGAGGTTGACGGGAAGATGATGCGCCGTTTATATTTGACACATTCGCGAATTATTTTCAGGTTTTCTTCAAAATCCAGCTCAAAAACCCGCAGGGGGTGGCGGGTATATTCAATAGGCGTGGCGATCGCGACTAAGGGAAGGACAATATCACATTTTTTAATATGGTAGCGGATCCACTCGCTGTGAATCGTAATATCACCTTCAACAAAATGAAAATCAGGATGGGAAATATATTGCGCAATTTGATTGGCGCCCATATCCATGGCAAAGACCTGGTATTTTCCATCGTCTAACAAACGCTTGATCAGGTGATTTCCAATAAAACCATTAGCACCTAAAATTAATACCTTGCGGTGCTTTTTGGCATTTAATAAAGCGCTTGCTTGCGGACCGAAGCGCATTTTGGGCGATAAATGTAAGTCAATCGCTAATTGTTTTCCGCCCAGGTATAAACCATTTTCAGCTTGTCCGGCATTAACAATTATCGAACCCTGCACACAGGCAATGGTAAGAGGGTCGCTGCAAACAACCGTACCGGGTGGCGCATTATAGGTTTGTGTATCCACTTGTGCGGCCCATAAAATGACCTTACGTTCACCTAAAAAGGAAAATGCCCCAGGAAATGGTTCAGTTACACCTCTGATTAAGTTGTTGATAGTTAGTGCGTCATTTTCCCACTTAATCTCACCATCCGCCGGCCTGCGCCGTCCAAAATAGGTTGCCTGAGATTCATCCTGTTTATAACGTCTATGTTTACCGAGAATTATTGCCGGTAAGATATTATCGAGCATTTCAGAAGTCAGTTCAGTCATTCGCTGATGTAAACTTAAAGCCGTATCCGTTGCCGATATGGGGATTTTTTGCTGCACCACGATATCCCCTGCATCTGCTTTTTCAGTCATACAGTGCAGTGTCAATCCGGTTTCAGTTTCACCGTTCACTAAAGCCCAGTTGATCGGAGCTCGGCCACGGTATGCCGGCAATAAAGAACCATGTAAATTGAATGCGTTGTCAGGCGTGATATTGAGAATGTCGCGACTTAATAGCTGCCGGTAATAAAAAGAAAATATAATATCGGGCTGTAGTTGGCGAATATGCTCAATCCATAAAGTATGATTAACATCTTGCGGTGCATGGACCCTGATATTATTGCGCGCGGCTAATTTAGCCACTGACTGAAAAAAAATATTTTCTCTGCTATCGTCTACATGGGTAAACACCGCTAATACTTCAATATTAGCATCGAGAACACTCTGTAATGCGGCGCAGCCAATATTGTGGTAGGCGAAAATTACTGCTTTCATTCATTTAACTCCCTTAAATAAAAGGTGGTTATTTTTTTGCGTCTGTTGTATTACGTGCCGCTTTGCTCGCTGCACCAATGATTATATCCTGTACATAATAGCGGGGACGGGCTCTCACATCGGAATAAATGCGCCCGATATATTCTCCCAACACGCCCAGACCGACAAATTGTGCACCTACAAGAATAAATAAGATGGAAAATAACGGAAAGGTGCCCTTAAAGCCCCAGTCAGAACCATAAAATAAACGCATCACAAGTACTAAAAAACCAAAAAGGGCACCTAAAATGGCGATGATGCCACCGATAATGCTTAATAGTCTTAATGGCGCCGTTGTCATACTGGTCAATAAATCAAACATTAGATTGATTAGATTCATAAAACCATATTTGGACTGACCCTCTGCTCTTTGATCATGCTTCACGTCAATTTCGACAACGTGACGGGAGAATCCATTCGCCAGAATAGGGATAAAGGTACTGCGCTCCTGACAGTCAAGCATCGCGCGCACGACATGACTGCGATAGGCCCGCAGCATACAGCCATAGTCGTTCATTTCTACGCCGGTAGAGTGTTTGATAATATTATTAATAATCCGGGAAGGGTAACGTCTTAGCAGACTGTCCTGACGGTTAAAGCGCACCGTCCCCACTGAATCATAACCTTCCTCTGCCTTTGCGACTAAATTGGGAATCTCTTCCGGCGGATTCTGCAGATCCGCATCCAAGGTAATAATTAAATCACCCTGCACATATTCAAAGCCGGCCATGATGGCGTTGTGCTGCCCGTAATTACGGTTAAGAATAATGCCGACAACGTGGCTGTCCGGTGCATTAGAGGCTTGTTCAATAAGTTCGGCACTGTTATCTCGGCTGCCATCGTCAATTAATATTATTTCATACTCTTTGCCCATGCATTCAGCCATCGCACAAGTACGTCTAAGCAACTCCGGTAAACTCGCTTCTTCGTTGTAAACTGGAATAACGATAGATACAAAATTAATTTCTTGTTTATGCTTCAATATCTGTATCTCCAAAAATTTTTGCCAATGTTGTGGTAACGTAAATTACATCGCGCTCGCTCATATCGGGAAACAAAGGCAGGGAACAAATCTGCTGGCTGTTGTATTCGGTATTCTTTAATGGATATAGGTGGGTATGCTCCGGGAAACGGTAATTTTCACGGTAGTATTTTTGCAAATGGACAGCTTTAAAATGAATTCCAGCACCAATACCGTGTTTTTTTAGTTCAAAAATCAGCTGATCCCGATCCATTCCGAAAATGCGCGGATCTACCCGAATAATCAGTAAATGCCAGCAGTGTATGTGTGGATAATCAGGGGCTGAGAGCATTTTTATGCCCGGAATCCGGGCTAATAAATCCTGATATAAACGAGCTAATTGAGTGCGTTTTTGGGTAATCTTATCTAAGCGTTGTAATTGCCCTAACGCCAGAACTGCGCAGATATCCGGCAAATTGTATTTATATCCCGGCTCAATTACCTCAGCTTGAGGAGAGCGCCCATGTGCTTCACGGTCAAAGGCATCAACAGCTAAACCGTGAAACCTTAAACGGCGGATATGTTCAGCAAAACCCGCATCTTGAGTGGTAACTACTCCACCCTCAGCCGTAGTGATGTTTTTGATCGCATGAAGAGAAAAAAGGCAGGTTCCCCTTTGACCAATACTACGCCCTTTATATTCACAGCCAATAGCGTGAGCGGCATCCTCAATAATCGGAATATTATGCAATTTTCCCAGCGCATAGATAGGATCAAGATCAACGGGGGCTCCAGCATAATGAACAGGAATAATCAGTTTTGTTTTACTCGAAATCAAAGGGGCAATTAAGCTCGCGCTGGTCATCAATGTATTGGCTTCAACGTCTACAAATACCGGGGTTGCCCCCATTAATGTGATCATATTAATGGTTGATACCCAGGTGAGAGACGGAGTGATCACCTCATCTCCCGGACCAATACCCAATGCTGTTAAGGTTAAATGCATCGCCGCGGTTGCACTGCTTAATGTCACTGCGTATTTTGCGCCGCTTAACAGGCAAATTTGTTTTTCCAGTTCAGCATTTTTG
The DNA here is from genome assembly GCF_041586535.1 of Psychromonas sp. GTDB lineage: Bacteria > Pseudomonadota > Gammaproteobacteria > Enterobacterales > Psychromonadaceae > Psychromonas. The sequence continues at coordinate 1,377 of NZ_JBFGZY010000043.1, read as the reverse complement.
GGGCCGGTTGTTATCCATCCTGAGCGCAAAACATCGCTAACTGCCGCGATATCATCTTCGTTGAGGGCAGGTTTGGATAAGGGTAAAAATTGTTTCGTCATGAAGGTGTCCAAATGTCCATTAATGCCGTTGGGAAGGCTCTACTATCGGTCAGAGTTGTGTTGTCTATAACTTCCTTTTAAATTTAAAACTAGTTAACGATAGCGGAATTGTCCAACTTTAATAAAATCATCTGATGGGGTATTAAAGCTTTTATATTTTGAGATGTTATGAAAATAATAGGGGGGATATAATAAAAATGATCCGATATTTTTAGCCGTCAGGCGTGAGCCCGAAAGTGCCAGAAAACTTATCTAAGAGTACTTTTATCAAAGCGCTGCGAACTCGGCAATGGCAGGTTTACCGCGTAGTCGCAGGAACGCTAAAAACTGCAGGGGAGTATGAGTGATTACCTGTCGGACCGGTATTTCAACTTTATCTAATAACTCACTGACTGATTCCAGTTTGCCTACCTGCTGACAAAAATGTGCATCACTCCCGGTTGTTATAAAAGCGCCCAGCTCCTTTGCGACGGTGGCGATTTGATAACAGCGAGCGGTACTGCCGACACGGCTGCCACCTTTTAGTGATGTATTATTAATTTCTATCGCCACATTGTATTCTTTGGCGTATGCAATCACGGAATGAAAATCGAAATCAAAATTAGGATTACCTAAATGCCCGATTGCATCTACTTGTCCGCTTTTAATGATATTTATCAGTGCCCTGGTATGTTTTTTGCTGTTTCCGGGTTTAAATACATGTTCATGGAAACTAGCCATCACCCAATCCAGATCCTGCTGCACGTGCAAGGGAATATCGATCTGCCCGCGGGCATTGATAATATTGGACTCCACCCCGCGAATCACCGCTACACCTGAAAGAAAGCGCGGTAATATTTTTTGGTTACTGAAAAACCAGTGGTGTGGAGCGCCGGGCATAGATTCGGAATGGTCAGTGGTACAAAACATCTTCAGACCATTTTGTTTCGCATGCAGGGCATTTTCTGACAAGGTACTATAAGCGTGACCGCTAGCATAGGTATGGGTATGAGTATCAACTTCAAGTTTCATAGAGCCTCCATGTCAAAATAGTTATTTTTATATGGTATTTTCAGCTGTGATTATCTTACTCAATTTTTTGCATTATTTTATATGCTTATTATTCTAATATGATCCTGCGGATAAAGTGACGATAATTTGAAGCTCACCCAGCTAAAGCAAGGTGATTCTTGTCGTCAACGGTTTAGGCATTGCAACATTAAGTTGCGTTAGTCTTCTAAAACCTCTTACAAGCGTTTAACGTGTCGGCACTACCTGCCGCCACGAATTTTTAAGC
>NZ_JBFGZY010000042.1:0-24625 GCF_041586535.1 Psychromonas sp. | reverse complement strand
TGGTGGAATCGGTAGACACAAGGGATTTAAAATCCCTCGCCTTATGGGTGTGCGAGTTCAAGTCTCGCTCCGGGCACCAATTTAAATAAAAAAAGCAGCTTTTAAAGCTGCTTTTTTTATGTCTGAAATATATTCCGCGAAGGGTATATAAATCACAAACGCCAGTTATTGCCCAATCCCAGAGCCTGTTCGTTTTTATTTTCCCAGCTTGATTTTTGATCATTTAAATAAGCGCAATGGTATAAGCTATTGGATTCTTTTATACTGGCACCATGTTAATTTTTTGATGGAAAAATCATGAGCACCTACCTGATACTGTTTGCAACCATTGCAATCATCTACTATTTGCAAATCCATAAGAGGCCACCCGTAAAAACGGACTGGGAAAAACTGCCGGATCTTGCAGACTATAAGAAACTTGAAAAATCAGTTAATGAAGAGGGGCAATTGTGCTGCCGTTATTGTGCTAATAAAACAATCAACAAACGTTTACTACAATCCAAAAAAGAAAACCCTGATAATACAAAACACTACCACGCCTGCTCCGAATGTAAAATAGTGCTGTGGCGAAGTGTTAATGAAGGTGTAAAAGAACAGCAGTGAATAAAAAGTTATGCAGAAGTGAATTTTTATAGCTAGCAGAGAATTTTATTCCTTATGCAGAGTAACTTTTTTACTGTGACTATGTTTTAATGTGCCCCCTCATTTCGGGTAGTAAAGGTTAATACAGGATTATATTGTGGATAAAAGCAGCGAGATACGTCTTAATAAATTTATTAGTGATTCCGGATTTTGTTCACGCCGGGAAGCGGATAAGTTGATTGAGCAAAATCGTGTAAAAATAAATGGGGAAATACCCGAGTTAGGCACGAAAGTACAACCCGGTGATCTGGTTCTAGTTGATGGTAAACGTATCAACGCAAGTGCCCGGGATAAAGTGGATCGAATCTATATCGCTTATAATAAGCCCATTGGTATTACTTGTACTACAGAACGCCATGTGCACGGCAATATTATTGATGCAATCGGCCACAAAAAACGTATTTTTCCGATAGGGCGTTTAGATAAACCCTCTGAAGGTTTAATATTTTTAACCAGCGACGGCGATATAGTAAACAAAATATTACGTGCCGAAAATGCCCATGATAAAGAATACGTGGTGACCGTAGATAAACCTTTAAGTGAACGGTTTGTGGAGCGTATGCAGCGCGGTGTGCCGATCCTTGATACTGTCACCAAACCTTGTAAAGTGAAAGTAGAAAGTCGTTTTGTTTTTAGTATCATTCTTACCCAGGGGTTAAACCGTCAGATCAGACGCATGTGTGAATATCTGGGCTATGAAGTAACTAAATTAAAACGCACGCGAATTATGAACGTCCATTTAGGCAATTTAAAACCGGGGCAGTGGCGTAATTTAACCAGTGCTGAAATGGCCGAAATAAATCAGGCGGTATCTTACTCTTCCAAGACGGCCGTAAATAACGAATCGGCGACTGCAGCAAAACAAATTCGTCAGTCTGGCGTCAGAACAACATCAATGCCTGAAAATAAAAAGAATAATCCCCCAGCGAAAAAGATTTTTGTTAATAAAAAAGCGCAAAGTACAACAACACAAAAATCCGATGGCAGAGTAACCTTAAAGTTAAAACGCAAATGAGTCTCGGTGAATTTGATTTAATTGATTATTACTTTAAGCGTGATGTTTGTGTTGCAGATAACGGTGTGGCTCTAGGAATTGGTGATGACTGTGCGATTTTAGATATTCCGCAGGGTTACCAGCTTGCCGTCAGCACTGATAGTTTAGTTTGTGGCGTACATTTTTTTGCAGATGTTGATCCCTACAGGTTAGGTTATAAAGCACTTGCCGTCAATCTCAGTGATCTGGCCGCGATGGGGGCGTTAGCGAAATGGATCTCACTGGCTATAACCTTACCAGATGGTCCTGCTTTTAATAATGACCCAAACTGGCTGGCTGAATTTGCCCGCGGTTTTTTTGAATTGGCAGATAAATATCAGGTAAATTTAATTGGTGGTGATACCACCAAAGGGCCTTTATCGATAACTGTTTCGGTCAAAGGGATTGTGCCTCAGGGGGCTGCATTACAGCGTAATAAAGCGAAACTCGGGGAGCTCATTTGTGTTTCCGGTGATCTGGGGGATGGGGCAGTCGGCCTGGCGATTAAATTGCGGGAGCTGTCAGTGGAAAATAATCAATACTTTGTTGATGCCTTAGAGCTCACTGAACCCCGGATAAAGCTGGGGTTATTGTTACGCGGTTTGGCATCAAGTTGTATTGATATCTCCGATGGTTTAACGCAGGATCTGACTCATATTTTAAAAGCGTCTCGATGCTCAGCAACGATAGATATAGACGCCTTACCGCTGTCAGAAATGTTGCGCCGGGAAATGTCGTCAGGCTCTCTGAGCAATACGCTGGCACAGCAATATGCGTTAACAGGTGGAGATGATTATGAATTATTATTTACCATCAGTGAAAATAAACTAGATCAGTTAAAACAGGCAATTGCACAACAAAGCGGTTTAATGCCAGACATCACGGTGATTGGACGCACGACGGCACAACAAAATGAATTAATCGAATTTTATAAACAAAACCAACCGGTTATCTTTGCGACGGGCGGGTGGGATCATTTTAAATAAGGTAAACAAGAGTATTATGAAACGTGATGATTTAAAAGGATTAAATCTAAGTAACCCTGCTCATTTGGCTGCGGTTGGCTTTGGCAGTGGTTTGGCTAAAAAAGCCCCTGGTACATTCGGGACATTAGCGGCAGTGCCTATTTATTATTTTATGTCGTTTCTTTCAGTGCCGCTTTATATCGCAGTGCTTTTTGCCAGTATTGCCTTTGGTATCTGGGTTTGCCACGTTACCAGCCGTGATATGGGGACTCACGACCATGGCGCGATCGTCTGGGATGAATTTGTCGGTTATTGGATAACCATGTTAATGGTGCCTTTCAGCTGGCAGTGGGCGTTGATCGGTTTTGTCCTGTTTCGTATTTTCGACATTGTTAAACCTTTTCCGATTTCCTGGCTGGATAAAAAGGTGCATGGCGGGCTCGGTATTATGCTTGATGACATTGTCGCCGGCCTGTTCGCCGGGATGGCGCTACAATTTTTGCTCTATCTCTATGGTTAATAAGATGAGTAAATATTATTACCTTGTTGTGCGTTTCATTTTATTGAGCCTTTTATCGACTTCAATAGTCTGTTTTGCGCTGCCTGAAGAAGCGGAAACAGTATCCGATGAAGTGGTGCAGATTGCGGTTGCTGATATCCCTGCTTCATTTTCACCCTACGCGGCTCCCCGGCTTGCAGAGCAGTTTGCGCATCTCTTTTTTGATCCCTTATTACGCTGGCGGGATGATCAGCATATAGAGCCCCGTTTAGTGGAAAAGTGGGAAACAATCAGCCCTGGCGTTATACGATTCTATTTAAAGCAAAATATTAAATTCCATTCGGGTAATGGGCTGAGCAGCCAGGATGTGATCTGGACATTTTATCAAATCCAGGAAAATCCGCAAACACAGTACTTTTTTGGCGGTATCGATAATATAACAGCGCAAGATGCTGATAGTTTTATGGTTCACAGCCAATTGGCAGAAACGCAGGTTTTAGATTATTTAACCCACTTTTTTGTATTGGATTCACATTTCTATGGTGCAGGAAATAATAAGCCGAAAGCCAGTGTGGAAGAGGGGCTGGCCGGGAGAAACCTTTATCTATCCGGTACGGGGCCATACCTGCCCGGTCAATACAATCCATACACACATTTAAAGGCGATAAAGAACGAACACTATTGGGGGAAAAATGAATCAAACCTTACCCTTAATTTTCTAAAAATCAAGTCGTCCAAATCCCGTCTATTTGCCCTGCTTTCTTCTGACGTCGATATCAGCTCCGGTATCACGTCAAATATGCTTAGCAGTATACAGTTCTCAAAATCCAAATCAGCGGTAAATATCGCGTCACCCGCTGCTATGTTTTTAACAATTAACGATAGAAAAACATCGGCTTTTACACAAAAAGAAGCAAGAGAGGCGATCTATTTTGCAGTCAATAAGGTCGGAATGTTACGACAGAGCGCAAGTAGAAGCACTATTACTGACCCTCTCTATACTCGCTTGGAAGAAGCTAACAGGGTTGTCGATAAACCCTATTTACCCTCTTATCGGGTGAATCAATCCCTGCGTTATGTCAGGCAATTAAAATTACCCAGAAAATTGAGTTTATTGGTTATGATAGATGGTCCCGGAAACTCGGAAAAAATGGCCAATATTTTTATTAATATGATGTCAACTATTGGTGTCCACTTAAAGACAACAAAAGTATCTACATTGGAAGATTGGCAAAAGCAGCAGTTCAGTCATGATTTTACATTATCACCCTGGCAGTCGACTCTGATAGATAATAATAATATTTACCATGATTTATGTACTGATAGTTATTTATCTGATTTTATAGAGCAGTTATATGTGGAGGCTAAATCAACGGATACGGCTATTTCACTGGAAAAAGTTTTTGAGTCTGCAAAGGACGAACGTAAAATTATCCCGCTGTTTTTCCAAAATCAGATTTGGGCGGCAGATAACAGATATAATTTGAATGAAATTTTTTCTGCTAATGGCAGCCCTTACTGGGATCTGTTAAAAAGAAATCAATAGTTAACTTCAGCTCTGGATAAGCAAATCGATACAATACCGCTATGTCTGCGTTAAATCATCTCCCAATAGCCCGCTATTGCTACGATGATTCGCCTTGAACTATACGAAACTAACGGTACTGTATATACCCATGTTACTTCAAAATGCTTTGTCAGGCACGAGCTTGGAAATCAGAGCAAGGCGCAACATGAGGTAATGGTTATACCAATTCCGATAATTAGATGATCTATTTAGGCGTAGAAAAAATGGATGAAAGCAAGGCATTGATTGCAGTAACTAGTTGTTCTAATTGCACAAAATCGTATGGAACGATTTTGAACAGCTTTAGCTGGCCACAAAGTGGTGAAGAACAGGACGTTCTGAATCAAATCAATAACAAAGACTAAAACGTAGTTTTATGTCTAGCTAGCATTCATTTTAACAAACATAAATGAATAGATATTTATCGGATTTGGTATTATCTGTTTCGCCATGGATTAAGGATGACTATGCAGTTAAAGGATGAGCTGGCAAAATTAAGTGCAGAACTGGAAGTGCTACAGTCGGAGCAGATGCGGCAGCAGCTGATTACCGAGCAGCGACTAACGTATTTCAGTCTAAAGCTTAGCAGATTAAGCGAACTGATTGGCGAAGACATTTCCTCTCATTCAGCAGATAATAGCCAGGTTTCTGCACCTTTAGGTAGCGATAGGCTCTCTCCATCAATTTCTGCAGATAAAGAGATAAATAAAGCCAATAAAAGCTCAGAGTTGCACTGCTCTAGTGCTCGGAATAATTATCTTCAAGCGGTCTCCGCGGGTGCCGCTGCTACTGTTTTGCCCGCCAATGAAAATGAGCCGTCGCCCGATGCCCATGTGCAAATCCCCGATCCCTGGTTACAGGACAAAATCATCGCAATTCCTGGCAGGGCACACTCAGAGAAGAAAGAGGTGACACAAGGTCCGAATAGACTGAAACAAGTAGCAATGCTGCTCGGGGAGAATTTAGCAGACTTTTTTAACACTTCACTGGGCCCTTTTGCCACTATTATTAACCAGTTAAAGGCATTTTATAAACATTATCAATCTAAAGGGCTGGGGCCGGTTTTTCTGATGACGGTGGCCGGCATTATCACATTGACCCTGGGATTTGCTTATCTGTTTCAATATTCCATTAATAACTGGCTAACGGAGACGGGAAAAGCAGTATTGGTTTTTACCTCCGCGAATATTCTTCTTGGAGGTGCGCTTTTTCTGCGCAGGCGGCGGCCGGAAATGGATGATTTTTCACTTTCCCTGGTCGGATTGGGGCTGATTCTTAATTATTTAAGCGCATATTTTATCGGTCCCTATTTTCAGCTGGTCAGTAACAGTGTCTGCTTTATGCTGCTGTTTTTGATTACTGCCGCCGGATTTTTTATCTCAATAAAACTCGCTTCCAGGGTTACCTCGCTGGTAGTGTTGGCCGGCGGATCCGCTGTGCCGCTGCTACTGGTTTCGGGCAGCCATGCGCCTTTACTTTACTTGCCTTATTTATTGCTGATTGGCTGCTGCGCGATATTACAAAGCCGCCAGTTAAAATGGCCTTTACTGCTGGAAAGCACAACCTTACTGCATATCGCCTGCATTGAAATATTTATATATCACTCGGGCCCTCCCTTGGCCGGCTTTGACTGGCAGGTGATTGTCGCTCTCTGTGCAATTAACCTGATTTTCTATCTCTATGGTTTTTCCGGTATTTACTGGCTGATTAAAGATCAAGGTTTGCCTAATCATGAGCCGGACAGCATTTTTACCCGCCGACTCTTGGCCTTACCCTTTGCACTGCTTGCTTTTTTATTACTGACCATCAGCCAGCTCACCTTAATCAGCGGCGAAATTTTCCTTATTAATGCTCTCATTTGTACTGTTATTGCCATTACAGTTAAAAATCAGAAATCTCTGCGCGCTTTACTGCTGGTGTTTGCCGGTAGCTTTGCCGCCTTTGCCGCGCTCTATCTTATCAGTGATGATTTCTTAGGTTTGGTGCTGTTAGTTGAAGGTTTATTGCTGCTTTGGTTGGGTGTTAAAGAGGGGTATAAATCACTTCGCGTTGAAGCGTATCTTTTATTGACCTTGGGTTTAATAATAAATGTGTTTGGCCTGAGCGGTTTAATCGTCAGGTTGGATTATGACCTCTATGATATTCAGCAATATGCTTTTACGCTGGCCATTTTACTGCTGAGCAGTGCAGCACTGTTTCTGACCTCAGTGATGATCACTAAGCAACTCTCCGCGCCGGAATCATCTGCTTGTTTAAGGTTTGAATATAAGATGGGCAGATTAGTTAAAGAGTTATTAAGTGTGGGTTACGCAGCCAGTTTATTATTTATAAGCAACCTTGTACTGGCCGACCACACCACACATCTTTTGCCTCTGCTGAGTTTACTGTTGTTGTATTTAGCCGCGCGGGACAAACTGAAATTCACTGAACTGCTTGCCTGGCTGGTGATTGTGCCTCTGGTTGGACAAGTCAGCTACGGAATTCTTGTCTCGGGCAGTTTCAGTTTTGGCGAGCAACCTGTATATGCCCGTTTCGCAAGGGTTGAGTTGTTTCTTTGTCTGCTGCTGGCTTATTACTGGTACCGCCGCTATTTTGCAGACTCCCGGATAATCAAGCTGGTTTACAGGTTGCAACTGCTGTGCTTTATGCTCTTACCACTGCTGTTCCTGCCGAAGGTCCTTCGTGACTTTGAAGCTTATATCAGCGCGGCGCTTTGGGGCAGCTGTTTTATCAGTTTACTCTCGGCCCGCTTACTCCGAAGCAGATTGTTGATTATTGAAGCAAAGATACTCACTATTGCCGCTTTTATTATTACCGCTTTAAGTTGTCTGCTCGAGCTTTGGCAGGGCATACTGGCATTATCCATCGGTGCACTGTTGATGGTTTCTGTTATTTACTGTTACGCCCGGATGAAAAAGCTTAACCAGCTGATCCTGCGCTTTATATGGCGTTTAAGTCCCTACTATTTTGCCCTGGTGATTGCGGTTGTGGTGCACACCTTAATGCAGTTTGCTCAGCAAAACTGGGGAGTGGTTGGTGCAGCACTATGTGCTTATTTTGTTTTACTTATCAGCCGCAGGCCTGTTCCTGATCTGCTGCGCAGCAGTTTTTCACTGCTTTATATGCTGATCTTTGTCTCTGCGATTGCACCGCTATTGATGCATGCTGAGCAGCCTTTGGGATTTAGTACGGACAGCCTTTTATATATTATTTCAGAAGCGCTAGTATTAATTATTCTGGCTAAATTTATCCTTGCCGGAGGAGTCGCTGTGCGTTTTTATGAAAAACGCTTACCGCTGGCTGTTTTATATTGGGGCTGGCATCTGTTATTTGCCTTGAGTTACCTATTGTGGAGTTATCAGTTCAGTCATCTGATTGCAGCACCGCTCAGTGCTATTTTGCTGGTGGTGCACGGCAGCTGGCTGATGTTTATCAGTCTGCGGGTTGATCAGGGCAATATGATCCGCCTGGCCACCGGATTATTTGTCGTGGCCAGCACTAAGGTACTGTTTATCGATATGGCCAGTTTTGAGATCGTCCAGAAAGTGATTGCCTTTATGGTGATCGGGGCTATTTTATTGAGCGTTTCTTTTTTCTATCAGAAAGCAAGAAACAGATTGCCCCTGTAAGCGTTTTGTAATGCCAGGTACGCAATGAAAAATCAGCCGTCAGCCGATGACCCACCCCCTCCGGTTACTTCATTGCCTGTGCAATGCTTGCGCATATCGTTTCCCGGATCCATTTATGACCCGGTTCCTGATCATTTCGCTTATGCCATAACAGCACGTAGGCAAAGGGAGAAAAGGTTATTGGTAGGGGCAACTCTATCAACGGATAGAGTTTTTTAGCATGCGGCGCAAAACGGGAAGGTAAGGTAAAAATAAGATCGCTGTGTGCGCATACACTTGCTGCGCCGTAAAAGTCCGGCAGGGTACTGCTAATGCGCCGATGTTGACCAGATTCGGCCAGGTGATAATCTAAGGCCCACCAGTCATTACCTTCACAGCGTGCCTGCACGTGTGACATGTGCAGATAGGCTTCAATATTCCAATCTCCTGCCTTTACGGCATCAAGTATCGGATGACCCGCTCTGACTAAACAGATTTGCTGATCGGTAAATAAGGTGGTTTGGGTAATGCCCTCCGGCAGATTATTCAGTCTTAAATCTGAAGCGGGATGGAGATCCCTTGCGGTAATGCCAAAATCAATCTGTCCCTGTAATAAAGCCGGCATTGACTTTTCACTCCACCCGTAAGTGTCCAGGGTTATTTTAGGTGCTTGTTTTAGCAGCGGGCCGATGTAGGAAGGTAATAAGGTTTCATAAGCGCTTTCGAGCATCGCAAAAGAGAATTGCCTGTGGCTGGTTTGCGGTATAAAAGTGGGGGGCAGGGTGACCTGATACAAACCCTGTAAAATGCCCGGTAACTGCTCTTTTAACTGTACTGCATGCGCCGTCGGTTTCAGGCCATGTGCAGTACGGACAAAAAGCGGATCACCCAGCGTATCCCTCAAGCGGTTAAGGCTTTTGCTCAAAGCCGACGGACTTAAATGTAAACGGCTTGCCGCGCGGGTGGCGCTCTCTTCTTCTAATAATATTTGTAGCGTAACGAGAAGATTGAGATCAATTTTTGCGAGATTATCAAGGTTCATATAGACAACCATTGCAGAGTACAGTGCCAATACCTGTCATGTTTTCTACTTTTCATATTAATTCTGAACAGCTCAAGATATTCCTAAAAGGAAATTAGGTTGTGAAATTATGCCATTATAATTCACAACACACCTTTGTTAAACTGTTCCCAATCACTAATCTAATTTTTTTAACTGTCTGAGTATTATAATGCGCCGAAATATATTACCTATTTTGATGTCAATGGTGGTATTAAGCCCACTGGCTATCGATATCTATTTACCCTCTATGCCTGCGATGGCTGCTGAATTTAATGTGTCATCCAGCCAAATCCAGTCAACTTTGGTGCTGTTTTTATTTGCCATGGGGATAGGTCAAATCTTGATTGGTCCGCTTGCGGATCGTTTTGGCAGGCGCCCTGTAGCCCTCGGCGGTATCACGCTTTATGCGCTTAGTAGTGTGTTGGCCGTTCTTGTTATGGAGTTCCACTGGTTACAATTTGCCAGAGTACTGCAGGGGATTGCAGCCTGCGCTTCTTCGATAGTGGTATTTAGTGCGGTGCGTGATAGTTTTTCTGCGAAAGAAGGTGCGCATTATTATAGCTATCTAAATGGTATGATCTGCGTGATTCCCGCACTGGCACCTACTCTGGGGGGATTGCTCGCAATGCACTCCGGCTGGCGTTCAACCTTTGTATTTATGGCTGTTTACGGACTTATTATTCTGGCAATCGTGTTCTACCGTTTGCCGGAGACAAGGCCCGCAAACACTCACAGCAGCGGCGGGTTATATCACTGGGCACGTTTTAAACCTGTATTGCAGGATAGTCATTTTCTTTTCTATGCCCTGACCTGCATGATGGGGATGGCGGCAATCTTAACTTATGTTTCCTATGCTCCTGATTGGTTAATAAGGCACTTAGGTATTTCTGAGTTGAGCTTTAGCCTGTTATTTGGCTTAAATGCGTTGGTTAATATCGGTGCGTGTTTTGCGGCCCCGCTGGTTATTAAACGCTTTGGTAATCGTGAGACTGTGTTGATTGCTTTGTTGGCCTTAATAATTTCAGCGCTGCTGCAATTATCTGCACAACAATGGGGGCCCGTTACCGGGATGCCAGCTGCATTTGCCTTTATGCTGCCGATGATGCTGTTATGTATTGGTTTTGCATTATTACTCGGGCCGGCGACGAGCATGGCATTATCCGGGTTTAGCGAACGAGCCGGCACGGCAGCAGCTATGCTTGGCTGTATTCAAATGAGTGGTGCCGCATTGCTGGCCGGTTTGCTTCAGCAGACCAGCTTAAACGCGCCTTATGCAGTGATTTTATTGATGGGGGGCGGCGCGGTGGGCTTATTAGTGGTAATGTTAATGCCGCGTTTTAATCACTGGCATAAAGAGCAGTTCGAACATTAATAGCTTCATGATGTTGATTTATTTTATTAATTTTAAAGCGCCATGTTTTTAATCTACATGGTGCTCCAGAACTTCATGTCGATTAAAAAAACGAACTGCATAGCTGCCTGAAATTATACCAATTCCGATAATTATCTATTCATTTTAACAAGCATAAATGAATAGATAATTATCGGATTTGGTATTACTTGGAAAGAGCAAAATATTACTCCCATGCGGAGGCCTCTGTATTTAAATGGACTCAGAAGAAATCGCTTTTTCGTGAGGCAGGTCACGTTTTTTGTAAATTAGCTGTGATGATCTTGCCCAGCCATAATTTATTTTTTATTCACTTTTCAAAAATAAATCAAGTTGTTGTATTGCGCGCCCTAAAATGGAGCGCTACTGCACTGTTATCTAACATTTATACCCATGATACTTCAAGATGCAAAGTCAGCAAGACAAATTGTGCCGAGATGCCAGGCATAAAATTGAAGTATAGTTATTCTACATAGAAATTTTATAACAAAGCAGATTGGTGCAATTTACTTTGCCCTACGGGGCGCTAGCTCGAAAACCAGTGCTGCGTTGCACCAATCGAAAAGGGAATAACCATTACCTCATGTTGCGTCTTGCTCTGGTCTCCGAGCTCGTGCCTGACAAAGCATTTTGAAGTAACATGGGTATATCTATTTTTTAACCTGTCAATCCGGTGCAGACCAGCTACTGCTTATATTCTAAAACAACAAAACCATACTATGTTTGTGCTTATGCTGGCTGATAGTGAATAGTAAAAAACGCTTACCAGTTACAAACATTATAATTTGTAGTCTGCTCCTATTTGGTGCGCCGCTGATATCTACAACAAGAAAAAACGCGCTTCAATAATATGAATGATCTGGCGAAGATGATTATTTATGCATTAATAACCTTTTTCATGGCGCGTCAGGGGCATTGCAAAATTATAAATAGTCAATAAGATACGGTTGCTTTCATATACCCGTTTACTATTTATGGTTTTTTTCTAATCTCTTTTCTCCAGTGAATATACTGATAGTAAACGATAATATTTTTCATAGCAGGTGCTGCCGCAGCTGTTTGCAGGTAACTGATCATGTCTTTATTAGAAGTAAAAAATCTTCGCATTGAGTATCCATCGCGGCATGGTGTCCATGCTGCCGTCAAATCACTCTCTTTTTCAATTGAAAGAGGCGAAATAGTAGGGGTTGTCGGTGAATCTGGCGCAGGTAAATCAACTGTGGGTAATGGCATTATTGACCTGCTCAGTCCTCCGGGCGTTATTGCCAGCGGCGATGTATATTTGGAAGGCGAAAAAATATCCGGTTTATCGGCGGAGCAGATGCGCGCAGTGCGCGGCTCTAAAATTGGGTTTATTTTTCAGGATCCGATGACATCCCTGAATCCGCTGTTTACCATTGAACAGCAATTAACCGAGACCATTCGCACCAATTTGGATGTGACTGAAAAAGAAGCTTTTCAGCGAGCCCTGAATCTGCTTGAGCAGGTCGGGATCCCGGAAGCGCATTTAAGAATTAAACAATATCCGCATCAGTTCTCAGGTGGTATGCGCCAGCGAGTTGTTATCGCGATTGCACTTTCCGGTGAACCGGATCTTATTATTGCTGATGAACCGACCACCGCGCTGGATGTTTCCATCCAGGATCAAATTCTCACTCTTATCCGTGAGTTATGTATCGATAAAAATGTCGGCTGCATGCTGGTGACCCATGATATGGGGGTCGTTTCTAATGTCACCGATAAAGTGGCGGTGATGTATCGTGGTGATCTGGTGGAATTTGGACCCACCGCAAAAGTGCTCGGTAATCCGGATCATGATTATACGCGCAGCCTTATCTCTGCGGTGCCCCGTTCAGATGTCAAGCTAGACCGTTTTCCGCTGGTCAATTATATAGAACAGGCGGGGGAGATGAAGCAGCTGGATATCAAAACACACTGGCTGGGACAAAGTGAAGATCAGCGTGAATATAGCGGTCCATTATTATCCGTTGAAGATGTCAGCTTACGTTTTATTACCAAAGACTCATTTTTTGAGTCTCGCCGGGAATATGTTCAGGCTAACAACAATGTCAGTTTTCAAATCAATGAAGGTGAAACCTTTGGTCTGGTTGGTGAATCAGGCTCAGGCAAGTCCACCATTGCGCGTGTTATTGCCGGGTTGTATCAACCCAATCAAGGCAAAATAACCTTCGAAGGCATTGATTTAACCGCAATCAAATCAGAAAAAGAGCGCCGTCCGATTCGCCGGCAAATGCAGATGGTGTTTCAAAACCCCTATACCTCTATGAACCCGCGGATGCGCATCTTCGATATTATTGCTGAGCCTATCCGCTTTCATAAACTGGCTGGATCAGAAACGGAAATTCGCCAGATTGTGCACGATTTATTAGACCATGTGGGGTTAGGGCGCATGGCCGGGGTGAAATACCCGCATGAATTTTCCGGAGGTCAACGCCAGCGTATCTCAATTGCACGGGCCTTAGCGACCAGACCGCGTTTATTGATATGTGATGAACCGACATCAGCCCTGGATGTTTCCGTGCAGGCGCAAATATTAAATCTATTAAAAGACCTTCAGGATGAACTGAATTTGACCATGTTATTTATCAGTCATGATCTGCCCGTGATCCGCCAGGTTTGTGATCGGATTGGGGTGATGAAACAGGGGACGCTGCTTGAAGTTGCCCCGACAGATCAGCTGTTTATCACGCCGCAGCATGACTATAGTAAACACCTTATCTCTTTAATGCCGGCATTTAAAGGATTGAGAGTGCAGGCTTAATAATTATTTTAATTACCTGCTGCCGGCTGTATTAAACCGAACCGTCTTAACCCCGTTATCAAGGAACTATGCAGATGAAATTCTTCAAAACCAAATTAACCGTTGCTTTACTGGCCGCTGGATTAAGCTTTAGCGCAGCAGCGGCAGATATTACCGTTGCTTACGATGCCGATCCGGTATCACTGGACCCGCATGAGCAACTTTCAGGGGGAACCTTGCAAATGGCGCATATGCTCTTTGATCCGCTTGTCCGCTTTACAAAAGAACTTGATTTTGAAGCCCGTCTGGCCGAAAAATGGGAGCGTGTTGATGCGACAACATTCCGTTTTAACCTTCGCAAAGGCGTTAAATTCCACTCCGGAAATAGCATGACAGCTGATGATGTTGTCTGGACATTTGATCGTCTTAAAACCTCGGGTGATTTTAAAGGTGTTTTCGCTCCCTACGAGAAAATGGTTAAAATTGATGATTACACGGTAGAGATCAAATCAACAGAGCCTTACCCCTTAGTGCTGCAGACTGCGACCTATATCTTCCCGATGGACAGCAAATTCTATTCCGGTGATTTAGACGGCAAAGCCAAAAGTGCAATTATTAAGCATGGCGGCTCCTTTGCTTCCACAAATGTTTCCGGAACCGGCCCTTATATTGTCACTTCCCGTGAACAGGGTATCAAAGTGGTTTTTGAACGTTTTGAAGACTACTGGGATACTAACTCACCGGGTAATGTTGATAAGCTGACCCTGGTTCCGATCAAAGAAGATGCTACACGTGTTGCGGCGTTACTTTCCGGTGATGTGGATATGATTCATCCGGTTGCACCAAACGATCACAAACGTGTTGAGCAGACTAAAAATGTTAAATTAGTTACTGTTCCGGGTACCCGCATCATCACTTTCCAGATGAATCAAAAGAGTAATCCGGCGCTTGCCGATCTGCGTGTCCGTCAGGCTATTGTTCATGCCATTAACAATGACGGCATTGTTAAAAAAATCATGAAAGGCTTTGCTACCACCGCCGGGCAGCAGGGGCCTGCCGGTTATGCCGGTTATGACGACAGCTTAGTGCCGCGTTATGATCTGGCCAAAGCGCAGAAGTTAATGGAAGATGCTGGTTTCTCAAAGGATAAACCGCTGCTTATTTCCATGATGGCGCCTAATAACCGTTATGTGAATGATGCGCAAATTGCTCAGGCGGCGGCAGGCATGCTGGCCAAAATTTATATTAAAGTGGATTTGAAAACACTGCCTAAAGCACAGTACTGGCCGGAGTTTGACCTTTGTGCTGCGGATATGATGATGATCGGCTGGCATTCAGATACCGAAGATTCGGCGAACTTCTCCGAGTTCCTAACCATGACGCGTAATACCGAAACCGGTAAAGGGGCTTATAACTGCGGTCATTACTCTAATACTGAAGTTGATCAGCTGGTTAATTCGGCCAACGTGGAAACCGATCCGGCCAAGCGTGCGGCGATGCTGCAGAAAGTAGAGCAGATATTGTATAAAGAGGCGGCTTTTGTTCCTCTGCACTGGCAGAATCTGGCCTGGGGTGCTAAATCTAATCTGCAGATTGAGCAGATAGTGAATGCGATGAACTTTCCATACTTCGGCGACCTGGTTGTTACGGAGTAAATGCTGAACTATCTGGTTGTTTAATCGGGATTGTGGTTTATTTTCAGTGAACTATTTATTCATCCCGGCAACGCCCTATTAATGTAGGGCTTTCATCTTTTTGGCGTGTGTTGCAGACTCGCGCTTTTTGTTATTATTTACCATTAAATCGAGGTACAAGGAATGTTTACGTTTCTGATCAAGCGCCTTTTTCAGGCTCTGATAGTGATGTTTGTGATCAGTCTGGTTGCATTCTCCATTCAGGATAATTTAGGCGATCCGCTCCGTGAGCTAGTCGGCCAATCCGTTTCTGAACAGGAAAGAGAGGTAATGCGTGATCAATTGGGGCTTAATGACCCTTTTGTCACTAAATACGGGCGTTTTATCTCCAATGCAGTGCAGGGGGATTTAGGCACCTCCTATTTCTTTAAAAAACCTGCTACAGAGGTAATATTGGATAAACTCGAAGCCACCCTTGAACTGGTTTTCGGTGCAGCTTTAATTATCGTTTCTGTCTCTATCCCGTTGGGGGTTTATTCTGCTATCCACCCGAAAAGCAGGTGGACAAAAGTGATTATGGCGCTGAGCAGTTTAGGTATTTCCGTACCGGTTTTCCTGACCGCTATTATGCTGATGTACCTGTTTTCAATCGAACTGAACTGGTTACCCTCCTATGGACGTGGTGAAACCTTAAATGTGTTGGGCTGGGAGACCGGCTACCTGACTAAAGACGGGCTGCTGCATCTTATTCTGCCTTGTATCTCCCTGGCATCGATTATGCTGCCGCTGTTTATTCGCCTGGTGCGCTCGGAGATGCTCGAGGCGCTGAGCTCTGAATATGTGAAATTTGCTACGGCGAAAGGGCTGCCCATGAATAAAATTTATTACCAGCATGCCCTGAAAAATACCATGCTGCCGGTGCTCACTGTCGGCGGTGTGCAGATAGGCACTATGGTGGCCTACACCATTTTGACGGAAACGGTATTTCAGTGGCCGGGAACCGGTTTTTTATTCCTGGAGGCGATTAACCGTGTTGATACACCGCTGATCACCGCTTATGTCATCTTTGTCGGCTTAATCTTCGTGGTGACAAATACCATTGTCGATCTTTTATATGGCGTTGTTGATCCGACCGTAAATCTCACCGGTAAAGGGGCATAATCATGAATACTATTACTTCTTCCCATGTTCCTAGTCGCTGGGAGCGTTTTAAAAACTCAGATCTGATCTATTATTTTCTCAAAGATAAAGTGGCGATGTTCAGTTTCGCCGTGTTTCTGACTTTTTTGATCGCCGCTTTATTTGCACCGCTCATTTCGCCGACTAATCCCTATGATCTGACCAGTATTGATCTGATGGACTCCGAGCTGCCGCCGTCATGGCTGGAAGAGGGAGATGCAAGGTTTCTACTGGGCACCGATGATCAGGGCAGGGATATCTTCTCAACCATCCTTTATGGTTCTCGCTTATCGTTGACTATCGGCTTTTTAGCCGTCGCGGTACAGTTAATATTGGGCATTGTGATTGGTCTTTCTTCCGGCTATTTCGGCGGACGTATTGACAGTTTTCTGATGCGTTTTGCCGATGTGCAGTTGTCCTTTTCGACCATGATGGTGGCGATTATTGTATCGGCTATTTTTAAAGCGAGCTTCGGTAACGAATTTTACAGCCAGTATGCGGTGATCATGCTGGTGGTAATAATTGGCATCGCGGAGTGGCCGCAATATGCGCGTACTATCCGCGCGTCGGTACTGGCGGAAAAGGAAAAAGAGTACGTTGAAGCCGCGCAGGTGATGGGATTTAAAGCGGGTAGGATTATGTTCAGGCATATTCTGCCAAACTGTTTATCGCCGATTCTGGTTATCTCCACCGTTCAGGTTGCCAATGCCATTATGTCTGAAGCTGCTTTGTCCTTTTTGGGGTTAGGCCTGCCGGTGGACCAGCCCTCTTTAGGCGCGCTGATCAGTATCGGTTTTAAATACATCTTCTCCGGAGCCTGGTGGATAACCATTTTCCCGGGCATTGTATTGATTACTCTGGTACTGGTCATTAACCTTCTGGGAGACTGGTTAAGGGATGTCTTTAATCCGAAGATTTATAAAGGTTAACTCTTTACCGCTGTTAGCTTCATTCTAATAACTGCCCATTTCGATGGGCATTTTTTTTGGGGTTGATTTAAGTTTTGATTAAATATACCTCAAACGCCTTCTCACTATTACCATTCCTGACAAAGAAGTAACTCTTTTTCATTCAGGCCAATTCAATTTTCTGCTAAGAAAACGCTTGCGAATTAATTAAGATGATTTTCGCCTCAAGACTATCGATTGTGCCGCTTTCTTTTTCTTTTTTCTTGATAGCTAAATGCATTGGGATAAACAATTCAATATCAGGCAGTTAGTCTGTATATTGCGAAAATCAGCTGATTTTTGACAAGTTGAACTAAAAAAAATGAAATAAATGACAAATTTCTTATTGTGACCAAAGTACCAATATTTACTCAATCAGGTTGCCGCCTCTCTCCCCATCCCATAATATCACCAAAAGAAAGCGCTTTCTTTGTGTGTTGTGGAATTCATTTATCACAAATGAATGTCACACTGTTAAGCCTGAGTAAGCGTTCCGGTTGTGATTTTCTAACTTTAAGGACTATACAATGCACAGTAAAAAGATTTTGGCCTCGCTCGTATGTGGTTTATTGATATCGGCAGGTGGCGCAATGGCTGAAGATATTAAACAGGGTGGGACGTTAACGGTTCCTATTATTAATACAGGTTTCGTTGAGAACTTTAACCCGTATACATCAGGGGATTTGACGCACGGGGTGATATTTGAACCTTTAATGGTTTTTAATGCGATGACCGGGAAAACTGAATGGCGTTTAGCAGAATCAGCAGACTATTCTGATGATCTGAAAACCATTACTCTCAAAATTCGTGATGGTTTAAAATGGTCTGATGGTCAACCTTTGACTTCAAAAGATGTCGCATTTAGTTATGAGCTGAGTAAAGAAGCAGCTGCATTTGACCTGAAAGGAATTTGGCCTGCCGGTAATCTTAAAAGTATCAAAACACCGGATGCGACAACTATCGTATTTGAATTAAATACTCCAGATTCCACACTGCTCTGGGATCTGGCGGCATACCATATCGTACCAGAGCATATCTGGGGTAAAGAGAAAAATCTAACAACCTTTATGAATGTGAATCCTGTCGGCAGCGGTCCAATGACAACGGTTAAATATGTTAAATCACAACAGATGCAGCTTTGCCGTAATGATAACTACTACCTTCCGAATCGCCCGTATATTGATTGCATAACCTACCGTTCATACAATGATAACTCGCAAATTCAACCCGCGCTAATGAAAGGTGAAATTGATTGGGGGTCTAACTTTATTGCTGATATTGAGAATACTTACGTAAAGGCTGATCCTGCAAATAATCATTTCTGGTACCCGGCTAATGATGCAATCCATCTTTATGTTAATACAAAAGAGGCGCCTTTTGACGACTTGAATGTACGTAAAGCGTTATCTATGGCATTGAATCGTGCCGACATTGTTGATATTGCCGCTTTTGGCTATCCGACAGTCAACTATAATGCGGGGGGAATTGCCGAGCTTTATAAACCTTATATCAGCAAGGAAATGACCGCTAAATACAAAGATCTTACCCAGTATGACCCTAAAAAATCAAACCAGTTGCTTGATCAAGGCGGTTATAAAGATCTTGATGGCGATGGATTCAGAGATATGCCTAATGGCGAACCAATTGAATTCGATATCGAAGTGGTTAACGGCTGGACAGACTGGATTCAAGTAGTACAGATGGTAACTGAGTATTATGAAGAGATCGGTATTAAAGCCAATGTTAAAACCGTCGATTGGGCTGTTTATGATAAGAACTTAAAAAACAGCGGATACAAGATGTCGATTAACTGGTCAATGGTTGCGACTAATCCGATTCAGGCTTATCAGGAATATTTCCTGACTGATCGTGCCGGTCAATCTTTCCATGGCGGCCATGGCGTGCATTCACCTGAAATTGATCAGCTGATTAACAGTTTTGGTTTAACCAAAGATCCAATGAAACAACAAGCTATATTAGATGAGCTACAGGAGTTTACCGCTGCGAACCTGCCGTTTATTCCATTGTTCTCAAATCCGACTTGGTATCAGTACAACACCTCAAAATTTGTAGGCTGGCCGAGTGAAGAGAACCCGTATGTCCGACCAGTCTGGTATGACGGTGGTACTCGCAATTTGATTCTTAACAATCTTCATCTCAAGTAATTGATAGGTATCACTAGAGCCACTTGGTGGCTCTTTAATTATTGGAAAACATTATGAGTTTTTTATTACGCCGACTTAGTTTTTATTTTACTGCATTTTTGCTTGCTATATCCTTTAACTTCTTATTGCCTCGAATGATGCCCGGTGATCCGGTAGATGCTTTATTCGCCGCTGCGCAAGGTAAAATAGACCCTGCTGCAATGGATGCCATCAGAGAAATGTATGGTTTTGTCGACGGTAATATATTCCAGCAATATATTGCCTATATGCAGAGTGTTTTCACTCTGGATCTCGGCCCGTCGGTATTAATGTTTCCTGTGCAGGTTACTGATGTCCTTGCAATGGCACTACCTTGGACCATGTTCTTAGCATTGGGCTCATTAATTGTCGCTTTAATTCTCGGCGTAGGTATCGGTACCTATGCATCATACCGTCGAGAAGGTTTGTTCGGGCAAGTGGTACCGCCTGTTTTAGCTTTTATTAGTAATTTTCCTTATGTTGTAACCGCACTGTTATTGTTTTACTTTTTTGGTTTAAAGCTTGAACTTTTGCCACTTGCTTATACTTACAACCCTGATGTTGATCCTGGATTGAGTTTGGAGTTCATCGGTAGTGTTTTAAAGCATGCTATTTTACCGATGGGATCAATGATCTTAGTGGGTATCGCCACCTGGGTATTTAACATGCGTAATGCGATGATCAATGTACTTGGTGAAGATTATGTGACCATGGCGCAAGCAAAAGGGTTAAGCAGCTTCCGGGTGATGTACCGATATGCAGGACGAAATGCAATATTACCGGTTGCAACAGCCATTGCGATGGCGATTGGTTTCTCTTTCGCAGGCTCGATCATGACTGAAATCGTGTTTAATTACCAAGGTCTGGGAAACATTCTCCTTAAAGGTATTATGGCGCGAGACTATCCGCTTATTCAGGCCATCTTACTGATTCTTGTTTCTGCCGTGTTAACCGCTAATTTTATCGCCGATCTGCTTTACGTGTGGCTGGATCCACGAATTTCTAAATAAGGTATAGATATGAACAACTTAACTGCATCAGATGCTAATCCATCTGTTCCACACCATGAAAGTGAGTTTAAACAGAAGTGTCGCGCTGCATGGAAGAAAAGCAAAGCATTCTTTCATGGCAACCCGCCTGGTATTATCGGTGGTTTTTTAATCACGATGATTCTGCTTGGTGCTTTATTTGCGCCTGTACTGACTACGCACAACCCCGATAAACGTGTCGCCAGGCCGCATGTTGCGCCAAATGCAGAACATATAATGGGTACAACGAGAAGCGGTCGTGATGTGTATAGCCAGGTGCTTCATGGAGCGAGAAAAACCCTAAGTGTAGCCCTGTTCGCCGGTATTATAGCCACTGTAATAGCTGTTGCTGTGGGGGTTACTTCTGGTTATTTCGGTGGGAAAATTGATGAATGGATGAACTTTATCACGAATGTTTTTCTGGTATTTCCGCAACTGCCCTTGTTGATTGTACTTGCCGCATTTTTAGGGCAGGTGGGCTCGGCCTTGATTGCCGTGTTACTCGGAATAACATCCTGGCCATGGGGAGCAAGGGTCATTCGCTCGCAGACGATGGCAATTAGAAGCAAAGAATTTATTATCTCTGCGGAAGTGATGGGGGAATCAAAACTGCGTATTATTCTTGTGGAAATTCTGCCTAACTTAATCTCAATCGTGTTTGGTGGCTTTCTTGGTACAGTGATCTACGCAATGGGCGCTGAAGCGGGACTGGGTATTCTCGGTTTAGGTGATGCGACAGAAGTAAGCTGGGGATCAATGCTCTACTGGGCACAAACTTCTTCTTCTCTATACACAGGTGCATGGTGGGAAATGATTGTTCCTGCATCGGCGTTAGCGTTAACTGGCGGGGCATTAGCGTTACTTAATATGTCGATTGATCAGGTCAGTAACCCGAAACTTAAAACTGGTCCGCATCTTAAGTTGTGGAAAAAATTGAATAAAGAAGCAGATAAACGTCGAGGTTTAGTATGAAACAAGCACTGTTAGAAATAAATAACCTTTGTGTTGATTATGTTTCGCCAAATGGTATCGCAAGAGCTGTTAACAATGTCAGCTTAACCATTGCCCCGGGAGAGACTTTGGGCATCGCTGGAGAATCAGGTTGCGGAAAAAGCACATTAGCTTTTGCAATTGCTCGTTTGCATAAGGCGCCGGGGTTAATACCTGAAGGAGAAATTCTTTATAATGGCAAAGATGTCTTAAAAATGTCAGATAAAGAGTTGCGCGATTTTCGTTGGAACGATGTGTCTGTTGTTTTTCAAAGTGCAATGAATTCATTAAACCCGGTTATTACCATAGGCGAGCAGTTGACCGATGTTATTCTGGCGCACAAAAAAGTTACGCTTAAAGAAGCAAAGGACAAAGCCGTTGAATTGCTTGCGATTGTTGGCCTGCCAGGCGATCGCCTGCAAAGCTTTCCCCATCAGCTCAGTGGTGGTATGAGACAACGTGTTGTTATTGCCATTGCCCTGGCGCTTGAGCCGAAACTGATTATTATGGATGAACCGACAACGGCACTGGATGTGGTCGTTGAACGCGAAATCTTAAATGAACTTTATGATTTAAAAGAAAAATTTGGCTTTTCAATTCTATTTATCAGCCATGATTTAAGTTTGATGGGTGAAATAGCCGATCGGATCGGTGTTATGTATGCCGGTAATCTGATTGAAATTGGTGATGCGAAAACCGTATTCAGTAAACCGTCACATCCTTATACCAAAGGTTTAATCTCTTCATTCCCGACGATTCATGGCCCGAAGGAGCGCCTCTATGGCATTCCTGGTGATCCGGTCAATTTGTTACGTTTGCCAACGGGTTGTAATTTTAATCCGCGTTGTTCGGATTGTATGGATATTTGTAAGAAAGATGAGCCGCAATTGCTTAATCTGACTGCCGATTACCAAGCAGCTTGTCACAAATTATAAGGAATTGATGATGGATACCAATAACACTCCTGAAGTAGTACTTTCAGTTAAAAATTTGATAAAAGATTTTCCTATCGGTCAATCTAATAATAAAAAGAACTTTATGCGCGCGGTGAATGATGTTTCATTTGAGTTGCGTAAAGGCGAAGCGCTGGCGATTGTTGGTGAATCGGGTTCAGGTAAAAGTACGGGGGCTCGAGTTCTAACCCGTATTTTTGATAAAACAGGTGGCGATATTATTTTTAAAGGGCAACCTTTAGATCAGTTCGTGAAAGAGCATGGAACACTTGAATATGCCCGCCAGGTGCAGATGATTTTTCAGGACCCCTTTGGCTCGCTCAACCCCGTACACTCTATTTTTCATCATATTGCACGGCCTTTGCTTATTCATAAGCGTGGTGATAAAAAAACCATTGAGAAGCTGGTATATGAGCTTCTTGAATTAGTGGGGTTATTTCCGGCAGTGGAAACTGCTCAGAAATATCCATTTGAGTTAAGTGGTGGACAAAGACAGCGTGTTGCTATTGCCCGTGCTTTAGCTGTGGATCCGGAGGTTATCTTAGCCGATGAGCCGATTTCTATGCTCGATGTGTCGGTTCGTCTGGGAATTTTAAACTTAATGGCGGATCTTAAAGATAAGCACGATATTTCGTTTATGTACATTACCCACGATATTGCCACGGCAAGGTATTTTGCAGAAAAAACCGCAGTGATGTATGTCGGACATATGGTGGAGTGGGGCAATAGTGATAAAGTCACGCAAACACCGCAACATCCTTATACGCAATTATTGCTATCTGCGGTTCCTGAAGCTGGGAAAAGCGGTCGCCGTGAGCTGGGCGCTAAAAAAGGTGAGATACCATTATGGAGACCGACAAGTAAAGGTTGCCCGTTTGCTGCACGTTGTCCTCGTGTTTTAGATAAATGTAGTGAGAGTTTCCCTGCTATTACTAAAGTTGCGGATGATCATTTTATTCGCTGCCACAATATATTAATCTAACTGACGTATATTAAATATTCATTTTATTTTGCGTAAAGAAAGCGCTTACTTTAAATTTGGGTTTTACCATGACAAATAAAAATATTAATTCCTCTTCGAGCAAAGTCTCAGGAAAATTTATCGCCCTGGACGGCGACAAATACTATCAGATAAAAAATGCTGATCAGATGAAACCATTTTTTATCAGTGTTGTTTCGGCAGGTGATCACTGGTTATTTATCTCCTCCACAGGCAGCTTATCGGCAGGGAGAATCAGACCGGAAAATGCTCTGTTTCCTTATAAATCTGTTGACTATATTCATGAAAGTGCGGAAAACACCGGCAGTAAAACTATTGTAAGAGTGCAGACTGAAAAGGGCAGCAGACAATGGGAACCCTTTAACCTGCAGCACAATGGTCTTTATCAGGTTCAGCGCAATCTTTATAAGAATGTGGCTGGCGATAAGATTATTTTCGAAGAAGTTAACCTGGATCTGGGCCTGACCTTCAAATATCAGTGGGCGACCAGTGAACAATACGGTTTTGTGCGTACTTCAACAGTCAAAAACAGTGCTCAACAGCCGCTAGAGTTTGAAATCGTTGACGGTATTCAAAATATTCTTCCGCCCAATGCACTGCTTGCATTGATGCAGACCAGCAGCGCGCTGCTCGATGCTTACAAATGGAATGAGTTAATACCGGATTCAAGCCTGGCAAGTTACAGCTTATATGCCAAATTAAGTGATCGTGCCGATCCTGCTGAGTCATTACTTGCTACAACAGTATTTAGCGTTGCCGATAACTGTCAGTCCATCCTGCTGTCAAGCGAGCAGCTTGGCGCCTTCCGCCGGGGTGAACAAATCAGTACTGAAACCTTACGTCGTGGTTTACGCGGCGCCTATTTTATCCATAAAAATTGTTCGCTTGCTGCCGGCCAGGAAGAGAGCTGGCAGATTGTGGCTGATATCGATAAAACCCATAGCGCCATCGTCACCCTGCAGCAGGATTTAAGCGCCAGAGAAACCATTGCAGAGAATATCAGACAATCGGTTCAGGCTAATCATCAGGATCTGTTAATGCTGATGGCTGGCAGCGATGCTTACCAAAAAACCGCTGAAGATGAAACAACCGTGCATCACTATGCCAACGTATTGTTTAACAATATGCGTGGTGGTGTGGTTGTTGATCAATACCGGGTCGAAAAGCAGGATTTTGTCAAAAC
>NZ_JBFGZY010000041.1:0-25291 GCF_041586535.1 Psychromonas sp. | reverse complement strand
CCCGATATACATCGTTATCTATGGAATGGTGCGTTATGGTCTCCCAGTTACTTTGCCGGATCATGTGGCGGTGCTGCGCTAGATGTCCTGACGACTTATATCGAGCAACAAAATAGACCTAAGTAACGTTAATGCTTCGCATCAATGATTTTCATCACCGCCATGAATGACGGTGTTTTTCATCTAAATGGATAAAACCAATAAAACTGTCGGAATTAAAGTTGTGGTGATAATTTAAGCCGTCATTTTTTATTTCTGCGTTGCCACTTTTTGATGATAGTAAAACGCCAAAAGGCACGAAATAATAGATAGCCTAAAAATGCACAAGCACTGCCGAGTAGTAATGAACCTAAAAATAATGGCGGGGCGATTGTGCCAAATGTCGCTCTTAACCAGGAATAAGAGAGTTCGAAGTGAAAATGCTGGACAGGCAGGTGCAGGAGAAAAGCCCCTAAACGATAGGCACCATAAAATAAGGGCCCCATGGTCAGCGGATTTGAAATCCATACCAGAGCAACGGAGATGGGCAGGTTAACCGAAAATAAAATTGCGATAGTTGCCGCTATCAGCATTTGAAATGGAAGAGGGATCCAGGCACAAAAAAGACCAACAGCGACCGCGCCAGCTGCACTGCGGCGGTTTAAATGCCATAAATTGGGATTGTGCAGCGTTTCACCAAAATGCCTGAGGTGTGGATGTGCTTTTAATGTTTCAGTTTTTGGTATAAAACGTTTAAGAAATTTTTTTGGCATATAATTAATGTTTAGGTAAATGAATTCGGATAACAATGCGCTTATTATTGTGGCTGTCGATTATTGTTTTTATATCAAGTTTATTTTGGCAAAATTTATTAGATAATAACGGAATCATATACGCTAGCGTTATCTTTATTGCTTTGTTTTTTATACCGCGTTTACGCATTTTAGCGGTAATCCCTTTTTTTGCTGTTTATTTTTCACTTTATGCGCAATTAACCCTAACCGGAACGCTGGCAGCTTCCCCTGTCACTCTTACTTCCTTTTTTTCAAATCCACACTCCCTGCAAGCATCCGTAGACGGGCAAGACCATATCATAGTTGCACAAATTAAATCATTAATCAGTGATAAAAATAGTGGCTATTTTAGCGCTAAATTAGTCGAACTTGATGGACATCACTTAAATTATTCACCTTTATTGGAAATGCGCTGGTATGCGCCGACTATTAAAGTCCAAGAGGGCGAAAAGCACGTTTTTAAGGTGCGTTTCAAACCCGTCTACGGGCGAGCTAATCCTGCAGGGTTTGACCGGCAAAAATGGAAATATTCTGAGCATATTGCTTATCAGGCAACCATCAAAAAACATATTAAACAGCAAACTTCCGCTTTTTCTTTGAGAGCTGCTTTATATGAGGAAGTACTCGCACTGTCCGGTTCTTTAAAAAATCAGGGCGTTATCCTGGCGTTATCTTTTGCGGATAAATCATTAATAAATCTATCACAAAAAACGCAGATTAAAAAGTTGGGCATCGCCCATCTGTTTGCTATTTCAGGTCTGCATATCAGTCTGTTTTTTTCCTGCATTTATCTGTGCGCCGCTTACTTTATTCAGTCTTTTTCTCCCAAAAGATACCTGGGCTGGTTTTCCTGGCGATTTCTTAATGTTAGCGCATTACTGGGAGCATTTTTATATGCTTATTTAGCGGGTTTCTCTCTGCCAACCCAGCGTGCCTTTTTAATGTTGTTATTTGCTGTTGTCATTTTATCAATGAAACGCAGGTGCAGCTTAATCGATTTATTGCTGCTGACACTTTTTGTGATTTTAGTGTGGGATCCTTTAGCAGTACTCAGTTTAAGCTTATGGTTATCCTATTTTGCGGTGTGCACAATATTAATTGTGCTCTGGCACTTCCCACAGTTTATCAATGGTGCCGAAAGGAGGGGAAGCAGGGCCGGATTGAGTAAAATAAAGCACTATCTGTCTCTGCTTTTGCTGATTCAACTTTCTTTAACCCTGTTAATGTTACCTGTGCAACTGTTGGGTTTTTCTGCATTTTCACTGCTTGCCCCCTTAATTAACCTGGTTGCTGTACCGCTTTTTTCACTGTTAATCATACCGATCACCCTGTTAGCGGTTGTGTTTGCGATCATCTATCAACCTGTTGCCCGGGTATTATTGAATATTTCAGATTATTTAATAAGTTGTTTTTTTGCCGTGTTTGAGCCAACACAATTTGCCTACCTCTCATTTTCTTCTCAGCAAGGGTTATTACTTGTTCTTTTTGTTATGGTGATTGTAGTCAGTTATATTCTGCTTAAACTTAAACATGTTAATGCGCGCCTGCATTATCTTTTCAGTTGCACACTACTCTCTTTTATTTTTATATCTCTGTGGCTAGACAGAGGTAATAAGCCGGATGAGTGGTGGGTCGAGGTGATGGATATAGGGCAGGGGTTGTCGGTTTTAGTCAGAAATCAGGGGCAAAGTCTACTTTATGATACTGGACCACGTTATCCTTCAGGCTTCACAACGGCAGAGGTTGAGACTGTACCGTATCTGCATTCTATCGGTATTACCAGGCTGAATTATCTGCTGATCAGCCACAGTGATATTGACCATGCGGGCGGTTTTGATCTGATTAACCGGACTTTTCTGCCTGACACCCTGATAATGGGGGAACCACTCACATTGGCAGGGCAACAAAATAAAGACACAAAATTGTGCCGTGCCGGGATGCGCTGGTCATTAGGCGCTCTTTCGGTGCGTGTATTATCACCAGTAACGCTCAGTGACAACAATAATAACAACTCCTGCGTAGTGCATATTGATGATGGGGTTCATGCACTTCTGTTAACCGGAGATATAGATAAAAAACAAGAGATTAAATTAGCTGAGAAATATGGCTCTGATCTGCAGAGTGATCTTTTGTTAGCTGCACATCATGGCAGTAAGCACTCATCAAGTGAAGTGTTTATTAAAACGGTCGACCCGCAGTGGGTTATTTTTAGCGCCGGATTTATGAACCAATGGGGATTTCCTGCAACGCAGGTAAAGTTACGTTATGCCGAGCAAAATGTTAGAATGGCAAACAGTGGCCTGAATGGCTTTATTCGTTTTAAAATAACAAGAGAAAATATTAATATGCAAACATATAGAGAAGATCTTGCGCCATATTGGTATCATCACTCTTTTTCTCTCTAATACAATTACTTGGTGAAGCATGGAAAATAAAGAAGTGAATAGTTGGCTGGTTTTTAAGCGACTACTCGGATACGTTAAAGAGTTTAAATTAGGGTTAATTGCCGCGATCATTGCGATGACCGGTTATGCAGCAGTTGATGCAACCTTTATCTATTCGATTAAACCCCTGATGGATGAGGGGTTAACCGGGCAGGATCCTGATGTTTTAAAGTTTATGCCAATTTTTGTGATTTTAATTGTCGGCGCAAGGGGGCTGGTTGCTTTTGTCAGTTCTTATTGTATGTCATGGGTAGGTACCCATGTGGTAATGAAATTACAACGAGAGTTGTTTAACCATTTAATCGCCTTACCCATCAGCTTTTTTGATAAAACCAATACCGGAGATCTGCTCTCTAAAATCACCTACGACGCTAACCAGGTCACCACAGCCTCTACCTCTGCATTGATAAAAATATTCCGTGATGGCGCCACTATTGTTGCGCTGGTTGGTCTGATGTTTGTACAAAGCTGGCAATTATCACTGGTTTTCTTTTTGATTGCCCCGATTGTGGCGACAGCTATTAGCGTTGTCAGTAAACGTTTTCGAAAAATCAGTAAAAACCTGCAAAATGCCATGGGCTCAGTGACAACAGCATCAGAGCAGATGTTAAAAGGTCACAAAGAAGTGTTAATGTTTGGTGGCCAAAAAGTTGAAAATGAAAAATTTAATCAGGTCAGTAATTCTGTACGTTCGCAAAATATGAAAATGGCCAGTGCCCAGGCGATCAGCACTCCGGTGGTTCAAAGCCTCGCTTCTTTTGCGCTCGCTTTTATTCTGTTTCTGGCCACTAAACCCGCCATTATTGATGATTTAAGTCCGGGGACTTTTGTCGTTATTATTTCTTCTATGATGGCGTTAATGAAACCCTTAAAAGCGGTAACGGAAGTCACCAGCCAAATTCAGCGGGGAATTGCCGCCAGTGTGAGCTTGTTCAATGTCCTGGATACCGCCGCTGCTGTCGATTCCGGCAGTAAAGTGATTGAACGTGCGAGGGGGGATATTGAACTGAAAAATATTGTTTTTACCTACCCGAACGCTGAAAAACCGGCATTAAATAATGTCAGCTTTAAAGTGAAAGCAGGGGAAACCTTTGCGCTGGTTGGACGCTCCGGCAGCGGCAAATCAACCATTGCCAATTTACTGACCCGTTTTTATGATATTGACAGTGGTGTGATCACGGTTGACGGAGTGAATATTCAGGAATACACACTGGCTTCATTACGCGATCAGGTTGCCATTGTTTCTCAAAATGTGCATCTGTTTAACGATACCATTGCCAATAATATTGCCTATGCAAGTGACGGCAAATTTACCCGGGAAGATATTATCAAAGCCGCTGAAACTGCCAATGCGATGGAGTTTATTAATCGTTTTCCACAAGGCTTAGATACCCTTATTGGTGAAAATGGAACCTTGCTATCGGGCGGACAGCGGCAAAGACTGGCCATTGCCCGAGCGCTATTGCGCGATGCGCCTATTCTGATTTTGGATGAGGCAACCTCCGCTTTAGATTCAGAATCAGAACGGCATATTCAGGCTGCACTTGATGAATTACAAAAAAACAGAACCTCTATTGTTATTGCCCATCGCTTATCAACCATTGAGCATGCGGATCAAATCTTAGTAATTGATGAAGGTCGTGTGGTAGAACGTGGTACTCATGCTGAACTTATTGATAAAAAAGAGATTTATCATACTCTTAGTAAAATTCAAGCTTCTGGAGATTTATAATGCCCTTTTGGTACCGCCCGGCCACCTGGGCGTGGTTACTTTTTCCACTGGCTTTATTATTCAAAATAATCAGTCTGTGCCGTCGCGGGCTTTACCGCAAAGGGGTTTTTAAAAGTTACAAAAGTAACCTGCCCGTTATCATTGTCGGCAATATCTCTGTGGGCGGTAATGGTAAAACCCCTTTTGTTATCTGGTTGTGCGAAAAGCTTATTGATGCTGGCCATAAACCCGCTGTGATCAGCCGCGGTTATGGCGGTAAAAGCAGCGCTTATCCGCTGCTTGTTGATGAAAATATAACCGGCAAAGAAGCAGGGGATGAACCTCTTTTAATTTATAAACGTCTTGGTATTCCGGTGGTCGTTGATCCGGTTCGCAGCAATGCCGTTAAATATCTCGAGCAGCATCTCCCGGTGGACATTATTATCAGTGATGATGGCCTGCAGCATTATGCACTGCAACGTGATATTGAAATTGTTATTATTGATGGAAAGCGCCGTTTTGGTAATCAGCACGTTATGCCGATGGGGCCATTGCGGGAAACTTTATCGCGTTTAAATAGCGTTGATTTTTTGATTAATAACGGTGAGCAACACGCTAACGAACATACCATGCTGTTAAAAGCGCAACCCTGCAGACGTGTTGATGGTCATGAAGGTCAACTGACTGCTAAAGATAAAGTGAATGCCTGTGCCGCGATCGGTTTCCCGGCGCGATTTTTCGACACTCTTAAGCAACAACAATTTGAAATTTTAAAAGCCGTAGGTTTTAATGACCATCATGCTTTTGTAAAGGATGATTTTGCGCAATTCGATACCTCTATACCGCTGTTGATGACAGAAAAAGATGCGGTTAAATGCACCTTTTTTGCACAACAAAACTGGTGGTATCTGCCTGTTTCAGCGGAATTGCCTGCGGCTTTTGAACAACAATTATTAAGTAGGATTAAGGATATACAATGTTAGACATTAAGTTACTCGATATTATCGCCTGTCCGGTATGCAAAGGTAAACTAAGTTATAAAAAATCAAGCAATGAACTGATTTGTAAATTTGATCATCTTGCGTATCCGGTGATTGATGGTATCCCCGCTTTATTACAAGTAAAAGCCCGTAGCATTGCAACTGGTGAGGAA
This sequence comes from Psychromonas sp., assembly GCF_041586535.1. Lineage (GTDB taxonomy): Bacteria > Pseudomonadota > Gammaproteobacteria > Enterobacterales > Psychromonadaceae > Psychromonas. The sequence continues at coordinate 19,210 of NZ_JBFGZY010000041.1, read as the reverse complement.
TAACAATGTCATTTATTGTGGTGATACCGGCGCGTTATCATTCAACCCGATTACCAGCTAAACCTCTGCTTGATATTCTGGGTAAAACTATGATTGAACGGGTTGCGCAGCAGGCTTTAAAAAGTGGCGCAAAACAGGTTATTGTCGCGACCGATGATCAGCGTATTGCTGATGCTATCAGCCACATTGACAATATTGACCTGTGTATGACTTCCTGTGAACATGAGTCCGGTACAGACCGTCTCGCGGAAGTATGTCAAAAGTTTAACTTTGCTGATGATGAAATAATTGTTAACGTGCAGGGAGACGAGCCGTTAATTCCGCCGTCTGTGATCAAACAGGTGGCGGGCAACCTGCAGCAAAATCCTGTTGCCAGCGTGGCCACATTAAGTGCGCCTATTGAAGATGTTGCTGATGTTTTTAATGCCAATGCGGTCAAAGTGGTTTGTGATAAAAATGCGCTCGCTTTGTATTTCAGTCGTGCCACTATACCCTGGGACAGGGATAATTTCAGTGCTCAGAATCAGGCAAAAAAATCTTTAAATTATGATAAGTTACAACGTCATATCGGTATTTATGCTTACCGTGTTTGTTTTCTTAGACAATACACGCAATTATCAGTTTCTCCTTTAGAATTGATAGAAAAATTGGAGCAACTGAGAGTATTATGGCATGGTTATAAAATTCACGTGCAGCAGGCTAATGAAATTCCCCCCGCAGGAATTGATACGCAAGAGGATTTGCAGCGTGTTATAGCGTACTTATCGAATTAGGGAAGGTAATGAAAACAAAACTATTTTTTATTCTGGGGCTGAGTTTATTGCTGATTGCCTGTGGAGATGATCGCCCGGACCGTCTGCAAGCCAATATTAAAAGCGCTGAATATTTAACCGATAATCTTGGGGCAACCCTCGATACTAATGGAATACGTAATGCTTCAATTTTACGTGAATATGCAAGACTGCTGAGTGAAGAAAAGCCGCAACTTAAACCTTTATTGACTGAGTTAAGTCGTGATGCCAGCCGCCAGGGCCCGCTCTTTCAGGGCTTGAAAAAACGTTTAAAAACACTGCAGGAGCAACCGCAGGTATTGGGGGATATCGAAGCGCAATTGTTCGAGTCGGAAAATTTAATGGCGGCAACGGATCCGCTGCTGTTTAATGATGCGTTATCGGATCCGATTAATGTGATTGCCGATATGTCCGATGGCAAGTTGGCCCGGGTTAATGCGATTAGCAAACAACAGAGTTTGCGCGCAAATGCTGCGCAGGACAACGGCCCCGGCAGCCAATTAGTGGGTAATCCCGGCTACGGGCAATGGCAGACGGACAGCAGTGGCATGTCGTTTTGGCAGTGGTACGGCATGTATGCCATGTTTTCGGCCTTAACGCCTAATCGAATCCGCTATGACAGTTGGTCATCTGGTCGTGATTATAGTTATTACAATGATGTCGGCCGTAACCGTTATACCTCACCGCAACAGGCAAAATCTCAGGATAATTTGGCGGCGAGAACCAAAAAGCAATTTGCCGGTAAGGGGGGATTTCAAAGCCCCTATGCGAAGTCGAAAACCGGAGCAAGCAGTATCTCTTCCTCCAGCCGACAAGCACAGCAAACGACTTCTTTTGCTGGGAAGTCTAATTATTCAAAAACAAAATCAGCGAGCAGTTTCAGAAATAGTACAACGACGACTTCTCGTGGCATAAGTCGCGGAAAATAAGGTTAATAATATGAGTGAAGTAATGACTACATTAGCACAGTACGGTAATTTGATCGTTTACTTATTGATCGACATGGTGGTGGCTATCCTGTTATTGGGGGGCATCCGTTATACGATGGGCTTCATCGGTAATGTGGATACCAAAAAGGAGTTGGCGATAAATGACAATTTTGCTTATGGTATCAGTCTGGCTGGTGGCGTGGCCGCGATGGGGATTGCGTTAAGTGGTGCAATTACGGGAGAGTTGGCCGGTACCTACACCGTTGAGCTAATGGGGATGTTAACCTACGGTATTATCGGTTTATTATTAATTAAGGCCGGGCGCCATATTCACGATAAATTCGCCTTACCTGATTTCCATAAACACGAGCTTATCCTGCAGAAAAATATTTCTGTCGGTGTGGCTGATGCCGCGTCAGTTATTGCGACTGCTATCGTAGTGCGTGCTGCTCTGCTCTGGGCGGAAGGGCTGGGTATCAAAACCTTTGTCGCTATTTTATCTGCCTGGATAATTTCACAACTGATGTTGTTAATTATTACCCGGATATTTGAATGGGGATATGCGAGAAGCAACGGTATCAGTTTTCAGGCCGCGCTGGAGAAAGGGCAGTTGGCGCTCGCTATCCGCTACTCCGGATATCTGATTTCAACGGCGATGTCAGTCACAGCAGCAAGTTATTTTGTAGTTTATGATGCGCAATCTCTATGGGCGGGCATTGCACAATGGACTATCATGAGTGTGATTCTGATGGTTGCACTAACGATATTAACCAGTGTTGCAAAATTTATTGTACTGTGGGGAATCAATCGCCGCGAAGAGGTTGAAGATCAGCAAAATGTTGGTATTGCCACTGTCGAATTAGCGACATCTTTTGCCATTGCCTTGCTGCTGATGGGGTTAATGACCTGAGGTAAAAGGCAATCACTTATTCGTTATTTAATGGGTCATCTTTTGATGGCCTTTTTTTATATTAATCCAGATAACTTGCCAGTTAAAATCAAGAGTAACAACGTTGTTATGAATCCCAATAGCAAGCTATTACTCAAGCAAAGAGCTTGATCTTCTTAGTTTTTCCTGCGCAATATTAAAACAGCTACTGCCCCGGATTGTTATTACCTCTATTTAGAGAACAAAAATGCACAATGGAAAAAAATTAAAACTCTTTATTGATGATAGTCTGCTTATCTTAATCATGGCGACGCTGGCTTGTTGCGGCCTGATTTATGAGTATTTACTGTCACATTATTCCGCACGCATATTAGGCAGTGTTGAAACCGTTATTTATGCGATTATCGGTATTATGATTGTCTCTATGGGCTTAGGGGCATTTGCGGCGAAAAAAATTTCCGATGCATTTCAAGGTTTTGTGATTTTAGAATTAGTGGTGGCTTTTATCGGCTGTACTGCCACGCTGCTGATTGCCTCGCTGATCGGGCTTGGACAAACCTTACCGACTTTGCTCGCTGAAACCTACCAAATCCCCGTGGATATCCGCCTTGAAGGGGGGATAATTGCACAAATCAACTGGTTGAGCATGCAGTTACCTTACTTTTTTGCCTTTCTGCTGGGCTTATTGATCGGCATGGAGATTCCGCTGATTGCGCGTATTCGCGAAACCGTCTATGGGCATCATTTGGCTCATAATGCCGGGACAATTTACGGTGCTGATTATATTGGAGCCGGTATTGGCGCTGCGATTTGGGTGTTATTTATGCTGCGCATCGAAATCAGTCAGGCCGCGGCCCTGACTGCAACCTTGAATTTAGTTGCGGGTTTTATTTTTATGCTGCGTTTTAAGGGCTGTTTAAGGCATATCAAAAAACTGCTGTTCGGGCATCTTCTGTTAGGCACCTTAGTGCTGCTGGTTTTCCAGTATGGCGGTATCTGGCAGCAGCAGATGCAGAATGTTCTGTATCAGGATAAAGTGGTTTATCAGACCCAAACACCTTATCAAAACCTGGTGTTTACGCAGCGTAATTTAGGCGGCAAAGTTGAACCTATTTTTAACTTTTATATTAATGGCCGTTTACAGTTCTCCAGCCTGGATGAGCAAATTTACCATGAGTTTCTGGTGCATCCCGCCATGCAGGCTGCGGGGCGGCAAAATAACATATTAATTATTGGCGGTGGTGATGGTCTGGCATTGCGGGAAGTGTTGCGATGGCAGCCGCAGAAGGTAACATTAATCGACTTAGATGCACAGTTGATTGAACTATTTAAATCACCGGATAAACTTCTCCCTCCTTATTTAGCCGGGAAGGTAGAGGCATTAACAGCGTCCAGCTTTAATGACAAGCGTGTGACGGTTATTAATGAGGATGCTTTTATCGCCATTGATAAACTGGCGCATAATAAAGGGTTGTTTGATGTGATTATTATCGATCTGCCGGATCCCAGCCATCCTGATTTAAATAAACTATACAGCGTTAATTTTTATTACCGGCTTAATCATTTGTTAAATGGAGACGGTGTGATAGTGGTGCAGTCCACGTCGCCATTCCACGCCCGTAATGCCTTTATCTCCATTGCCAAAACCATAGAGGAAGCTAACTTTTCATTTGTCGAGCAATACCATCAGAATGTACCTTCATTTGGTGAATGGGGATGGACCATTGCTACTAAATCAGGTGCCGGTGTTAGCAAACGTTTACAAAATACAGAATCCTTGGCGGTAGATACACAGTGGTTAACCATGCCATTATTAAAAAGTGCTTTTGTCTTCCATAAAGGCTTTTATGATGATATTAAGGATATTAAAGTCAACCAGTTAGGCTCAAATCAACTCTACCAATATCATCAGCAGGCGTGGGAAAGAGAAACCGAGTTATCACCATAACAGCAAATGAGTTTGCGAATAATACGTATAACGCAGGTGCTTCTCTTGTGTGATAATTGGAAAGGTAACGCATAAGGATCAAAGATGTTACAGCAAGAAAGACATGAAAAAATATTGGATTTGATCAGTCAATCAGGCCGCGTTTATGCCGCTGAATTAAGTCAAACGCTGCAGGTATCTGAAGATACCATCCGCCGGGATCTGAAACTATTAGATGATCTGAAAAAATTACGCAGGGTGCACGGTGGTGCGCTGCCGCTGCAGCAGGAGTTTCAGGAATATCGCGATCGCCAGGATGAAATCGATCCGTTAAAAAAACGGGTCGCATTGGCTGCAATCCCCTTTATCAAAGAAAAGCAAACCATATTAATTGACTCCGGCACCACCTGCCTGCAACTGGCGATGAATTTGCCTACTCATTTTAATTTTACCGTGGTCACTCCAAGTCCGCTGGTAGCGACTAAGTTAATGCATCATAATAATATAGAATTAATTTTATTAGGCGGTCGGGTTTCTAAATCTGCGGTAATGGTACTCGGGGCAACAACCAATGCCATGCTCAGGAAAATCCATTTTGATGCCTGTTTTTTAGGTGTTTATGCATTGCACCCAAGTCAGGGATTGACCATTAACCATTTGGATGAGGCAGAGACATTAAATACCATCATTGAACAGTCAGAGTTAGTGGTCGTGTTGGGATCTGCATTTAAACTCGGTAAGGTGGGCACGCATAAAGTCTGTAACAGTAATAAACTGGATGTGCTTGTGACTGATGCCAATTCAGATGCGAAAGTGCTTAGTTTATTGCAGGAGAAGGGGGTAAAAATAGCAATTTGTGCCGACTGATTTTGTTCTGTAGGCGTTCAATAAGCAACAAAAAAGGCAACCGAAGTTGCCTTTTTACCAATCAAACGTCTTTAAACGTTAAAACGGAAGTGAATAACGTCACCGTCCTGGGTTACGTAGTTTTTACCTTCCAGACGCCATTTACCCGCTTCTTTTGCGCCGGCTTCGCCTTTGAACTGGATAAAGTCATCAAAACCAATAATTTCTGCGCGAATGAAACCACGTTCAAAATCACTGTGAATTACGCCTGCTGCCTGTGGTGCGGTCGCGCCAACTTTGACGGTCCATGCACGTACTTCTTTAACACCGGCGGTGAAATAGGTCTGCAAATGCAATAATTGATAGCCGCTATAAATTACGCGGTTTAAACCCGGCTCTTCCTGGCCAATACCTTCCAAGAATTCTAACTTGTCTTCTTCGTCAAGTTCAGCAATTTCAGACTCTATTGCAGCGCAAACAGGTACGACAACAGCGCCTTCTTTATCAGCAATTTCACGCACGATATCTAAATACGGGTTATCTTCAAAACCGTCTTCACTGACATTGGCAATATACATGGTTGGTTTTGAGGTTAAGAAATTTAAGTAAGCAACCGCTGCTTTTTCTTCTTTAGTTAAATCAAGACCACGTACCATGCCGTCGGCTTCAAGGTGAGCTTTGATTTTTTCCAGTACCGGCAGTTCAAATTTTGCATCTTTATCGCCGCCTTTGGCTTTTTTAGCGATACGTAAAATGCTGCGTTCACAGCTTTCCAGATCAGCAAGAGCAAGCTCGGTGTTGATGATGTCGATATCATCTTTAGGATTGATTTGACCCGCTACATGAACGATATTATCATCCTGAAAACAGCGAACTACATGACCAATTGCATCGGTTTCACGAATATTTGCCAGAAATTTATTGCCCAGACCTTCACCTTTTGAGGCGCCTTCAACTAAACCGGCAATATCTACGAATTCCATTGTGGTCGGCAGAATGCGTTGCGGGTTGACAATTTTAGCCAGTTGATCAAGACGTGGATCAGGTACAGGTACGATACCTGTATTAGGTTCAATCGTACAAAACGGAAAGTTAGCAGCTTCAATGCCCGCTTTAGTTAAGGCGTTAAATAATGTTGATTTACCAACATTGGGTAAACCGACGATGCCACATTTGAAACCCATGATATGTATCCTATTTTGTTAGTTATTGTGTTACTGTTCAGCTCAATGGTATCGTATCCATTACCTGGTTAGCTACTCCTTCCCTGCTTAAAAACAGAATGGAATAGCCACTTCCTGAACAATGACATATTAATTTAAGTGAGGGTTATTTTACCGCTTTAAAACTATGCAGGCGATTCATCGCTTTTGCTAACCCGTCCTGCCCCAGAATATGGGTACAGCGTGCCGCTTCATCGATGCTTTGGTCAATCAGGTTTTGTTCACTGATGGGGGCTTTGCCAAGAACATAACCACTGACCCTGTTTTTGTCACCCGGGTGACCGATGCCAATACGCAGACGGTAAAAATTTTTGTTATTACCCAATTTACTAATGATATCTTTCAAACCATTATGCCCGCCATGACCGCCACCTAATTTAAACTTCGCTGTACCGGGAGGCAGATCCAGTTCATCGTGAGCGACGAGGATCTCTTCAGGTTTGATACGATAAAAATTCGCCATAGCAGCAACAGATTTTCCGCTAAGGTTCATAAAGGTAGTTGGAACAAGAAGACGCAGGTCATTACCAGCGAATTGTATTCTTCCGGTCAGGCCGTAAAACTTTGCTTCGGCTTTAAGCTGGATGTTTTCTTGAGAGGCGAACTGGTCTAAGTACCACTGTCCGGCATTGTGTCTGGTTTGAGCATATTCGGGGCCTGGATTAGCCAGGCCCACAAGTAGTTTAATCGTCGTTGACACGATTAATTAAGCGTCAGCTTCTGTTTCAGTTTCTGCTTCAGCTTCTTCTTCAGCAGGTGCTGCTTTAGCAAGTGAGATTGAAACTACTGGAAGGTCGTGTGCTTCACCTTTGTTTAGTTCAACAGACTCAACACCTGCAGGAAGTTTTAGATCAGAAAGGTGTAACGTATCACCAATTTCCATTCCTGAGATATCTACTTCGATGAATTCAGGTAGATCAGCCGGTAGACAGATTACTTCAACTTCGTTAGCTGTGTGAGCAACTACGCCACCATTTTTAACTGCTTCTGCAGTTTCTTCATTTAGGAAGTGCAGAGGAACTGTAGTTTGCAGTGTTTGTTTTGCATCAACACGTAATAAATCTAAATGTTGAACACGTGGTTTAAAAGCATGACGTTGTACAGCTTTAAGTACAACTTGCTCAGCAACACCATCGATTTCTAAATCTAGTACTGAAGAGTAGAATGCTTCAACAGCTTCTGCTTTCATGACTTCTTTATGTTCAAAAGTAACAGAAACAGGTGCTTTACCGGCTCCGTATACGATTGCTGGTACTAGGTCTGCATGACGTAGGCGGCGGCTCGCACCTTTCCCTAGGTCTGTACGTGTTGTTGCGATTAATTTAATAGACATGGTTTAACTCCAATAGAGAGGATACTGTTATAAAGTTCCTCAAATTTAAAATAGGTTTGAACTTGCGACCAGATCAAACCACCTTATTCGGCAGTTTCAGGCTGCGTATAAAAAGGCGCGCCATAATACCCTGATGGGACAATTTTGTACAACATTAAAAGGAATTTCAGGTACAAAAAAACGCTTAATTGTAAAACAACTAAGCGTTTTTTATTTTTAAGGCAGCTAATTAACCTTGAAAGAGGAAAATCAGCAGCAATTAATAATGGAACATTGCCGAAATTGACTCTTCGTTGCTTACGCGACGGATGGCTTCAGCAAGCATGCCACTCAGGGTTAACTGTTTAACTTTACCCGTTGCAATGATCTCTTCAGATAATGGAATGGAGTCGGTTACGATGAACTCATCAATCATTGAATTCTTAATGTTTTCTGCAGCCTTGCCGGAGAATACCGGGTGGGTTGCATAGGCATAAACAGAGATAGCACCACGCTCTTTAAGAGCCGCAGCTGCCTGGCATAATGTGCCGCCGGTATCGATCATATCATCAACAATAATACAGTGACGTCCTTCAACATCACCGATAAGGTGCATTACCTGCGCAACGTTAGCTTTAGGACGACGTTTGTCGATAATCGCCAAATCTGCATCGTTTAATAATTTAGCATGAGCACGTGCACGTACAACACCACCAATATCGGGAGAAACAATCATTGGATTATCGAGCTTCTTCTCAAGCATATCTTCAAGTAAAACAGAGCTGCCGAAAACGTTATCTACCGGCACATCAAAGAAACCTTGAATCTGTTCTGCATGCAGATCAACCGTTAATACGCGGTCAACACCCACATTAGATAAAAAGTCAGCAACTACTTTTGCAGTAATAGGCACACGTGAAGAACGCACACGACGATCTTGACGGGCATAACCAAAGTAAGGAATTACGGCTGTAATACGGCCAGCTGATGCGCGACGAAGTGCATCAATCATAACGATTAATTCCATTAGGTTATCATTTGTTGGCGCACAAGTAGACTGTACGATAAAAATATCATCACCACGTATATTTTCATTAATTTGCACGTGGATCTCTCCATCGCTGAAGCGGCCAACATCCGCACTTCCTAGTTTAATGAAAAGACGATCTGCAATTTTTTTGGCCAGATCAGGTGTAGCGTTACCAGCAAATAGTTTCATATTTGGCACTGTGAGGACCTCTGTAATCCTGATGAGTGTGTATCAAAAAGCAAAATGCTAATTAACATTTAGTATTAATTACCTTGTGGTAATCAATAAGGGAATTTTATTTAAGTGTTGCTAATAATTCATTTAATGGTGAATTATTTAATCCCTTCGTGGCGAATCCAGCTAACCAGTCAGGAGTTTTATCTAACACAATTTGAGCTTCATGAAGACTGTTAAATGTACTGAAAACACATGCACCAGTTCCAGTCAATCGCGTCGGCGCGTATTCTATCAACCAGTCTATAACCTTGGCAACCTTAGGATAATTTTTTTTCACATAAGGTTGGCAGTCGTTTAGCCAATTTTGACTTATTAACTGTGCATGACCTTTTTTTGGGGTATTACGGATAAGCTCTTTTGCCTGGAAAATGGCGGGGGTTGAAATATGGCAGTCAGGAACGGCGACCAGATAACTCTTTTCAGCAATATCAACCGGGGTTAATTGCTCACCGATACCTTCTGCGATCGCAGCTTTCCCATAGATAAAAATGGGTACGTCAGCCCCTAATCTGACACCTATTTCAGACAGTTTTGTTTTTGTTAAATTGATGTTCCAGTGATAATTTAATGCAACTAAAATCGTTGCCGCATCAGATGAACCTCCTCCGAGTCCACCTCCCATCGGCAAATTTTTTTCCAGCTCAATGTGGGCACCGTTATTTTCTGCCGTATAGGGCTTAAGCATCATCGCTGCTTTATAGATAAGATTATCTTCCAAGGCTAAGCCTTCGAGACTGGGGGAGAGGGTGATTTTCCCGGATAGGTTAGGTGTAATGGTTAAGTAATCACATAACTCTATAAATTGAAACAGAGTTTGTAATTCATGATAACCATCTGCCCGTTGCCCGGTTATATATAAAAATAAATTAAGTTTAGCGGGAGCGGGCCAGCGAATAGCGTCATTCTTTGTCATTTTTATCTCTTTATTTGGCAAATTCTTGTTATCTGTGCGCTGAGTCTTTTGCAGAAAAGATAGTAGCGATTTATTTTGTAAAATACAGCCAGAAGTAATCAGTACGACCTTCCCTAAAAAATAAAAGAAGTGAAAAATAAGAAAATTTCTGATACCTGTTTTTATGGCCGTTATTTACGGGCAGTTGCGCTTTTGGAAAATATTAACGCTTCCCTACGGGAGACTTAATAACCATTTTTGAATGGCGAATTTTATCAGTAAATTATGGCGGTTAAGCTGCAGCCTATGGGGCAGGCTGATCTGTTGAATGGTTTTATAATCGCTGTAATCTACAGACCAGTTGTCATTTTCGCTGTCCTGCCCGGTCAAGCTGACCAGCTGATTGTTTTCATCAAGCAGATAAATAGCATTAGTCGGATTGCCTTTAATCCATTGCTGCAAAACATCCACCGGCAATGTCAAACCTGACAATTGTCGAATCAGTTCCTGAGAGTTCTGGCCAAAATAAACTTTTCCGCTATCGTCGGTGATTGTTGTTCCGGTTGTTGTTTTTTTAATATCTAAAATTGTTGCCCCTAAAAAGCTGGTTAAAGTGATATGGAAGTCATCACCATTTTGCTGCCAGTAAATATTCAGGCTGTGGCGCTTTTCCGGAGTAATCACCGCCACCTTCCCGCTTAATGTCCAGTGAGTTAATGTCTCAAGCTGCTGCTGGTGCGCTGCCCAATCCGCGGTTTCTACAGGCGGCTCTGGTATTTGCGCACAACCAACCATAAATAAAGCAAAAACGATACTAAGAAAGGAGATTTTCATATTTGATAACCGCATAAGATAAATGAATAATATTAACCAGTCATACAAATAAAGACAGGTTTATTTTAATTTAAAAATTACATTATGGACTATTTTAAAAGTAAAAATGACAAATCACATTCCCATACAGAGCATGGGAATGTGTAAAAAGAGGGATAAAACTTGCCTTAGTAAGCAGTGCGGCTAAAATTTATTCTACTAATAACTCTTGTGCATTAGCTAAAGTATGTTGGGTAATACGATCTCCGCCTAACAACCTCGCTAATTCATTTAAACGATCCTGCTGGTTCAGCTTAACCATAGTTGTGTTGGTAGTTTTACCATTACTCTGTTTATTAACAAACATCTGCTGATGACCATTACCAGCGACCTGCGGCAGGTGGGTCACACACAGGATCTGGGTATTGTCGCCCAGGCTGCGTAATAATTTACCCACCACGGATGCGGTGGCGCCGCTGATGCCTACATCTACTTCATCAAAAATAAGTGTCGGTGTGGAAACGCGCTGGCTGATTATTACCTGAATAGCCAGTCCGATACGTGATAATTCACCACCTGAAGCCACTTTACCGAGATCCTGCAAAGACTGACCGGCATTTGTTGCTACCTTAAATTCAATATTATCAATGCCCAGAGGGCTTAATGTTGGTTCATTTGCCTGCGAAAGCGCAACTTCAAAAATCCCTTTTTCCATATTCAGCTGCTGAATGCTGGCGGTGATCTTTTTACTTAATTCTTTAGCGTATCGTGAACGGCTTTGGCTAAGTTTTTGTGCGTGCTTGAAATAGTTTTCCTGCGCCTGTTGTAAATCGATTGTGAGCTGCTCTATTTGACTGTCGAAATTGTTTAATTGTTTATATTCTTTGGTTAATTTCTGATGATGTTCAAAAAGAAACTCCGGTTGAATCTGGTGTTTACGGGCCAAAGATAAGACATCACTGATACGTGTTTCCAATTGCTGAAAATGCTCAGGGTCAAGCTCCAGATTGTCACTGAAATGACGTAATTCATAACTGGCCTCTTCTATTTGAATAATGGCTTCCTGCAGCGTGCTGATAATGCTCTCCAGAGAAGGGTCATTGTCTACCTGGTGCTCAAGTGCGCTAACGCTTTTACGCAATAAACTCAGCGAATCAACTTCTTCACCATCACTTAACTGCAGCAGGCTGATCTGGCAGGTTGTTAATAAAGCGCCGCTATTGGCTAGCCGTTTATGCTCCTGTTCTATCTCCTGAAACTCATTTTCTGCCAGTGCAAAAGCGTCCAATTCCTCTATCTGGTATTCCAGCAGTTGTTTGCGCGCCTGCTTCTCCTGCTGATTAAGCTGCAGCTGTTTGAGTTGTTTGTTAAGAAAATGCCAGCCCTGATAGGTGTCTTTTACTTTTTGCAGTAAAAGATGATGACCTGCATATTCATCAATAATGCTAAGTTGAATATCATTTTTAAGCAGGCTTTGATGGGCGTGCTGACCGTGAATGTTAACCAGCAGCTGACCAAGGCTTTTGAGTTGTGATAAAGGGACTGGAGTGCCATTAATATAAGCACGGGAACGGCCTTCACGGGTAATAATCCGGCGCAATAAACATTCTGTATTATCACTTTGGGAGTCTTCAAGATCATTGTTTTTTAACCAGTTTTTTGCATGAGGTGTGTCATTTAAGGTAAAGCGCGCATTAACTTCAGCCTGCTCGGTGTCAACTCTGACCATATTTGCATCGGCGCGATCTCCAAGGCATAACCCCAGGGCATCAATAGCAATGGACTTACCTGCACCCGTTTCACCGGTGATGGTGGTCATTCCCTGATGAAATTCTAATTCTAAAAATTGGACAATGGCAAAATTTTGGATGGTTAACTGAGTAAGCATAATCTTCACACCTAAAAGAGATTAATAAACACTGGTTTTAGATACAGTATACACTGTGTTTATTAACAGTAAAGATTGTGCCTGCTTTTTTATCTGAATTTTCAGCCGATTGAAATAAAGCCAACCGGCAGAAATTTTAGGTAAAATCTTTTATTGGGTTAAAAGAGCTTGTTACCCCAGCCGAGTTTATTTTGTAACACATGGAAATAGTTATAGTTTTGCGGGTGAACTAACTTTAATTTATGCTGGGTTTTTTTGATGATCACTTCATCACCGGGCAAAACCGATAAATTGACATGGCTGTCACAACTAATCTGCATTTCACTGCTGTTCGATTCTGCAATTTTTAAACGCACGCAACTGTTGGCATCAATAACAATAGGGCGGCTGTTTAATGTATGCGGAAACATAGGCAACAAACTGATCGCATCCAGGTTCGGAGTTAAAATAGGACCGCCCCCCGAAAGCGAGTAAGCTGTTGAACCCGTGGGCGTAGAGATAATAAGACCGTCGGCGCGCTGGTTTAGCATAAAATTATCGTTGACATAAACTTCAAATTCAATCATATGGGCAATTTTGTCGGGATGCAGCACCGCCTCATTGACCGCGGTATTGCTGCTTTTCATATGGCCATGGCTGTGAACCTGCGCCTCTAATAAAAAGCGATGCTCGGTCTGATAATTACCCTGCAGCACCTGCTCCAGAGGCTGTTCAAAATCATCCGGATCAAGGTCAGTTAAAAATCCCAAATTACCGCGGTTGACACCAATTACGGCAATATCGAAGCGGGCTAATACACGTGCGGCGCCGAGCATATAGCCATCTCCGCCTATCACTATCGCTAAATCACAGTTCTTGCCTATGCCAACCAAATCTGCGCAGTGAAAGCCATTGATCGGCAGATCATTGGCAATACGCTGATCAATAACCAGCTTTATACCCTTTGCTTTTAAAAAGTCATATAACGCTAATAAAGTTTGCCTGGCTTCCGGATGCTCCGTTTTAGCAATTAAGCCGACAGTTTTAAATTCAATGTGATCGTGACGGTGGGCACTCATAGGACTCCTTTAGCAGTGCAACCTTAATATAGTCAAAGTATAACCCGAACTAATGCAGCAGATATACTCATTTACTGCCGGGGCTTTTTTTGTGCTTAAAGTGGTAAAGAATTTACCCATATTCAAATAACAGGCTTGAAACTATAATTGTGATCCCCATAATAGAGCCTATCTAAATGTAACCCTGTAATTGAGTAGGATAAGACGATGAATAAAGAAAAAGAAATCAACCCGGAAGAGCAAGTGGAAGCTGAACAAGTAGAAAATGTTGAAGCAGCTGAAGCACAGGTTGAATCCGTAGAATCACAAGGTGAGTCTGATGCCGCTAAAGAAGAGAATATGATTGAAGCACTGAATAAAAAATTAGCCCTTGCGGAACAACAGATTCTTGACCAGCAGGATGCGGTTGTCCGGGCACAGGCCGAAGTTGCCAATGCGCGCCGGATCGCTGCGTTAGATGTGCAAAAAGCACATAAGTTTGCACTTTCGAAATTTGCCGATGGCCTGCTACCTGTTATCGACAGCATGGAAATGGCTATTAGCCATGCCGATAAAGAAGATGAAGCATTAAAGCCGATGATCGAGGGCGTTGAGTTAACCCTGAAATCTATGCTTGATACTGTTGAAAAATTTGGCTTAAAAGTGATTGATCCTAAAGATGAAGCTTTTGATCCGGAAAAACATCAGGCAATGAGTATGCAGGTTGTTCCTAATGTACCGGCAAATCAGGTTATCGCTGTGATGCAGAAAGGTTATGAGTTAAACGGTCGTATTATTCGCCCGGCAATGGTGATGGTTTCTAAAGCGGCAGAATAAGTTATTTTTCCGTAATTTTATTAACAAGGTACTGCGGTACCTTTTTTCTTGGCTGAGAAAAAACAAGAAAAAGATAAATTTTTTTGTTTTTTCCCTTGAAAGAAAAAAATAGTCCCCCACATATAAAACAAATAAAGCGGCGCAGTATTGTGAACTACACAGTTGAGCCGGCTTAATCAATAACACAAAACATAAATAAGTTTGGAGAAATGCAAGATGGGTAAAATAATCGGTATTGATTTAGGTACAACAAATTCGTGTGTATCTGTACTTGTTGGCGGCGTAGCTAAAATCATTGAAAATGCGGAAGGTGAGCGTACTACTCCTTCAATCATCGCTTACACAGATGGTGAAACCCTAGTTGGCCAACCAGCAAAACGTCAGTCGGTAACGAATCCACAAAATACTCTTTTTGCGATTAAACGTTTAATCGGTCGTCGTTTTGAAGATGAAGAAGTACAACGTGATATTAAAATCATGCCTTACAAAATCATTAAAGCTGACAATGGTGATGCATGGGTTGAAGCGCAGGGCAACAAAATGGCACCTCCGCAAATCTCTGCTGAAGTGTTGAAAAAAATGAAAAAAACAGCTGAAGATTATCTAGGTGAGAAAGTAACTGCTGCAGTAATTACTGTTCCTGCGTACTTCAACGATGCACAACGTCAGGCAACTAAAGATGCTGGTCGTATCGCAGGTCTTGATGTTAAACGTATTATCAATGAGCCGACAGCCGCTGCATTCGCATACGGTGTTGATAACGCAAAAGGTGACAGTACTGTTGCTGTATACGATTTAGGTGGTGGTACATTCGATATCTCTATCATTGAAATCGATGAAGTGGACGGTGAAAAAACCTTCGAAGTATTATCAACAAATGGTGATACGCACTTAGGTGGTGAAGACTTTGATAACCGTTTAATCAATTTCTTAGTTGCTGAATTTAAAACTCAGCAAGGTTTTGATCTGACCAATGATCCGCTGGCAATGCAGCGTGTTAAAGAAGCGGCTGAGAAAGCGAAGATTGAGCTGTCAAGCGCACAACAAACAGATATCAATCTGCCTTACATCACGGCTGACGCAACAGGTCCTAAACATTTAAATATCAAAGTAACACGCTCTAAATTAGAGTCTCTTGTTGAAGATATGGTTAAAGCAACTCTTGAACCACTGCGTATCGCTTTAAAAGATGCGGATCTTTCTGTAAACGATATCAATGACGTTATTTTAGTAGGTGGCCAAACACGTATGCCACTTGTACAAAAAATGGTTGCTGAGTTCTTTGGTAAAGAAGCTCGTAAAGATGTTAACCCTGACGAAGCGGTAGCAATGGGGGCGGCGATTCAAGGTGGCGTACTTTCTGGTGATAAAACAGACGTTCTTTTATTAGACGTTACACCGTTATCATTAGGTATCGAAACAATGGGTGGTGTGTTAACCAAAGTTATCGAGAAAAATACCACTATCCCGACAAAACAGTCGCAAACATTCTCAACAGCAGATGACAATCAAAGCGCTGTAACGATTCACATCCTGCAGGGTGAGCGTAAACGTGCTTCTGATAATAAATCACTGGGTCAATTTAACCTTGAAGGTATCCGTAAAGCACCACGCGGTACACCTCAGATTGAAGTGACATTTGATATGGACGCTGATGGTATCCTGCACGTATCTGCGAAAGACAAAGATACTAAACAAGAGCAAAAAATTACCATTAAATCCAGCTCAGGTCTTTCAGAAGAAGAGATTGAAAAAATGGTAAATGATGCCGAAGCAAATGCTGAAGCAGATAAAAAATTCGAAGAAGTTGTTAAGGCGCGTAACCAGGCTGACGCAATGATTCACGGCACGCGCAAGCAGATTGAAGAAGCTGGCGATGCTTTAGCAAGCGACGAGAAAGAAAAAATCGAAGCAGCGCTTAAAGAGTTGGAAGAAGCGGCTAAAGGTGAAGATAAAGATGCAATTGAAGCTAAAACAACTGCACTTGCTGAAGCTTCTGCGAAACTGATGGAAATTGCGCAACAGAAAGCTCAAGCAGAACAAGCTGGTGGTGCTGAAGAAGCGCAGGGCAATGCGAAGCAGGATGACGATATTGTTGATGCTGAGTTTGAAGAAGTGAAAAAAGACGACAAAAAATAATTCAGTAACTGAATTATAATCGTTTTTTATACATCGCGGGTTATGGATTTTTCTGTAATCCGCGTCTTTGTTTTAACTATAACCGGGTAGCTTGGTTATAAACAGCAACGTTGAGAAAAAAAATGGCAAAACGTGATTGTTATGAAGTGCTTGGTATAAGCCGAGATGCGACAGAAAAAGAAGTTAAAAAAGCCTACAAACGTTTGGCAATGAAATATCATCCGGATCGTACCAGTAATGACGGTGACCTTGAAGAAAAGTTCAAAGAAGTAAAAGAAGCTTACGAAATACTGAGCGATCCACAGAAAAAAGCAGCCTATGATCAATACGGACATGACGGGGTAAATCAGCAGGGTCGTGGTGGATTCGGGCACGCAGATTTTGGTGACCAGTTCGGTGATATTTTTGGTGATATTTTTGGTGGCGGTCGTCGCGGTGGGGCTCAGCGTCCACAGCAGGGGTCAGATCTTCGCTATAACATGGAATTAACGCTTGAAGAAGCGGTAAAAGGTATTTCCAAAGAGATTCAAATCCCAACCCAGGTTCATTGTGAACAGTGTAATGGCTCGGGAGCTAAAAAAGGCTCTGAGGTTAAAACCTGTAGTACTTGTCATGGACAAGGCCAGGTGCAGATGCGCCAGGGCTTTTTTGCGGTTAACCAGACCTGTCCGACCTGTCACGGTCAGGGAAAAATTATTAGCGACCCCTGTCATAAGTGTCACGGCCATGGTCGCTATGAGAGCAGCAAAACGCTGTCGGTTAAAATTCCACCCGGCGTGGATACCGGCGATCGTATCCGTTTAAGCGGTGAAGGTGAAGCGGGCGAACACGGCGCACCGGCAGGTGATCTGTACGTGCAGATGAACGTTCTGCCGCATCATGTTTTTGAACGTGACGGCAATAACCTCTATTGTGAAGTACCGATCAGTTTTACCGAAGCAGCATTAGGCGGAGAAATTGAAGTACCGACACTGGATGGTCGTGTGAAACTTAAAATTCCTGCGGAAACGCAAACCGGGCGGATGTTCCGTATGCGCAATAAAGGCGTTAAATCCGTACGCAGTCAGGTGACAGGCGATTTAATGTGCAAGGTACAGGTTGAAACACCGGTTAAATTATCCAGCAAACAGCGTGAATTGCTGAAAGAGTTTGAAAACTTATGCTCTTCAAGCTCAGGTAAACACAAGCCTAAATCCGAGGGTTTTTTAGCGAGTATTAAAACTTTTTTTGACGATTTAAGCAGTTAAGGATCGGCTACAAAATTACTTGCGCTTTTGTTTTCAAAATAGCCAGTCATTCTAGGCTTTTTGGAAACACTTTAGCGCAAGTTATTGTGTAACGATTCCTAAATACACTCGTTATTAAAACTTCAATGCCTCCGCTTGCGGGGGCATTTTTTTTTGGAGAGAGCGGTAGATTAAGCGCTGAATTTAATTTTTTATAAAAAATTTTAAAAAAAATCCATTTTCCCCTTTAAAAGACAATTAAGCCCCCCATATATTTATTGAGTCATCATATATTGATATATAAATAGGGAACTCCCTTTCATAAATTAAGAGAACTAAACATGTCTGAATTACAACTAAACACTCAAGAACAGCAAGCAAGTTACGGTATTGGTCTACAAATGGGTGAGCAACTTGCTTCCAATCCTTTTGAGGGTTTAGAAATCTCTGCTGTTGCTGCCGGATTAGCCGATGCATTTGCCGGTGCAGAAAGCAAAGTATCTCGTGAAGATTTGCAGGCTGCTTTCCAGGTTATCTCTGAACGTATGCAGGCTGAAGCTGCTGAGCAGGCAAAAGTATTAGGCGCTGCTGGCCAGGCTTACCTTGCTGAAAATGCCGCTAAAGAAGGCGTAACAGTGACTGAATCCGGTCTGCAATTTGAAGTGATCAGCCAGGGCGAAGGTGAAACACCAACGGCTGAATCAACCGTTAGCGTGCATTACCACGGTACATTAATCGACGGCACTGTATTTGACAGTTCTGTGCAGCGTGGCCAGCCAGCAGAATTCCCTGTTGGTGGCGTGATTGCAGGCTGGACTGAAGCATTACAACTGATGCCTGTTGGTTCAAAATACAAACTGACTATTCCTGCAGAGCTTGCTTATGGCGAGCGTGGCGCCGGTGCTGCGATCGGTCCACATGCAACATTAGTATTTGAAGTTGAATTATTAGCAATTAAATAATTTAACTGCCTGTTTTACAGGCAATTAAAATGAAAAAGCTCCTAAGCCTCTAAGCTACTAACAGTTTGGGGGCTTTTTTATAGCTTGAAATTGATGAAAATCATTGATGCGAAGCATTAACGTTACTTAGGTCTATTTTGTTGCTCGATATAAGTCGTCAGGGCATCTAGCGCAGCACCGCCACATGATCCGGCAAAGTAACTGGGAGACCATAACGCACCATTCCATAGAT
>NZ_JBFGZY010000040.1:0-25332 GCF_041586535.1 Psychromonas sp. | reverse complement strand
CTCGCCACTCGCAGCCCGTAACTCGAAGCTGAGTCGCTACTCTTCTACTTTAGCTTCTTTTTTGCCTTTTCCTGCCCAATCGGGTTTACCTTTCGCTTTTATATTACGGTGGCGTTGTTTACCCATTTCCTCTTTTTTCTTAAGGCGTTTGGCTTTTTGTTCTTTTTTCAGATCTTCTTCGCGGTTTTTGCCTTTTTTATTTAGTTTCTTTTTCGGCTTACGCTGGCTAATCTGGGCTTCTTTATGGCTTGGACGCAAGCTTTTGATCACCCGGCGTTTTAGAATTTGCTTGGTATAACGTTCAATTTTTGCCAGCATATCAATATCATGTGCTTCAACGAGTGAAATCGCTGTACCTTTTTTACCTCCGCGGGCGGTGCGTCCAATACGATGTACGTAAACATCGGCACTGCGCGGCAGATCATAGTTAATCACATGGGTGATATCAGGCACGTCAATACCACGTGCGGCAACATCGGTGGCGATCAGTATGTTAATCTTGCCGGCTTTGAATTGAGTTAACGCCAGGTTACGTTTTTCCTGATCCATTTCACCGCGCAAATAATTGCATGGGATGTGTAATTCAGCAAGTTGGGCAACCAGCTCAGTTAAGCGTTCACGTGTTTTAACAAAGACTATTACTTTTTGCTGCTGCTCATTTTCATTAACTTGCTGCTGTAAAATGGCTGTTAATAACTGTAATTTATGTTCCGGACTATCTGCAAGGTGAACCCATTGTAAAATCTTACCACTTTCACGACGTGACACTTCTGCGGTTAACTGCACCGGATCTTTCAATACATCGCGGGAGAATTCGCGCAAACCTTTTCCTTCCAGCGTAGCAGAGAAAAGGGCGGTATGTTTACGCCAGCGGGTTTCTCCTGAAATGCGATCCATCTCTCTGATAAAGCCCATATCCAGCATCCGGTCTGCTTCATCGAGGATCAGGGTCTCTACTTCCCGGCAGTCAAAAGCTTCGGAATCGATATATTCCATTAAACGCCCCGGTGTTGCGATCACTATATCGACATTATCTGTAATAACTTCTTCCTGCTCCTGGTAGGAAACGCCGCCAATAATATTACCAACAACCAGGCTGGTTCCCTCGACCAGCTCGGAGGCCACTCCGCTGATTTGCATCGCCAGTTCACGTGTTGGGGTTAATATTAAAATTCGTGCTGAGCCGCCTCTGCGCCGCGGGAAATCAATTAAACGCTGCACTGCTGGCAGTAAAAAAGCTAATGTCTTACCTGTGCCGGTTGGGGCACTTGCCATAATGTCACGTTCATCCATCGCTGGTGGAATCGCCAGAGTTTGAATACTTGTCGGGCGTGTGTGGCCCATTTTAGCAAGGGTGTTTAATAAGTGTTGGTCGAGCTCAAGTGCTTCAAATGACATGCATGTTTCCAGTTACAAAGAAAATAAAGGGCATTATAAAGCAAAGCTGGCAATAGTGTTCAAAATAGATAAAAAAACAAAAAAACCAACTTCAAAGAAATTGGTTTTAATATGTGACTTAGAGTTGCTGTTAGCTAAATGTTGGCCTAAACAGGGCATTATAATATAAATGCTGATAATGTTTTGCCGCATCAGACCAGTAGAAGTGCGAGCGCATTGCTTTGGTTTTTAAGCGTAACATCTCCTCAGGGTGTTCAATGTAGAGTAATAATACCCGGCGTAACAAGTTAAGCAGCTGATTCGGATTAGGATCATAGAATACAAAACCATTGGCGTTGTCCGGATCCTGATCATAATCCAGGACGGTATCTTTTAATCCGCCCACACCACGTACAATAGGTAAAGTACCATAAGCTAAACTATACAGCTGGTTTAAACCGCATGGCTCAAAGATTGACGGCATTAAAAAGAAGTCCGCACCCGCTTCAACCATATGGGATAATTTATTACTGTAAGTATTTATAAACTTAAATTTATCGGGAAAATGCGCCGCAATCGCATTAAGTTGTCCGGTGATTGATGGATCGCCAGAGCCGATAATAACAAGCTGCAGATTATGTTTCAGTAAACGTTCTAAGATCGGGAGTAACAGACCAAAGCCTTTTTGATCCGTTAAACGGCAAACCATGCCGAAAAGTGCATCATTGCTTACGGGCAGGCCAACTTCTTTCTGCAATGCTGTTTTGCACATGGCTTTACCATCAAGCTCATCTGCTGAAAAATTTACCGGAATGAAAGGATCTGTTTCAGGATTCCAATCGTTGTAATCACAACCGTTTAAAATACCTTCAAAATCATGGATACGCTCAATAAACAGGTGCGACATACCATGAGAGCCTAATGGTGTAAGCAGTTCACTGGCATAGTTAGGACTTACCGTGTTGACTTTATCACTGTAAGTTACGCCAACTTTTAAGTAGTTGATATAATTGTAATTTTCTAGAACACGGTCATCCATGCAGGCACTGACTTCGGGGATCAGATTGAGTTGAGATTTATCAAAAATTCCCTGGTAGCAGGCATTGTGGGTGGTTAATACGGTTTTGCTGTTGGCGAAACGGTCATGCTCTTCGTAACGGGTTTTAAGAAGAAATGGGACTAAACCTGTATGCCAGTCATTACAGTGGATGATATCCGGCGTAAAGTCAGCTGCATCACAAGCTTGTAGCGCGGCTAAGGAGAAAAAGGCAAATCGTTCACCATTATCCTGATAAGCCTTATTATCTTCCCCGTATAACCCTTCACGGTCAAAATAATGTGCATTATCGATGGTCAAAACAGGAATGCCATCCAGCTGCAACTCATGTACCTGAAAATGAACATCGGGACGGGAATGATCGGTACTGAGGGTTAAATTAAAACGGTGCCGGGCTTCTTCTCGGTGATTGATGGTACGGTAAAATGGTGTAATTATTTTAACGTCGTGACCAAGATTACGTAATTCGATGGGTAATGATTTTGCGACGTCAGCTAACCCTCCGGTTTTTGAGAACTCTTCAACTTCTGAAGAGATGAAGAGAATTTTTAATTTTTTATCCAATGAATAACTCCTTTGGCAGTCCTGCCATTTATCAATCCACAGAACTATTTATCTGTATTTACTCGGAAAAATCAAAATAGTCGTGTTGTTTTCACTTTCAATTATCGACCATCAGCTGCTTAAATGCCGCTTTTTTTTACTTTTATTTTTGGTTTATGATTTATCAGTGCTTGAGGAACTAAAAAGCCACAATGAATTGTGGCTTTGGGAGGTTAGTATCAAATTTTACAAACAGAATACGGCTTAAAAACCGACTCTCGCACCTTTCGGGATAACCACAATACCTTCATCGGATACGGTAAAGCGTTTTTTGTCTTCTTCCAGGTTGACGCCAATTTGAACGTTATCGGCGATATGGACATCTTTATCGATGATGGTTTTAAGAATTTTACAGTTTTTACCTATGTGTGAGTCACCAATCAGGACAGATTCGTGCACCTCGGTGCCATTGTCAATAACACATTTAGAGCCTAAGACCGATTTATCAATTAATGCTCCGGTGATGTAAGCACCATCTGAAATCAGAGAGCGGCTGATCCGGCAGTCGAACTCTTCTGTTTTTCTGAAGTTAGCCGGCGGCAGCGCCGGGTAGTAGGTGTGCATCGGCCATTTGGGGTTATATAGCGTAATAGGCGGCGTGTCTTTAACCAGGTCCATATTAGCTTCCCAGTATGATTCAATGGTACCTACATCGCGCCAGTACGTTTCACCTGATTCACCGGGAATGGTATTGGTTGTATAGTCATAAACAAACACTTTACCCTGCGGATAAAGATGCGGAATAATGTCTTTACCGAAGTCATGGCTGGAGTTTTCTAATGCTGCATCGCGGATTAGCTCGGCTTGTAATTCTTTTGAATCGAAAACATAGTTACCCATAGAAGCTAATACATGATCAGGATCTCCCGGAATCGTTTTTGCGTCTTCAACCGCTGGTTTTTCAGCAAAACCTATCATGCGGCCTTCCGCATCCACTTCGATAATACCAAAGTGGTAAGCTTGTGCCTTAGGTAATTTAATTGCCGATACCGTCAGTACTGCATTTTTTTCTTCGTGAAATGCGATTTGCTGGCGAATGTCCATTTTATAGATATGGTCACTACCAAAAATACATACCAAATCCGCATCATCTTCTTTAATGAATTGAATATTTTGATAAATTGCATCGGCCGTACCTGAATACCAGTGCTTACCCATGCGCATTTGTGCTGGAATAGCATCAATAAAATTACCGGTAAGGCTATTGAGTTCCCATGCCTGACTCAAATGCTGGTTAAGTGACTGGGATTTAAATTGGGTTAAAACGTAAATACGCAGTAAGTCGGAATTAACAAAATTGTTTAATGCGAAATCAACTAAACGGTAACTGCCGCCAAATGGCACAGAAGGTTTAGTACGTGACTGGGTTAATGGGTAAAGGCGAGAACCTTCACCACCCGCTAAAATCATTGACAGAACTTTTGACATTATAAAAACCTATTTATTTAGAATAAAAACGGAAATGGGTAAGCTTTTAAGCTCCCACTGAAAAAGCGTTATTAAAAGCCGATTCTGCTGTCTTTAGCGATGGCGATAACACCTTCATCTGAAACAGTGAATCTCTTACGATCTTCTTCTAAATTTTCTCCGATAACAGTACCCGGGGCTATTTCCACATTCTTATCCAGAATTACTTTGGTTAAGCGGCAATTGGCGCCTACTTTTGCATTTCCAAGGAAAATGGAATCTTTAATGACAACACCTTGGCAGACATGACTACGGAATCCTAAAACAGAGTTTTTAATGGTCGCGCCGTTAATGTATGAACCTGCACCTATCAATGATTGGGCAACATCATTGATTGCCTCATCCGGATCACGGAATGTTGCCGGTGGTAATGGCGGGTGATAGGTATGCAGCGGCCAGTTTTTATTATAAAGAGAGAATGGCGCGTTTGGTTTGAGCATATCCATATGAGCTTCCCAGTAGGAATCCAGCGTACCTACATCGCGCCAATAAGCTGTTGCAGGCTCGCCAGGAATATAGTTATCACTTAATTTATAAACAAAAACATTACCCTGCGGATAAAGTTTCGGAATAATATTGTTACCGAAGTCATGTGCGGATTCGTTGTCCGCGGCATCTTCATATAATTCTTTAAGCAGTGTTTTTGACTCAAAAATATAGTTACCCATGGAAGCTAAAACATGGTCAGGATCACCGGGAATCGTTTTCGCATCTTCAACGGCTGGTTTTTCAGCAAAACCAATCATGCGGCCTTCTTCATCTATTTCAATAATACCAAAATGGTAGGCATGCTGTTTAGCAACGCGAATCGCCGAAACCGTCAGTGCACCACCTTTTTCTTTGTGATATTCAACCATTTGTTGAACATCCATTTTATAGATATGGTCACTACCAAAAATACAGACATGGTCCGGATCGCTTTTTTCTATAAAGCGGGCATTTTGGTAAATTGCATCGGCAGTACCGGAATACCAGTTTTTATTAACACGTTGTTGTGCTGGAATTGCTTCAATAAAACGGTTTGTTCTGCCGATGCCTGACAGGCGCCATGCCTTGCGCAGGTGGATATTTAATGACTGGGATTTAAATTGAGTTAAGACATAGATTTTCATCAGGTCGGCATTAACAAAATTATTTAATGCAAAATCGACCAGACGATAGTTGCCGCCAAAAGGTACTGCGGGTTTTGTTCTCGTTTCAGTTAAGGGAAAAAGGCGGGAGCCTTCTCCTCCTGCAAGAATCATAGCAAGAATGCCAGCCATAAAGATCTCCAGATAAAATTAATGTGAATGTTATTGTTATTTGCATAGTGGATTTATATTGCGATTAGATCCTTTTAGTCGTGTCTGTTTCATGTAACTTTTAGCGTTGTAACGGATAAAATAACAACCTCTATTTAAAGAGGTTAAGTTCACTTTCTGCCTCCCAGCTATCTCCCAACTATGAGGCTTAGCAGAACAAACAATGTCACTAAAAGTCTTATCAACTGCACCCAATCATCATACTGTAATCATGACAACAACACGGTAAAAATTTTATTTTTAGCAAAAATTTGTGATGCACATCAACACGTTGACCTTTCTGTGATATAGATCAGGGTGTAGAATTTTTTGCTAAACAACTTAATACTTTAAATTTGTTGTTTTCCTGCTCAATTTTTAAATTTGCAAATGCTTTCACCAGTAATGATTCATAATTTAGAAATTTATTAGCCACAATAGACAATATCCCATCCGGTTTCAAGTGCTCATAGGATTGATTTATAAAGGCTTCTGCAGCTGTGTAGTCGGTGTTTCTGCCTGAATGGAAGGGCGGATTGGAAAGCAGAATATTATATTTTTCTTTGATCTGTGAAAATACGTTTGAGGGAAATACATTACCCTGTAAATTATTAGCGAGCAGGGTTAATTTCGCACTGGCTAAAGCAAAAGCATTAATATCCACCAGATCCACCAACAGTTGCGGGTGTTTTTTTAAAATATAACAGGCAATGACACCTGCACCACATCCGAAATCAAGTACGTTACCAACCATCTTATCCGGTAAGTTCTGTAACAATAACTCACTGCCTTTATCCAACTCACCATAACTGAAAACACCAGGCAAAGAGCAGATCTGCAGTTCAGTGTTGTTAACGTTTATCTGATAGGTTTTTACCCAATCTGATTGTGTAAAAGCCTCTACCGGTTGATCTAATTCTGCGTAGATAAGGCTGCAGTGACGTGCGGAGTCAATAATATTAGCCCTTGCTGAGTATGATGTTAAGAGAGTAGCGGCACTTTTGATACCGCATTTTTTCTCACCGACTAAAATGATACCCGCGCCTTGTTGTAAATGCGGAGTAAGGTTGGCTAATAAATATAAGGTTTCCTGCTTAGCTTTAGGTAAGAAAATAATTAACAGGTCAAATTTTTTCTTCCCCTGATAGTTATCCGTAAAATAGACCTCTGATGAGTTTAATCTGTCCTTTAAGGCACTGTAATAACGGTAATCGCTGAAACAGAAGGTTGATGAGTCGGCTAAGGAGGCTAACTGCAGCGGATAATCATCATCAATATTACCTGCGATGAGAATAGTCTTGTTTGTAAAAAGTGATTCGTTACGCTGCAGTACCTGGCTGGGATTTGAAAATGTATTATTCGCAACTGACATTATATTTTCCTGTTTTTAACTACACTTATATCCAAGTAGTTTGGCTATAACCTGAAAGTGGGCTGATAAAGTTTTGCTTGAAAGGCGCATTATATTGTTATTTGACTATTTCTTACCAATAGAATTACAGATTTAATCATTAAGGGACTAAATGAAGTTTACGGATAAATTTACATTTATCACCATGGTGTTTTTTTTAGCCTCTACCATGTTTATTTTAATGGGCAGCTTGTTAAGTATTCAATTACATAGCAACACTTACCATCGGCAGCGTATTGAAAGCATTGTGAAGGTGATCGAATCCCAGATAGAGAAGGGAGCTACAGAAAAACAATTTGTCCTCTGGTTGCCGGATCTGCTTGACGAAAACGGTGTTGTCAGCCTGCAAATCAAAGATGGTGAGCACACTTTATTCAGCAAAAAAACTGTAAATGAGACGGCCTCTCTGGCTAATTCATTGCTGACTTACGAATATCAATTAAATAAAAGCCCTGATACCCGGGTGTTTGTGCAGACCGGACCGCCTTACTCTGCATTACCCCTTTCCATTTTGCTACTCATCGTTATCAGCGCTGTTATTGTGCTGTGTATTCTTCTTTTGCTGAAGCGCGCCAAAAAACAATTTTTTGGCGCAGAGTTATTGGAAAAAAGGGCAAAATATTTATTACAAAACGATCTTTCGGCGTGCTTTGCACATCCGGGGGAGTGGCCATTATCAGCGAGCAAAGCATTGGATCTTTTGTCAGAGAAATTACAGCAAAGCAAACACTTCAGCAGCCCTTTTGCCCAATATATTCGCGGCCGGGCTTTTTTAGACAAAAGTACCGGATTAGGGAACAGTTTGGCATTTGATAATTATCTGGAGGGACTGATATGGAACCGTAATGTCTTATCGAGTGCTTTATTTATCATTAAGTTTCATGAGTTAGAGATCATAGAGCATCAACTCGGGACACAGGCGTATCATCAATTTTTATTACAACTTTCTGAATTACTTAGTAAATTTTCCATTCGTCACCATGAGCACTTTATTGCCCGTATAACCGCTACTGAGTTTGTGCTAATTATTCCGCAAATGACTTACGGGGAAACGGAAGTGATTGCCAAACAATTGACCAAATATCTTTTTCATCTGCACCTCCCGGAACTATTTTATATTGATGATTTTTTTCATATCGGTGCGGTAAATTTTGCTTATGGCATGCACAAATCTACTATTCTGGATGATGTAAATCATGCTCTGCTTGTTGCAACTCACCAGAAAGTAAGTGGTTGGTTTATGTCTGATGATCCGGATGAGCAAATTCCCGTCTATAAAGGCACCGTGCGCTGGCGCTCCTTACTGGAAAATATTCTCGATACAGATAGATTACTGCTCTACCAGCAGGGCATAAAATTGAGTGATGGTTTAACTGAACTTTATTCCGAACTTTGGCCACGCATTAAAGATGAGCAGCAAAAAGTCATCAGTGCAGGGGTGTTCCTGCCGATGGCAGATAAATGTGGTGTATATGAAAAATTTGACCAGAAAACATTAGAGAAATCACTGGCTTTACTGGTTGCCAGAGGGGATGCCGAAAAGCCGATCGCTGTTAATATGAGTGCGCAAATTTTAACAGATAAAGACACTCATAAATGGCTGGTTCAGCAACTGCTGTTTCTGCCCCGGCGTTTGCGCAATAATCTGGTAGTAGAGGTGTCCGAAGAGATGTTAAAAGGCAATTATATGGCACTGCGCAGTGCATTAACGGCGATTCAAAAAATGGGCTGTAAAATTGCAGTTGATAACGTCGGGAAGTCTTTCACAGATCTGAATTATCTTCTTGATTTTAATATTGATTACTTAAAAGTTTATAGTGGTTTGATACGCAATATTCATCTTAACAGGGCTAATCAAGTTATTTTGCAGGGGGTGTTGGCCAGCTGTTTGTATAGCCGGGCTAAAATTATTGCAGTGGGCGTTGAAAGTGAAGAGGAGTGGTTATACCTGCTTAAATTGGGTATTTATGCCGGTCAGGGGGACTTTTTTGCAACTGCCGTACCTGTTATTCCCCCCTGATTCTTGTAAATACAGCGCCTATCAGCCCCTTTTGTGTTTTTCCTGTAAGCCCTTTAATCCCTGCAGCCCGCCGGTGTGCAGAGCAACGATATGCTCGCCTTGCTTAAAATATCCCTGCTTAATAAGCTGAAATAATCCAAAAAACATTTTGCCGGTGTAAATCGGCTCAACGGGAATAGCCGTTTGCACAGTAAACTGCTCACAAAAATCAAGCAGTTTAGCTGGGACTTTAGCATAACCGCCGTGATGAAGCTCTGTCTGCAGGCACCACTCTTGTCGCTGTCGGGAGCGAGTTTCATTCAGTAAAGAGGCTATTTCCTGATTAAGGTAGTGACCATTTTTCAATACGGCAATACCCGTCACCCGTGTTTTCGGCTGATATTGCCGCACCCCGGCAATAATCCCTGCTAACGTGCCGCCGCTGCCGGTAGCGGTGACAATGTGATCAACAGAATGGTCAGTCTGCTGCAGCATTTCCCGTACTGCTTCCATTACCCCGGGAAGGGCCAACTGATTACTGCCACCTTCAGGCAGGATCAACGCATTCGAATATAATGTTTGTAAAGATTGTTGGTAGGCTGGATCGGCTCTTTTTTTATATTCCTGACGTGTTACAAACTGCAGCTCCATACCCCATGCAGAACATTGCTTGAGTGTCGGGTTACCGGCATAACTGCTTTCACCGCGAATAATGGCCTTAGTTTTGAAGTTGAAATGGAACCCGGCGGCGGCCAGGGCATGCAGGTGGTTTGAATAAGCACCGCCAAAACTGACAATATGATCAACCTGCTGCCTGCGCGCCTCTAACAAGTTATATTTTAATTTGCGCCATTTATTGCCGGATATTTCCGGATGTAACAGATCATCTCTTTTGACAGAAAGGGTTAACTGCAGAGCATCTAATAATGGGTGTTTTACCGGCTGTAATGGCGAGGGATTTATGATGCTCTGCATTTTTTTTTCAAGTAGCTTTAAAGCCGCGCTTTCCTGCTGATCTGCTGTATCCAATTTATCCACCGTAACCATAGTAAACAAAAAAACCGCATCGAATGCGGTTTTGTTAACTGCTCTTTTAAAGCTTATTTTACTTCCTGACCGGATGCTTGTAAATCAGCATGGTATGAGGAGCGGACAAAGGGGCCGCAGGCCGCATGGTCAAACCCTATCGCTTTGGCTTTTTCACCCAGTTCGTCAAACTCGGCAGGCGGCACGTAACGTTCCACAGCTAAATGCTGCAGGCTAGGTTGTAAATATTGCCCCAGCGTTAACATGGTAACATCATGCGCTCTCAGGTCAGTAAGTACCTGCATAATCTCTTCATTAGTTTCACCTAAGCCCATCATTAAGCCTGATTTTGTCGGTATATGCGGGTGTTTCTCTTTGAATTTCTGCAACAGCTTTAAAGACCATTTATAGTCTGCGCCCGGTCGCACCTGTTTGTATAAATGCGGTGCTGTTTCAAGGTTATGATTGAACACATCCGGCACATCTTTTTCAAAACAGGCTAAGGCTTGTTCCATACGCCCCTTAAAATCAGGAACTAAAATTTCAATTTTAATTTCCGGGTTTAATAAACGAATTTCACGAATACAATCGGCAAAATGCTGCGCGCCACCATCACGAAGATCATCACGATCCACGGAAGTGATAACCACATATTTCAATTTCATATCTTTAATGGTTTCAGCTAATTTTTTAGGCTCTTCTTTATCCACAGGAAGCGGTTTACCATGTCCTACATCACAAAATGGGCAGCGTCGTGTACAAATATCGCCCAAAATCATAAAAGTAGCCGTGCCGTGGTTAAAACATTCATTAAGATTTGGGCAGGAAGCTTCTTCACAGACAGAATGAAGCTTATTTTTACGCAGTGCTGATTTGATTTCGCTGACGCGGCTGTTATCAGAAGAAAGTTTTATTTTCATCCATGATGGTTTTTTTAACAGAGTCGATTTATCCGACGGGATAACTTTAATTGGGATATGAGAAAGTTTATCGGCATCGCGCAGTTTTTTACCTGCAGTTAATTGGCTTGGTTTGTTACTCATGGTGAAAACTCTCTATATGTAAATAGTGTAATTTATTATTCATTTTTTCAATCAATAATGGCGCTAACTCAGCAACTGAAAGTGTGATACCTTGTGCCTTACATTGGGTCATCTCCAGGCCCGCGTAACCACATGGGTTAATTTGTAAAAAAGGCGATAAATCCATATCAACATTTAATGCTAAGCCGTGAAATGAGCAACCTTTGCGAATCTTCAATCCTAATGACGCAATTTTTTTACCCTCAACATAGACACCAGGGGCATCTGCTTTAGCTGCGGCAGTCACATTATAATCGGCTAATAAATCGATAATGCTTTCTTCCATAATAGTGACTAATGTGCGTACATTAAGAGTTTTGCGGCGCAGGTTAATGAGCAGATAAACGACCAGTTGACCGGGAGCATGGAAGGTAACCTGTCCACCGCGATCGCTCTGTACCACCGGAATGTCGCTTTGCCCTATTATGTGCTCGGCCTTACCCGCAATACCCTGAGTAAATACCGCCGGATGCTCGACTACCCAGATTTCATCAACGCTATTTTCATCACGTTGATCGGTAAAGTCGCTCATTGCACGCCATGAGGTGAGGTAATCCTGCCTACCTAAGTAGCGTAATTTAAGCTGTTTATCTAATCGACTCATCAATTTATCTCGGCTAAAGGATATGACGTACAGCTTCGAGTTCGCTCACTTTGCTGTAGATAGTCTCTATATGTGCTTTGCTGGTAACCGTTACGGGAATACTTAGCGCGCAATAATTGCCTTTTGAGCTGGGTTTTATGGTTGGCGCATAATCACCCGGTGCGTGTTTTTGAATGACTTCAAGAACTTGCTCCATGAATGTCGGCTCAGCCACGCCCATCACTTTAAAAGTGAACAGACACGGGAACTCTAATAGGTTGTCAAAGTTGGTATTTAATGCCATGTTAAACTCCAAAGGCAAATATAAAAAAACAGGAAGTGGGACAGTCAGCCGCACTTCCGACAAGCATGCCAAATATCAGAAAAGGATACCCTGAAGCAGTTGATATGGGGGTAAAATTAGCCAAACCAACCGATAAATAATAATTTTATATAATCTATCAGGCGGCTGAATAAACCGCCTTCTTCTACTGCTTCTAAGGTGATTAAATCGTATGTTGCAACTTGTTGATCATCAACAGAATAATGAACCTTACCAACAACATCGCCTTTCTCAATCGGTGCGCGTAATTCATTTTCAATAATAAAAGAAGCGTTTAAATTTTTCGCTTCACCTTTAGCCAGAGTAATAGGTGTATCTTCTTTTACACCTAAACGGATCATTGGCTGAGTACCCATCCAGATTCTTTCACTGGCTAATTGATCGCCTGCATTATATGGAGTAAGTGTTTCAAAAAAACGGAAACCCCAGTTGAGTAATTTTTTGCTTTCGGTAAGACGCGATGAAGTTGAATTAGTGCCCATCACTACGCTGATTAAACGCATACCGTCTTTAGTTGCCGAAGAAATTAAGCTGTAACCCGCTTCCTCAGTATGGCCTGTTTTAATACCATCTACGTTTAAGCTTTTATCCCATAACAAACTGTTACGGTTGGTTTGATCAATACCGTTAAATTTGAACGACTTTTCACTGTATATACGATATTCATCAGGTACATCGTTGATCAATGCTTTGGCTAAGATAGCCATATCCTGAGGCGTTGTGTAGTGTTCTGTTGAATGTAAACCATGGCTATTTTCAAATCGAGTATTGTTCATGCCTAACTGGACTGCCCAGGAGTTCATTAAATCTGCAAATGCACTTTCGCTGCCAGCAATGTGTTCAGCCATTGCGACGCTGGCATCATTACCAGATTGGATGATAATCCCGCGGTTTAAGTCAGCAACGCTAACCTCCTTACCCACTTCAATAAACATTTTTGAAGAGTCGGGGAAGTTTTTTGACCATGCTTTTTCGGAAATTATTACTTTATCGGTTGGTGATATATTACCGGATTTAATTTCCTGGCCAATGATGTAGCTGGTCATCATTTTTGTCAGGCTGGCGGGAGCAAGCCTTACTTCACTGTTGTTTTCAGCAAGCACTTTCCCGGAATTAAAATCAATCAGCAAATAACCCTTTGCTCCAATTTCGGGTGCATTCGGGGTTACTATGGGGGTCGCAAAAACATTCAGGCTGAAAATGAAAGTGATAACCAGAAGGCTTATTTTTTTCATGTAAAGATACCTTTGAATTATTAGAGTAAAAAATTGTTAAGCACTATAGCAGATCCACTTTTGATTGCTAAGGGCTGAGTGAGGATTTATGCACATTAAAAGCTATTGCCGCAAACTGCCGGAATCTGTCTGTTTAAGATATTTGCTTATATCACCACCGCGTGATTTTTATTCTGTAGCGGTTGCTTTTATCCTATGCTGGCCTAACGGTTTGATATTATTGACTACAAATTGACTTTTATAGTGCAAAGAGGTGCACGGCGCACCATGCTGGTGCGATCATGCCGGTTTATAATGCTCATTATTCCTTTAATTTATTGTATTTTAAGTGTTTTTTGTTTTTGGCATATAGTTTGCTACGTTTCTGGCAGGTAAAGTAATAATATTTTTTTCGCTGAAGTTATTAATCCACTGAAGTTTTTAAATTAAGAAGGAATATGTTAATGAAAATGTTAACAGCAATAATTAAACCGTTTAAATTGGATGAAGTCAGAGAAGCTATTATGGATGCAGGAATTGCAGGCGTAACCGTTTCAGAAGTAAAAGGTTTTGGTCGTCAGAAAGGTCATACTGAACTTTATCGTGGTGCTGAATACCAGGTTGATTTTCTACCGAAAGTTAAACTCGAAATTGCCATAAAAGCTGACGATGTAGATCGCTTGGTTGAAGCTATTTCTAATGCCGCGAATACAGGGAAAGTAGGTGACGGTAAAATATTCATTCAGCCGCTTGAACAAGTTGTACGTATCCGTACCGGTGAACTTGATGAAGAAGCGCTTTAAAATTTTTAAATAATTTGTATAAAGGGATTATTATGGAAAACACAGTAACTGAACTTAGGTTTGCACTTGATACTTTCTATTTTTTAATATCGGGTGTGTTGGTCATGTGGATGGCAGCAGGTTTTGCCATGTTGGAAGCGGGCCTTGTCCGCTCTAAAAATACCACTGAAATTTTAACTAAAAACATCGTGTTATATGCGATTGCCTGTACCATGTTCTTATTAGTTGGTTACAACATCATGTATGTTGATAATGCTGGCGGTGGCTGGTTACCTTCATTCGGTGGCCTAATCGGTAGTCAGGCTGAAGGCGCAGATCACTCTTTAGAGTCTGATTTCTTCTTCCAGGTGGTGTTCGTAGCAACAGCAATGTCAGTTGTTTCTGGTGCAATTGCCGAGCGTATGAAACTTTTTGCTTTCTTAGTTTTCGCCGTTGTTTTCACTGCCGTTATATACCCGTTAGAAGGTTACTGGACGTGGGGCGGTGGTTTCCTTAGCGAAGCTGGTTTTAGTGACTTTGCCGGTTCTGGTATTGTTCATATGGCCGGTGCTGCCGCTGCATTAGCTGGTGTTATCCTGCTCGGTGCCCGCAAAGGTAAATATGGTAAAGACGGTTCGGTTCATCCTATTCCAGGGTCAAACATGCCGCTTGCTACTTTAGGTACCTTCATTTTATGGATGGGTTGGTTTGGCTTTAACGGTGGTTCACAATTATTACTTTCCGATGCAGAAAATGCGACAGCGGTTGGTCTGATCTTTGTTAACACCAATGCGGCTGCTGCGGCTGGTGCAATCGCAGCGATGTTACTGATTAAACTTAAATGGGGTAAAGCAGATTTAACGATGATCCTAAACGGTGCATTAGCCGGTTTAGTGGCAATTACTGCTGACCCTCTATCACCTAGCCCGCTATTCTCTGTTGGTATTGGTGCGGTTGCAGGCCTTATCGTAGTTTACAGCATCATCACTTTTGATAAATTAAAAATAGATGATCCAGTGGGCGCAATATCTGTTCACGGTGTATGTGGTCTGTTTGGTCTGCTGGTTGTGCCGCTAAACAATGAAGGCGCATCGTTTGCCAGCCAATTATACGGTGCAGCGGTTATCTTTGGTTTTGTGTTTGTTACATCATGGATTATATGGAGCATTATCAAAGTCACCATGGGAATTCGTGTTACAGCTGAAGAAGAAGAAACTGGTATGGATTTACATGATTGTGGTGTAGAAGCTTACCCTGAATTTACTGATAGCTGATATCTAAAAGCTAAATAATGATTCAAAAAAAACCTGGCTTAACACTAAGCCAGGTTTTTTTTTGCTCTGTAAAAATTGTTGTCGCTGGAAACGCCCAACGGCAAGGCAATACTAACTGTTTTTATTTTATAACCGGCAAGGAGTGAGCAGGTGCACATATTAGTCGCTCAACTTTATTACTTCATATAATCTTCTGTGTTAGGATGCAAAAAAGTCTTTCACATTGCCTGTGTGCAAATCTTGTCTTTAAATTTATTGGGTTATCGTCATGCTTCACTGCAATATGCTTACAGCTGTCCGCGAGGATCGTATTTTATTTAAAGAGCTGAGCTTTATCATTAATCCGGGCGAGATTGTGCAGGTTGCGGGACCTAACGGGGTGGGTAAAACCACTCTGTTTCGTCTGATTATTGGTTTATCCTCCCCCTATTCCGGGGAGATCCTCTGGCAGGGCTGTTCGATATTTGAGCAGCGGGAATCCTTTCATCGGCAACTTTTATACCTTGGCCATAAAACCGGCATTAAGCCGGAATTAACCCCCCTGGAAAATTTACAGTTTTTTCATAAATTGCATGTTACTGAAGAAGATGTAGATTTATGGCATGTCCTGGCACTGGTTGGTTTGGCGGGTTATGAAGATGTCAGTACTGCGCAGCTGTCTGCCGGGCAACAACGGCGGGTGGCATTGGCGCGTTTGTGGATGAATGATTGCCCGCTATGGGTGTTAGATGAACCTTTTACGGCAATTGATAAATCGGGTATTAAGGTTTTGCAGTCTTTATTTGTCAAACATGCACAGCGTGGGGGGATGGTACTCCTTACAACCCATCAGGATATGACGATCAACTCATCCTTATTCAGAAAAGTGGAGCTGCAACACTTTGCCGCGGGTGAAGAATATGTTTAATGCTTTTTTTCAGGTTATTGTCAAAGAGTTAACGGGGGCATTTCGTCACCGCAGTGATATTTTAAATCCCGTGTGGTTTTTCATTATTGTGGTTACACTTTTCCCTTTAGGTATAGGTACTGATCCGGCCCTGCTGCAGCGTATCGCCCCCGGTATTGTCTGGGTGGCGGCATTATTAGCGGCTTTACTGTCCTTTGAACGTTTATTTAAAGACGACTATATTGACGGCTCTCTTGAACAGCTGATGCTCGCCCCTTATCCTCTGGCGTGGCTGGTAAGCGCCAAGGTTCTGGCTCACTGGTTGCTGACCGGATTACCTGTATTACTGGTTTCTCCTCTATTGGCTGCTTTTTTGGCGCTTGATATAAATACCTATTTTGCCCTGTTTTTAACCCTGTTGATTGGCACGCCAATTTTAAGTTTATTAGGGGCGATAGGTGTCGCCCTGACCGTGGGATTAAGAAAAGGGGGGATTCTGCTAAGTTTGATTATGCTGCCCCTTTGTATTCCCATTTTAATTTTTTCCACCATGGCGATTGATGCAGCGGCATACGGGCAATCCTATATCGGATTACTGGCTTTATTGGGAGCGATGTTGATAGCTGCAATTACCCTGGCACCTTTTGCAATAGCGGCTGCATTGCGGGTCAGTGTTAGCTGATAATATGTTTAAATTACTTTAAGATAGATGGTCAACTTGTCTGGTTATATATATTTACAAAGATAGAGATAAATTATGTGGAAATGGCTTCACCCCTATGCAAAACCCGAGCGGAGTTATCAGTTAGCCGGTAAACTGCTGCCCTGGTTTGTGGTTGTTACAATAATTACCTTTACCCTGGGTCTGGTATGGGGCCTGCTGTTTGCCCCCGCTGATTATCAGCAGGGGGATAGTTTCCGCATCATCTATATCCATGTACCGGCCGCTATGATGGCGATGGCTGCCTATTCCAGTATGGCGATTGCCGCATTTATCGCTTTAGTATGGCAAATCCGGTTGGCAGAAATGACGGTTGCGGCAACCGCACCCGTTGGGGCTGTTTTTACTTTTATTGCTTTGTTTACCGGCGCCGCGTGGGGCAAGCCTATGTGGGGTGCCTGGTGGGTGTGGGATGCGCGCTTAACTTCCGAGCTGATCCTATTGTTTGTGTATTTAGGGATTATTGCCTTATATAATGCTTTTTCAGATAAAGTATTAGCAGGACGGGCCGCATCCATTTTAACCCTGGTAGGCGTGATTAATTTGCCCATTATTCATTATTCGGTTGTGTGGTGGAATACCTTGCACCAGGGCGCGACGATCAGCAAGTTTGACAAACCGTCGATGGCTGCAGAAATGTTATGGCCTCTGCTGCTTATGATTTTAGCTTTTGCAGCGTTGCTGGGTGCATTAACATTGATGCGCTTTAGAAATGAAATTTTAACCCGTGAAAGCCACCGCCCCTGGGTAAGAGCATTAATTGAGAATAGTTTAAACACGACGGAGAATAATTAACATGGCATTTAATTCATGGGCAGATTTTATTGCCATGGGAGGCTACGGCTTTTATGTCTGGCTGGCTTACGGTATTTCTTTTTTATCTCTTATTATTCTGATTTTTAATACGTTAACAAAAAGAAAAAAAATATTTCGGGCGGTAATACAACGTATTAAACGCGAAGAACGTATCAATAAAGCAAAAAATATGGAAGGCACATTATGAACCCGAGACGCAAAAAACGTTTGTTAATCACCTCTTCGTTAGTGCTGGGGTTATCTATTGCGGTGGGACTGGTGCTGTTTGCCCTGCAGCAGAATATTGATCTTTTTTATACACCGACAGAAATAGTTCAGGGTAAAAAGGAAACAGGTATCAAACCTGAAATAGGGCAACGTTTACGCGTTGGCGGGATGGTTATGCCCGGTACGGTGCAACGGGATCCGCAAAGTTTAAAAGTAAGCTTTGATTTACTGGATAATGGCGGGGGCATTGTGACGGTCTTTTTCGATGGGATTTTACCGGATCTGTTCCGTGAGGGGCAGGGCATTGTAGCGCAGGGGGAGTTAATTAACACTACCCAAATTAATGCCTTTGAAGTGTTAGCCAAACATGACGAAGAGTATATGCCGCCCGACGTTGCCGATGCGCTGGTCGGTATGGATCATTTAAAAACCAATAAAAAATAACCATTAAGGACATTTCATGTTACCCGAAATTGGTCAGTTCGCCCTGGCAATAGCCTGTATGTTTGCATTATTACAAACAGTCTATCCGCTCTATGGCGTATACACCGGTCAGCAAAGTGCTATTGCCTCGGCAAAGGTGTTAACTATTTTACAGTTCGTTTTTGTTTTGTTGTCATTTGTTATTCTGGCATATCTGTTTTTTGTTAATGACTTTACGGTTACCTATATCGCAACCAATTCCAACTCGGCTATGCCCTGGTATTATCGCCTGTCTGCGGTGTGGGGGGCGCATGAAGGATCTTTGCTGTTATGGGTCTTATTATTGTCTTTATGGAGTGCCGCTGTTGCCGTAATGAGTAAACGTTTACCTGTTGAGTCAATTGCGCGGGTATTGGCGGTGTTAGGGTTAATCTCATTGGGTTTTTACCTGTTTGTTATATTTACCTCAAACCCTTTCTTACGCACTCTGCCTTATTTTCCCGTTGATGGCCGGGATCTTAACCCGCTACTGCAGGATATCGGTCTTATTATCCATCCGCCGATGCTGTATATGGGCTATGTGGGCTTCTCTGTCGCCTTTGCCTTTGCCATTGCAGCATTAATGGAGGGGCGTCTGGACAGCGCCTGGGCTAAATGGTCACGCCCCTGGACCATGGCAGCGTGGATTTTCTTAACCCTGGGGATCGCGTTAGGCAGCTGGTGGGCTTATTACGAGCTTGGCTGGGGAGGATGGTGGTTCTGGGATCCCGTTGAAAATGCTTCTTTTATGCCCTGGCTTGCGGGAACTGCTTTGATCCATTCTTTAGCGGTTAGTGAAAAACGTGGCATATTCAAATCCTGGACGGTGCTGCTGGCAATCTGTGCATTTTCATTAAGCCTGCTCGGTACCTTTTTGGTGCGTTCCGGCGTATTAGTATCTGTACATGCTTTTGCCAGTGATCCCGCTCGCGGTTTGTTTATTCTCGCGTTTCTGATTATCGTCATTGGCGGTTCATTATTACTCTACGCGGTACAGGCATCAAAAGTGAAGAGCCGCGGGCGTTACAGCTTTATTTCGCGTGAAACTATGCTGTTAATTAATAATATTTTGTTAATCGCGGCATTGATTGTGGTGTTATTAGGTACGCTTTTACCCCTTGTACATAAGGAGATTGGCTTAGGCAGTATCTCTATCGGCGAACCCTTCTTTAACCGTATCTTTACCGTGCTGATTGTTCCTTTTGCGCTGTTTTTAGGCGTGGGCTCTTTAGTGCGCTGGCAGCGTCAGAATTTGACTGATCTGTTTAAACCGATAGTTGCCCTGCTGATTATGACCTGCGTGGCGACGGTTGTTTTTCTGTTTGCCTTTGCATCACATTTTACCTGGCTGGCATTATTGGGCGTATTTCTCGGTATGTGGGTACTCGCTGGTACGCTGGTGGAGATCTACCTGCGTTCAACGCACCGTTTTACCCTGTGGACCGGGATGACTAAATTAAGCCGCAGCCACTGGGCAATGTGCCTGGGGCATGCCGGGCTTGCGCTGATGATTATCGGCATTACCATGACGCAAAACTTTTCTATTGAGCGTGATGTTAAGTTAGGGATCGGGGATAGCATTGCCTTTGAGCGTTATGATTTTCACTTTGATGCGCTTGAACAGCTTAACGGCAGCAATTATACCGGCAGTGCCGGCGTTTTCACTGTTAAACGTGATCAGCAAACCATTGCCGTTATGAAGCCGGAAAAAAGAATCTATACGGTGCAGAGAATGCCGATGACCGAAGCCGCTATAGATCCCGGTATTACCCGGGATCTGTATATCGCCATGGGCGAAGTGTTGCCGGATGGTGCATGGGCGGTTCGCATCTATTACAAACCTTTTATACGCTGGATCTGGTTTGGTCCTGTGCTGATGGCATTTGCCGGAATGCTGATGCTTTTCGATCGGCGTTACCGGATGAAAAAAGTTTCTCAATCCTCAGCGGAGGTTATTTAACATGGCGAATAGTAAAAGAATACTTACTCTGTCAGTTCCCTTAATTATCTTTCTGGCGGGATGTTATTTCCTGTTTAAAGGCCTGTATAGCGATCCGCGTAAACTGGACTCAGCATTAATAGGGCAAAGTGTACCTGAATTTACCCTGCAGGATATTTATAACCCTGAAAAACACTATGATGCTTCTATTTTCAAAGGGCAGAAGCTGCTGCTTAATGTCTGGGCTACCTGGTGTCCTACCTGCTATGCCGAGCATAAATATTTGAATGAACTGGCCGGGCAGGGGGTCTATATTATCGGCATGAATTATAAAGATGACCGTGCTAAAGCCACTAAATGGCTAACGGATCTTAAGGATCCTTATGCGATCAGTTTGTTTGATAAAGACGGTATGCTGGGCTTGGATTTAGGGGTTTACGGCGCCCCTGAAACCTTTTTTATCGATAGCAAAGGTATTATTCAGTATCGTCATGTGGGTGACTTAAATGCTCGGATCTGGCGAGATGAATTATCTGCTGTCTTTGCGGCTATGGAGTAACTTATGCGCTTAATGTCATTATCTCAATCTCACTCTGTGCGGAATAATCCTTTTAAAATATTTGCCTGCAGCTGTCCTCTGTTTTTTATGCTGTTTTTTTTCAGCCCGTTAGCTGTTGCTGCGATAGATACCTTTGAATTTGATAATGCAGAGCAGGAGCGGACTTTTCATGCATTAACCAAACAGCTTCGTTGCCCGAAATGCCAGAATCAAAATATTTCCGACTCCAATGCAGAGCTCGCAAAAGATTTACGTAACAAAACCTATCAACTTGTTAAACAAGGTAAAAATGAGCAAGAGGTGATCGATTATATGGTTGCCCGTTTTGGCAACTTTGTACGTTACGACCCGCCGATGACCCCTGCAACTATTTTTTTATGGTTAGGCCCTTTGCTTTTTGTTCTGTTTGGGTTTTATTTTTTATACAGGCAGGTAAAAGGGCAGAAGAAGCAGGATGACCATTTAGATCCGCAGGAAACGCAACGCCTGCAGGAAATTCTTAATAATAAGAACAACTCACGGAAAAAAACGCAACAAGGGAATAAGCAATGATTTTACAGTTTTGGTTGGCCAGTATTTTACTTGTGATCATCGCTTGTGCTTTGCTTACCCTGCCTTTTATCCGCCGCTATAAAAATGACCGACAAAGTGATCGTCGCAACCAGCTGAACCGTGCCTTATACGATGTGCGCTTAGCGGAACTTGAAGCTGATGAAGCGCAGGACATTATTGTCGATAAAAAAACCTTACTCACTGAATTACAGCATAATTTACTTGATGATATCAGTGATAACCAGCCTAAGGCCGTTTATAAAAACAGTAAAATGTTATGGTTACCGGCTATTTTTGTGGTGATTTTCGGTAGTTATGCAATATATTGGTCGGTGGGTGCTTATCAGCAGGTAGATAGCTGGCAATCAGTACTGCAGCGCTACCCCGACTTGCAAAACAGACTTTTTAATGATCGCGCCAACCGCCCGAGCGAGCAGGATTTGCGTGATATCATGTTAGGTTTACGTACTCAACTGAGCTATCAGGATAATGATCCGGACGGCTGGCTGTTATACAGCCGTTTAGCCTTGCTGTTCAGAGATAGCGATGCGGCTTCCGATGCGATTAATAAAGCTTATCAGCTGGATCCTTCATCAATTGAAATCCGCCTTGTTTATATTCAGATGAAAATGCAGAGCGGCGATCCGGACTCTCAAGTTCAGGCGGAATCCCTGTTAAATAAGGTATTGAAGGATTATCCGGAGGATCTCGAAGCATGGTCGATGTATGCTTTTATGGCGCTTGAAAGAGAGGATTACGCCACCGCCATCCAGCGCTGGCAAAAGATGCAGACACTGGTTGCACAAGATTCACAACAGGCCGCTACCCTGCGGGACAGTATTGCTTATGCGCAGCAGCAGTTAAATGCTGCGAAAAATTCAACTGATGTCGATAGCCAGGTTGATACTCCGGATGACTCCATGGAAGAGAAAATAGCACCTGTCGGAGAAGTTTATCAGGTTGAGATCGCCATTGATAAGCAGGTCATTATTCCGCAAAACGGTTTTTTATTTGTTTATGCGCAGGCTGTAGCAGGACCGCCAATGCCGATTGCCGCAATTAAAATGCCATTGCCAGACTTTCCTGTCAGGGTTGAGCTGTCGGATGCAAATGCAATGATGGAGGGGGTAAAATTAAGTAATTACCCTAACTTTATTATTAAAGCGCGTATTTCAACCGGGAGTAATATCAATAATAGCGCAGGACAGTGGCAGGGGCAGAGCGGCGAGATAAGCGCCGGGGAAAAAGAGCCTATACAAGTAGTTGTCTCCGAGCTTTTACAGTAAAATCACTCTAATTTTGTTTCTATTTCAGGGAAAGAGCAGGTCTTTATGTTAAAAGAATGGCTGGTTGTTTTATTATTCTGCACCAAGACTACTTTTGCATAAACGGCCTCAACGATAGCCGGGGCAGGGTGAGGAGGTAACGGCCCGGGAAAAGAGCCTGTACAAGTAGTTGTCTCTGAGCTTTTACAGTAAAATCACACTAATTTTGTTTCTATTTCAGGGAAAGAGTAGGTCTTTATGTTAAAAAAAATGCTGGTTGTTTTATTGTTCTGCACAAATACTGCTTTTGCACAAACGGCTAATGGCGGAAATGAATATAGGATGAGCGACCCCATTGAACCGCTTAACCGCCTTTCCTGGGAGTTTAACTACAACGTGCTGGATGCCTTTATCTACCGGCCGGTAACAAAAAGTTATATCTTTCTGAT
Organism: Psychromonas sp.; assembly: GCF_041586535.1. Classification (GTDB taxonomy): domain Bacteria; phylum Pseudomonadota; class Gammaproteobacteria; order Enterobacterales; family Psychromonadaceae; genus Psychromonas. The sequence continues at coordinate 1,978 of NZ_JBFGZY010000040.1, read as the reverse complement.
GCCCGATGATCTGCGCACTGCACTGAATAATTTTGTATTGAATCTGGAAGAGCCAACCACTGTGGTGAATAATTTACTGCTGCTCGACTTTAAAGACTCATTAAACGCACTGACCAGGTTTACTCTTAACTCAACCGTCGGCATGTTCGGATTACTAGATGTCGGGACTGCAATCGGCATTGAGCGGCGCCGGGAAAGCTTCAGCAATGTACTGGGCAGATGGTCGGTGCCTAACGGACCTTACCTGATGCTGCCGGTGCTCGGTCCACGCAGTACGCGAAAATTTTTCGGCGATATAGTTGATGGTCTGTATTTTCCGAGCAGTTATCTGACCCTCTGGCAAAGCCTGGCGGTAGAGGGGCTGGATGCAGTGGAGATCCGGGCTGGACTGATGGATCAGGAAGCGCTGCTTGAGCAGTCACTGGATCCCTACCTGTTTGTTAAAGAGGCTTATATTCAGTACGAAGCTTACAAGTTTTATACCAGTAGCCCGGAGCTTGAACAGTTTCTTAAAAAAACCGGTGAAGAGCAGGAAGAAACCGACCTGGATCTGGATGAATTTATGGATGAGATAGATTAACAATTTTATTCAGCGTCTTCTTGGTTTTGAAGAGCAGCCTTAACAATATACAACGTTTTGAAAATCATGCTTTATGAGCATGATTTTCTTTTTGTAAAAAATAATTTTAAAACTAGTCTAGGAGTTTATGTGTCTAACAATAATCTGGTTACTATTGACGGCCCGAGTGGATCTGGAAAGGGCACGGTATGCCATATACTGGCGGCAAAACTGCACTGGCATTTACTGGATAGTGGCGCTTTATATCGCATTTTAGCCTTTGCCGCACTACAGGAAAAAGTAAGTCTGGATGATCAAAAAAGCCTGGCAAACCTAGCATTAAACCTGGATGTTTCTTTTGTGTCCAATGGTAGCGGGGTTGATACTTTATTAGCCGGTGAGAATGTAGGTGATAAATTAAGAACAGAAATCGTTGCTCAGGCTGCATCGCAGGTGGCATCACTGCAGTCTGTTCGTGATGCTTTATTAGCCAGACAGAAAGCATTTAATCAGGCACCCGGTTTGATCGCTGACGGACGGGACATGGGCACCGTGGTCTTTCCCGACGCGCCGGTTAAAATATTCCTGGATGCCAGTGCCGAAGAACGAGCCGCGCGACGTTTTAATCAGTTGCAAAGCAAAGGCTTTAATGTTAGCATCGCGCAAATTTTAAGCGAAATCAAAGAACGAGATTTTCGTGATCGAAATCGTCCTGTTGCGCCTTTAAAACCCGCAGAAGATGCTTTAGTGATCGATTCAACCTCATTAACCATTGATGAAGTTGTCAATCAGGTCCTTGAATTGATGAAACTTAAACTAAACTTGGTAGTTGAATAACCGACTATTAACTAAATACTGCTTTATGGATGAAGTGGTAATCTTTTTCAGCCTCCCTTACTAATGGATTGTAAGTGGTTGTATAAAATAAGTGTGAATAAATAGATGATGGAATCTTTTGCTGAACTGTTTGAAGAATCTCTTCAACAAGTAGAAACTCGCCCTGGTACGATTGTTAAAGGTACAATCGTAGGAATCCGTAACAACTTGGTATTCGTTGATGCAGGCCTTAAATCTGAAGCTGCAATTCCTGCAGAAGAGTTTAAAAATGCTGCCGGTCAACTAGAAGTTGCTGTTGGCGATGTTTGTGATGTAGCGCTAGACGCTGTGGAAGATGGTTTCGGTGAAACTAAACTTTCTCGTGAAAAAGCAAAACGTCATGAAGCTTGGATCCAATTAGAGAAAGCTTACGAAGACCAGGAAACTGTTATCGGTGTTATCAACGGTAAAGTTAAAGGTGGTTTCACTGTTGAATTAAACGGTATCCGTGCTTTCCTACCAGGATCATTAGTTGACGTACGTCCGGTACGTGACACTGCTCACCTTGAAAACAAAGATATTGAATTCAAAGTGATTAAACTT
>NZ_JBFGZY010000039.1:0-25768 GCF_041586535.1 Psychromonas sp. | reverse complement strand
TAAGCTAAGCGCGAACTTATTAGACACGAAGTTATAAACCTACCTGCCTGAGCGGGACAGTTTGATTTTTTGCGTAATTTGACTTGAAGGTTTTCGGGGCGCGGACTTTAGTCCGCATTGTATTTAATTTGTTACATTTTATGCGGACTAAAGTCCGCGCCCCGAAAACCTTCAAGTCAAATTACGCAAAAAATCAAACTGTCCCGCTCAGGCAGGTAGTTTTATAACTTCGTGTCTAATAAGTTCGCGCTTAGCTTAATTTGTTTAACTTGTGTTTATTTCGGCGGATCTTTACAATGCGCACATTATCGACAAGTACGGAAAGCAGATGAACCGCAAGAAAAAGTTAAACAGCATTCTCGAGAAACGCATGAAACGTTTGAATGCCAAAAAAAATTTTAACGCCAAACCTAAATATATTTCTAAAGCGGAACGCGCCAGATTAGAAGCTTTAGCACAGAGTGATGCAGCGCAAATTGAAGAAACCACTGAAGTTAATCAGTAAAAGTGCATAACTATGCCAACTTTATGCTCAATAAACTGAAAAAACAGTTCACTTTTAATAGCTAGATTGTTAGTCTATACCCACTTAATAAATCGAGAATTAGATAACCATGAAACAAGTAATCCTGAAAGCGCAACACCACCACCATATCACCTAATCTTTCAGGATTTTATTCTTGGGAGAGTTTTTGCGTTCTTCCAGAGGTTACTAACAAAATCAACCCCCGGAAGGTCAACCTCCCGAGGGTTTTTTAGTTTTTAAGACAAGGAAAATAATAATGCCAGAGAAGCGTTTAAGAATTGCAATACAGAAAAAAGGCCGTTTAAGTGATGATACGGTTAAATTATTAAAAGCCTGCGGTGTCAAAGTAAACTTAAATACTCAACGCCTGATTGCCCATAGCGAAAATATGGATATTGATATTCTGCGTGTGCGCGATGACGATATTCCGGGGCTAGTGATGGATGGCGTGGTTGACCTTGGTTTTGTCGGTCAGAATGTACTTGAAGAAGAAAGCATGCTGCGTTCTGTGGCTAAAGAGCCGACAGCGCACAAAGTAGTTAAAGAGTTAGCTTTTGGCGGCTGCCGTTTTTCTATTGCTGTTGACAACGATTTTGATTACCAGGGCGTTCAATCCCTTGCCAACCTGCGTATCGCCACGACTTACATCCATATTCTTAAACGTTTTATGGAAGAAGCTAACGTACCTTACACATCATGTATGTTAACCGGATCTGTTGAAGTCGCCCCTCGTGCAGGTCTTGCTGATGCGATTTGTGATCTTGTTTCAACGGGTGCGACACTGGAAGCGAACGGCCTGAAAGAGGTTGAAGTTATCTACCGTTCAACGGCTGTTTTGATCCAGCGTGCCGAGCCATTAAGTCAACAGAAACAGGCGTTAGTAGATCGCATTTTAACTCGTATTGATGGTGTGCAGTCGGCTAAAGAGTGCAAATACATCATGTTACATGCACCGACAGCCAACTTAGAAGCAATCAAATCACTGTTACCGGGTTCAGAGCAGCCAACCGTGATGCAACTGGCGGGCAACAGTGACCACGTCGCTTTGCATGTGGTCAGTAAAGAAAACTTGTTCTGGGAAACAATGGAACAACTTAAAGCATTAGGTGCAAGTTCTATCCTCGTACTACCAATTGAAAAAATGATGGAGTAACTATGCAGACAGGAATGAAGACAGTTAACTGGTCAGGTTTATCAAATGAGCAGCAAGCGGCATTACTTGCTCGTCCGGCAATGGCGGATTCTTCAGAGCTGACATCGACAGTCTCTAAAATCATTTCTGCTATCCGCAAACAAGGCGACACTGCCCTGTTAGATTACACTAAACGTTTTGATAAATTAGAGGGCGATGACTTTAGCATCAGCGCTGTGCAGATAGAGCAGGCTTCGGCACGCCTGGGTGATGAAATTAAAAGCGCAATTCACACCGCTTATGAGCAGGTGGTTAAATTTCATCAGGCGCAAAAGCAGGGTGTGATCCGGGTTGAAACCATGCCCGGTGTGGTTTGTGAAATGCACACTCAGGCAATTGAATCGGTCGGATTATATATTCCCGGCGGCAGTGCCCCGCTGCCTTCAACGGTTATTATGACCGCAGCGCCTGCTCAAATTGCCGGCTGCAGCCGCCTGGTATTATGCTCGCCACCACCTATTGCCGATGAAATTTTATATGCGGCATCACTGTGCGGTGTAAATGAAATCTATACCGTCGGCGGTGCACAGGCTGTTGCTGCTCTTGCTTACGGCACACAAACCATCGCAGCTGTTGATAAAATCTTCGGCCCGGGTAATTCATTTGTGACCGAGGCAAAACGTCAGGTGAGTAATGATTTCGCCGGTGCAGCCATCGATATGCCGGCCGGCCCGTCAGAAGTACTGGTGATTGCCGATGAACAGGCTGATCCGGCCTTTATCGCGGCGGATCTGTTGTCACAGGCTGAGCATGGTCATGATTCACAATCTATTTTAGTGACGCCAAGTGTACAGGTTGCCGAACAAACAGCCATTGAGATTAAGCAGCAGTTAACCCTGTTAACGCGCCGTGAAATCGCTGAAAAAGCCCTGCAGCACAGTGTTAGTATTATATGTGAAGATATAAAACAGGCCTGTGAAATTTCCAACCGTTACGCGCCTGAGCACTTAATTGTGCAGACCGAGGATCCGCGTGCTTTACAACCTGAACTGAAAAATGCCGGTTCTATTTTCTTAGGCGCCTGGACACCGGAATCCGTGGGTGATTACGCAAGTGGCACCAACCACGTATTACCGACTTACGGTTATACCCGTACCTATTCCAGCTTAGGCCTGGCTGATTTTGTGAAACGTTACACGGTGCAGGAATTAACCCGTGACGGTCTGCTTAATTTAGCGCCGACGGTTACCTGTCTGGCGGACGCAGAGGGTTTAACCGCCCATAAACGCGCGGTGACTATCCGGGTGGATAAGCTGAATAGTAATAAAGAATAGTACATGCTTATGCAGTTGGCTCAGGCAATAACAAGTTTGTAGATAAATTATTGTCTGTTACTTGAAGCACCGGGGGCGCGGGCTTTAGCCTGCATCTTTTTATTTTGTTGAGATAAATTAACGCGCCCCAAAAGCAGTAAAATGTTAGCTTTTAAAAAAGACTAGTTAAAAAATAACTTTTTACACTGAATCTGAGTTATTTAGATAAGCATATAATGGTAAATAAAAACACAAGACATATCACTTTTTCAGTGATTTTGCGGTGCAGGTTGTGCTGCTGTAAATAACACAGCCCGCAACCTGCCCGCAAAAATTATCAATAATTCGCTAGGGAAAAGAACATACATGAGCAGCATTACCCACCTTGCCCGTGAAACAGTGCAAGCATTAACACCTTATCTTTCTGCCCGTCGTATCGGGGGCAGTGGAAACGTCTGGTTAAATGCGAATGAATCTCCGGATTGTAATGAATACCAACTTGATTCAAGCAAACTCAATCGTTATCCGGAATTTCAACCCCCTGCATTAATCAATGCTTATGCCGATTATGCCAATTTAAAAAACAGCCAGATACTGGCATCACGCGGCGCCGATGAAGGTATTGAAATTTTAATCCGTACTTTCTGCGAGCCCGGTTTAGACAATATCTTAATATGTCCTCCAACCTACGGCATGTACGCAATCAGCGCTGAAACATGCGGTGTCGGTATCACCGAAGTTGCTCTTGATAATGCCTTTGATGTTGATTATCAAGCCGTCACCGAAACAGTTCTCAATCCAGATAACCATATCAAAATCGTTTTTTTATGTGCTCCTAATAACCCTACCGGGAATATGCTTAACAAAGCTAAACTTATTGAACTATTAACAGCTACTCAGGGTAAAGCCTTAATCGTTGCCGATGAAGCTTATATCGAGTTTTGTCCGGAGCTGAGTCAGGTTGATTTAATCGATCGGTTTGAGCACTTTGTTATTACCCGTACTCTATCAAAAGCCTTTGCCCTGGCATCTATCCGTTGCGGCTTTACTCTGGCGCAGGACAGCGTGATCACCATGTTATCTAAAGTCATCGCCCCTTACCCCGTTCCTGAGCCGGTCGCTCAAATCGCAACCCAGGCATTATCCCCTCAGGGTCTGCAAATTATGCGCGAGCGGGTAAGCACGCTGAATAACAACCGCGCTTTATTACAGCAGCAACTGCAACAACTGCCGAACGTAAAAGAAGTGTTCCCGGCAACCGGAAATTACTTACTGGTACGCTTTGTCGATTCAGCTGCCGTGTTTAAAGCGTTTGCCCGGGACGGTATTATTATGCGTGATTTTGCCAATAAACCGCGATTAGAAAACTGTATTCGTATTACCATCGGCTCAACAGCTGAAATGGAAACTACCCTTAAGACACTTGCCGCAGGAAATATATAATGAGTAAACAAAAATTTCTGTTCATCGACCGTGACGGTACGTTGATTGATGAACCAATTAGCGACAAACAAGTCGATAGTCTGGAAAAATTAAAATTTGAACCCTATGTTATCCCGAGTCTGCTGACATTACAGGACGCAGGATATGTGTTAGTGATTGTTTCCAACCAGGACGGTCTCGGAACAGAGAGTTACCCGCAGTCGGATTTTGATATTCCACAGAACAAAATGATGGAAATATTTGCATCTCAGGGTGTGAAATTTGAAGCCACGCTACTTTGTCCGCATTTTCCTGCTGATAACTGCAGCTGCCGTAAACCGCATTTGGGCATGGTCAGCGAATACCTTAAATCAGGGCGTATTGATTTTGCTGATTCCTATGTGATTGGCGATCGTATTACTGATGTGCAGTTGGCTGAAAATATGGGTCTGACCGGCATTTTATACAATAAAGAAACCTTAGGCTGGCCGGCAATTGTTAAACAGCTGACCAGTAAAGGACGTATTGCTTCGGTTACCCGTACCACCAAAGAAACCGATATTACGGTGCGTGTTGATTTAGACACCACCGGTGAAAATAATATCGACACCGGAATGGGATTCTTTGACCATATGCTGGATCAAATTGCTACCCATGGTGGTTTCCAGATGGACGTCCGAGTGAAAGGCGATCTGCATATTGATGATCATCATAGTGTTGAAGATACCGCGCTGGCATTGGGTGAGGCATTAAAAACCGCGCTGGGTGATAAACGCGGTATTGGCCGTTTTGGCTTTGTATTACCGATGGATGAAACCAAAGCAAGTTGTACACTGGACCTCTCCGGTCGTCCGTACCTTAAGTTTAAAGCACAATTCCCGCGTGAACTGGTCGGTACTATGTCAACAGAAATGGTAGAGCACTTTTTCTATTCTTTAGCACAGGCCTTAGGCGCCACCCTGCATCTTGAAGTTGAAAACGGCAATGCTCACCATATGGTTGAAGGTTTATTCAAAACATTTGGCCGTACCCTGCGCCAGTCTATTAAAATTGTCGGTACAGACTTACCTTCAAGCAAAGGGGTTTTATGAACATAGTCATTATTGATACAGGCTGCGCTAACCTATCCTCGGTGAAGTTTGCCATTGAACGTCTCGGTTACAGTGTAACCGTCAGTAAAGATCCGCAAATTTTACAACAGGCGGACAAGCTGTTTCTGCCCGGTGTAGGGACAGCGAAAGAAGCCATGGCTAATTTAATTGAGCGTGATTTAGTGGCTCAGATTAAAGCGTTAAAGCAACCCGTGCTGGGGATCTGTTTAGGTATGCAGATGCTTGCCGACGCCTCAGAAGAAGGTTTTGGCGATCAGCCTGTAATTGAAACTCTGGGTATTGTTAAAGGCCATATCGAAAAAATGGATGTTGCGCCATTACGCTCTCCGCATATGGGTTGGAATCAGGTAACCCCTAAGGCCGATCAGCCGTTATTTAAAGACATCCCCGCAGGCAGTTACTTCTATTTCGTACACAGCTATGCCCTGCCGGTAACGGAAAATACCATTGCCAGCTGTGATTATGGCAAACCTTTTACCGCCGCGGTCAATAAAGACAATTTCTACGGGGTGCAATTCCACCCGGAACGCTCGGGTAAAGCCGGTGCGCAACTGATTAAAAATTTCCTGGAGCTTTAATATGATTATCCCAGCACTCGATCTTATCGATGGCAAAGTTGTCCGTTTATATCAGGGCGATTACGCACAAAAAACCGTTTATAGTGATGATCCGCAAAGCCAGTTTACTATTTACAATCAACAGGGTGCCGACTGGTTGCACCTGGTTGATCTGGATGGCGCAAAAGATGTTACTAAACGCCAGTTGAGTGTGATTGCCAACCTGATTGCCAATACCCCTGCCAAAATCCAAATTGGTGGTGGCGTACGCACCGAGCAGGATGTCAAGGACCTGTTAGATGCCGGCGCACAGCGTGTGGTTATCGGATCAACGGCCGTTAAAGAGCCGGCGATGGTTGCCGGTTGGATGGAAAAATATGGTGCTGAACATATCGTTTTAGCACTGGATATCAATATTGATGCCGACGGTAATAAAATTGTTGCCGTTTCAGGTTGGCAGGAAGATAGCGGTCAAACCATCGAATCATTACTGGACATTTATCTGGCAGTTGGCCTTAAACATGTGCTGTGTACCGATATCTCTAAAGACGGCACCTTAACCGGTTCCAACGTGGATCTTTATAAAGAGATGGCAGCGGCCTACCCGCAGGTAGCATGGCAGGCATCAGGCGGTATCGGCTCATTAGATGATATCGCAGCCGTAGCCCGCTCCGGCGCGTCGGGTATGATTGTCGGCCGCGCGCTGCTGGAAGGAAAGTTCACTGTTAAGGAGGCTATCGCATGCTGGCAAAACGCATAATTCCTTGTCTTGATGTTAAAGACGGTCAGGTTGTAAAGGGCGTACAGTTCCGCAATCACGAAATCATCGGCGATATTGTTCCTTTAGCTAAACGCTACGCGGAAGAAGGCGCGGATGAACTGGTTTTCTACGATATTACCGCAAGTTCCGACTCCCGCGTGGTTGATAAAAGCTGGGTAAGCCGTGTTGCTGAAGTGATCGATATTCCTTTCTGCGTTGCCGGCGGCATTAAAACAGAAGAAGATGCGCAGCGCATTTTAGAGTTTGGTGCAGACAAAGTGTCCATTAACAGCCCTGCCCTTGCCGATCCAGGTTTAATTAACCGCCTTTCAGAGAAGTTCGGCGTGCAGTGTATCGTGATCGGTATTGACAGCTACTTTGATGAAAAAACCGGAGAATACCATGTCAAACAGTTTACCGGCAGTGAGCATGCAACGGTAACGACTGAATGGAACACCTTTGACTGGATCAAAGAGGTACAGTCACGCGGTGCAGGTGAGATAGTACTGAATGTCATGAATCAGGACGGCGTGCGTGGCGGTTACGATATCGACCAACTCAGTCAGGCCCGTGCAGTTTGTCATGTCCCCTTAATTGCATCTGGTGGTGCAGGTGAGATGCAGCATTTTGCCGATGTCTTCAATCAGGCTGACGTTGACGGCGCACTGGCGGCAAGCGTATTTCACAAACAGATTATCAATATAGGCGAGTTAAAAGCTTTCCTTAAGAAAGAACAGGTAGAGATTCGAATATGAGCAAACCATTAATGAACGAAGAACAACTTAACGCACTGGATTGGGAAAAAGTTGATAATCTGATGCCTGTTATTGTACAGAACCGCACTTCCGGCAAAGTTTTAATGCTGGGTTATGTTAACCAGGAATCACTGGCTGCCACATTGGAAAGCGGAAAAATGACTTTCTTCAGCCGCACCAAACAACGTTTATGGTGCAAGGGTGAAGAGTCAGGCAACTTTCTCAATGTACTTGAAATCAGCACTGACTGCGATAATGATACACTGCTTGCTATTGTTGAGCCGATCGGTCCTACCTGTCATCTTGGCACGGAAAGCTGTTTTAAAGGGGAATTGCAACCGGCTTTAACCTTTATTGGCGATTTAGAAAAAGTGATTGCCGACCGTAAAGGCGCGGATCCACAAAGCAGTTACACCGCAAGTTTATACGCACGCGGGACTAAACGTATTTCACAAAAAGTCGGTGAAGAAGGTGTTGAGGTAGCGTTAGCAGCCATGGCACAGGATATGGATGAACTGACCTGTGAAAGTGCGGACCTGTTATATCACCTGACCGTTTTATTACAAAATGAAGGTCTGCAGCTTGCAGATATCGCCGCTAAATTACAAGAGCGTCATAGCAAGTAAGCAACGTTTATAACGTTATTAACAAGCCCGTACTTAACTATTAAGTACGGGCTTTTTTGTATGCGCTTTATAGTCCTGTTGGTTTAAATTCTGCAGGAGTAATATTGGGGCCGGGACTTTAGTCCTGTTGGTTAATTTTTCTAAATTCTGCAGGACTGAAGTCCCGGCCCCTAAAAATGCGTTATAAACAACGTAGGGTGTGATTATTGTTCGTATTTGCAGTAAATGGTGCGCAAGCACACCCTACGCTCTTATAGCAAAAGGTAAGGTGCATTCCATCCGCAGCTAACGGTGATCAGGAAGGTTATTTATAATTGGTACGCAAGGGCGCCCTAAGCTCTAAGCTCTGCAGGACTAAAGTCCCGGCCCCCAAAAATGCGTTATAAGCAACGTAAAGTGTTATTATTGTTCGTATTTGCAGTAAATGGTGCGCAGGCACACCCTACGCTCTTATAGCAAAAGGTAAGGTGCATTCCATCACAGCTAAAGGTGAACATGATGCAGCTTAAAAGATCGGGTGTGCTCCGCGCACCATTTTTGATCCACAATATTGCTCGTGTAGCGATATGAAAAAAAATAACTCATCCGAGCAGAGATTACTTCTCAGTCAAGTGATCCTTGCGTTTGTGCTGATCACTGCCCCTTAGTCGGTATCCGCAGTAGATAATAGCTACAACGAGGCAGGCGATGGCATACCAGGGAAACCAGCCGATAGCAGCCTGAAAGGTGAGCCCTTCTATTGCCGGTTGCGATAAATCAGGATGCTCAGTTGTCACCATGCCGCGCTGATAAGTGAGTAATAAAGCAAAGTAAAAACCAATCAAACCATAGGCAAGATTAAAAGCCATACCTTTGAAACTCAGCACTGTCGCACGTTGGTAGGAGGCGGTAATTCGATTGAGATAGTGGCTGGTAAAAAAAGAGACCAGCGTCATGGTTATAAATATTCCCCCCATCGGCAGCAGGCCCCAGATGGGGAAGAAGCCGGTCAGGCCGAAAAGAGTCAGGATTATGATGCCCGACAACCAATACATATTGATTGTCGGGGAATTTTTCAGCGCCATCTGTTCAGCAATTTTAGGGGCAAACAGTCCGATCAACGCAAAAGCAGAACCAATAAGACCAAAGCTTGCCTCCGGAAGTTGTATCAAGCGAAAATACTGGCTGGTCATGGTGACGATCATCCTGAGAATATGGTCGTAACACATAGCAAACAGTATAATCGCAAGGGCAAAGGGTGTCCGGGCGATCCATTTACCGGCATCCAAAGTGATCCTGAGTGCGGCAAGAGCATTAAAGCCTTTATCATTGTGATCATCTTTTTTCTTCTCCTGCATTCGCAGCGCACTGATGCTGGCCAGAACAGCTAAAACAAGGGTCAGATAAATCGGAAATCTCATGGTTATCTGCTGATCTACCGTCTCCGCAAAACCGCACCAGCTGAGCAGTTTGTTAACAAAACCGGGATCATAAATAAGTGCCCCTACTGTCATGTTTATGACAAAGGCAATAGACTGCAAGCGCATCTGCAGGCTGAGTACTTTAGGCCAGTCTTCAGCGCGCCCTTCATCGACCAGTGCATCATAGGCGATCGCCTCATCTGCTCCGCTGGCCATAGCCTCCGCAAGCCCGCTTAAAATACGGTTTAAAAGAAATGCCCAGAAAATAATTTCAACGTTTCCCAGAGGAACAAAGGCCAAAAGGGCAATTTCCGCCATCATAAGCAGGGAGGTAGCGACAAGCAGATGTTTCCTCCCTAAAATATCGGCCAGGGCGCCGGAAGGTACTTCTGCGCAGACAATAGTAATTGCCCATACGCTATTTAAAAGGGCAAACTGCTCGATACTCAGGCCGTAATCGAGAAAGAGAATGGTGAAAACCGGGTAATAAAAACGGGCATTAAAAAAAATACGAAAAGCGATAAACAGGCGAATATTGTTGATTGCAAAAGGTGAAGATGCAGCGGGCATTGTCTTTCCTTGCATAATTAACCTCAACTCTGGATAAGCGACATCCCTCAACACCGCTCTTTCGCCCCTTTCTGCGTTAAGTTTGCTTGTAATAGCCGGCTATTACTTCACAACCTTGCCTTGAAAGGAACGAAAATTCCGGCATTGAGCCCTACCAGAGTCAAAAAAGAGAACTTCATCCATTATAATGCCCACTATCCAGAGTTGAAGTTAATTATCATGGAGATGCAGGTATTGAAGTTAAAAGTTGCGCTTCAAGCTTGAGTAGCAGCGTATAAGAAGTATAAGCCGAAAAATGACAAGCAGGCAGGAAAGCTGATGTATTGCTCATCAGCGATAAAAAAGTCCGCATTTAATGGTTCAAATGCGGACTTTTTTATTTATTACGAGATATAACCTGAAGGTACCTCAATCAGAGGCAGACTCAGCTACTATTACGCAGCACTTTCAGTTAACACAGGGGTTTCATCGTTAAAGTACTTTTTGGTTAAGGCAAATACAACCGGGCTTAATACCGCTAATGCAATTAAGTTAGGTATTGCCATCATTGCATTTAAGGTATCACCAAGCAGCCATACGAAATCAAGTTCCATCACCGCACCAACTGGCAAAGCAAGAATAAAAATCAGGCGGAAAGGAAGCACAGCTTTAGAGCCGAAAAGATATTCAGCACAACGCTCCCCATAAACTGACCAGCCAACAATAGTCGTAAAAGCAAAGACAGCCAAACTGATTGCCACTAAGTATCCGCCCCAACCCGGCAGCGCCAGATTAAATGCAGCAGATGTTAACGCAGCACCCGACTGTCCTTCTGTCCAGGCGCCTGAAATAATAATAACCAAACCAGTAATGGTACAGATAATTAATGTATCAAGGAAAGTACCCAGCATAGCTACCAGACCCTGACGAACCGGATCATTGGTCTGCGCACTGGCGTGAGCGATAGGCGCTGAACCCAAACCCGCTTCATTTGAAAACACACCACGGGCAACACCGAAACGAATCGCCATCCATACCGTTGCACCGGCAAATCCGCCCTGGGCAGAAGCAGGGGTAAAGGCATGTTCAATAATAGTCGCGATTGCCGGAATAATTTCGCTGACATGCATCAACAAAATAATCACACCGGAAATAATATAAGCAAGCGCCATCACAGGAACCAGTGCACCAGCGAATTTTCCTACGCGTTTTAGCCCGCCAAGAATAACCCCGCCGGCGAGTACCATCACAATTAAACCGACAACAAGAGGTGAATAGGAGAAATTAGACTCTAATACTTGTGCGATAGAATTTGACTGAACCGCATTACCGATACCAAAGCAGGCAACGGCACCAAACACGGCAAACAGAGTGCCTAACCAGGCCCATTTCTGCCCCATACCGTTTTTGATATAATACATCGGCCCACCGACATAACTGCCTTTTTGATCCTTCTCACGGTAATGAACCGCTAAGACAGCCTCGGCAAATTTGGTTGCCATACCGAGCAAGGCCGTTAACCACATCCAGAAAAGTGCCCCCGGGCCACCAATAAACACCGCAGTAGCGACACCGGCAATATTCCCCGTTCCTACGGTTGCTGACATCGCTGTCATTAACGCCTGAAAGGGAGTGATCTCGCCTTTGCCGCTTGATTCACGTCCACTCCACATCAGTTTAAAAGCCGCACCGACGTTTAAGATCGGCATAAACTTCAAACCGATAGTTAAAAATATTCCCACACCTAAAATAAGCACCAGCATGGGCAGGCCCCATACTATCCCGTTTATCTGACCAATAAATTCAGTAATAAACTCCATCTCTGTTACCCCGTTATTTAAATTGAAAAATTAATTTTATAGATACAAGCAAATAACAGGCCAATCACAAAAAAATGTTTTATTAAAGGTCGAGTGCTTTTAAATTATCTATAATGCAAACAGCAGACCTAACACCCCGCAGAACAATAATCTGATTTTACAAAAAAAAAAGTATAATACTCGGTTAAAATTCAAATATCATTTTTTATGTCTGAAAAATAATAATGAGTAAAAATGGGCTATTTTAATCAGCAATTCGCTTAACTTGACCATTTAACATTCCAAAAAATAAAAAAATCCCAGACACAGTGCAAAAAAGCAAAAAATGCTTACGTTTGGTGCAAAAACCCTCCTGCTATTGTGTCTAATATGACAACTTTGGCGCAAAGCATACATTTACCACCATCTAAGATGTGCTTGTCCAGCATCTGTAATTACCTTTGCTGTTCGATGTTCCCGGTGGCGTAAATCTACTCTATTAATCTCACAGGAATCCCGCCAAAACAACGCGGAATGACTGTTAATACACGGTGCGCAAGCACACCCTACATTATAAAAATTGTGCATAATGAAATGTTGATCTTAGGGTGCGCCTGCGCACCATCTGTTTTGCACTGTACGACTAATCCTACCGGAAGCCCGCCTTCAGGCGGGCAGCAACAATAGCAGCCGAGCCTGAAGGCTCAGTTCCGAAGAAAGTCTGTCATTATTTTTATTGCTTGAGGTTCACGGCGTTATGCTCTCAGGATAGAAAACGTATGGTGTGCTCGGGGACCATTTGTAATTATATTCTCGATATTTGCGGAAAAACAGCTGGAAGTGTTTTTATCATTCCGATTTGTTGCGTAAACTATTCCGGTATTTTTCTTTTGCCAGTTCCTGCAGATCAGCCACTTTATCACTCTCATCGATAATTTCACGTCCCAGCAGGGTTTCTACAGCATCTTCCAGAGTCACAACACCAGCTGTCTGCCCGTATTTATCTTCTACCACAAAGAGATGTTCATGGCGTTTAATAAAAACATCAAAGAGGTTTAAAACTGGAAATTCACTGGAGATGCGATAAATATCAGTCTGAATTTCTTTCAGCTGAGCTTCACCCTGACCGTTACGTTCATTTTCATAGAGCTGCCCCTTAATTACAATCCCTGTTATATTATCAATGGTCTCACTGTAAACGGGAATCCGGGTAAATATAGCCGTCTGCTCAAAGTGTAACGCCTGAGCGACGGTTGTGGTATCGGGCAGAGCATGCATCATGGTACGAGGGGTTAAAATATCTTTCACTTTGGCATCGCGTAATTTAAAAATGTTTTCCAGTAACACATTTTCCTGTGTTGCTATCGCCCCTTCCTGATAACTCAGCGCGGCAAATGCCAGCACCTCTTCGCGACTGCTGCTTATATCATCCTTCCTTCTGAATACACGGGTTATCCGCGTCGATAACCACACTAAAGGAAAAATGATTTTGACCAGAAAACGGATAATATAAGCAGCAGGAACAGCGAGTTGACGCCAGAAAGTCACACCCAGCGTTTTTGGAATAATTTCGGAAACATATAAAATAGCCAGTGTCAGTAACACTGCAATTAAGGTTTCCCATTGCTCACCATAAACCCGGACCGCTTGCGCGCCGACACCGGCGGCGCCCATAGTGTGAGCAAAGGTATTCAAAATCAGAATGCTGGAAATAGACTGATCAAGTTTTGCCCTGATATTTTCTAACACTACCCCCACATTTTTATTTTTTTCCTTTGCCTGTGCGACAAAAGCAGGTGTGATTGATAATAAAACCGCTTCTAAAATCGAGCATAAAAACGATATGCCAATGGCGATAAAGAGATATACAAAAAGTAAAGTCATAAACTCCCGTCACACAATTAGCGAAATAGCTGTCAGGAAGTGGGGTTATCCGCCTGCCCCGCTTACATTAGCTATCCGTTTTTTGTTTCATTATATCTTTCAGATTATCCAGTAAATCCATCGGCATCGGGAAAATAATGACAGAAGTTCTGTCATTCGCAACTTCGGTTAAGGTCTGCATATACCTTAACTGCACGGCATTAGGTGCTTTACCTAACACTAAGGCAGCCTGCTGTAATTTTTCCGAAGCTTCCAGCTCCCCCGTTGCATGGATAACTTTGGCACGTCTGACACGCTCAGCCTCAGCCTGTTTTGCTAAGGCACGGATCATGCTGTCATCAAGATCCACATGTTTAACTTCAACTGCAGATATTTTTATCCCCCAATTGTCCGTTTGTTTATCTAAAATAACTTGAATATCTTTATTTAAACGATCCCGCTCGGACAATAACTCATCAAGCTCATGCTGCCCTAATACTGAACGCAGCGTTGTCTGCGAGAGCTGACTGGTTGCCTCCAGATAACTTTCAACATTATTAATCGCCATCTGCGGATCAACGACTCTGAAATACACAACCGCATTTACTTTAACCGATACATTATCACGTGTTATTAAGTCTTGAGTTGGTACATCTAAAACAATGGTACGTAAATCAACCCGCACCATCTGCTGAATAACCGGAATTAAAATAACCAGCCCCGGTCCTTTGACTATTTGAAAACGCCCAAGGAAAAAAACTACCCCACGCTCATATTCACGTAACACCTTGAACATACTGAAGAGTAATGCGGCTACTAAGATGGCAATAAAACCACCGGTTAAACTATAAATCATCATGTTCTTTCTCCTTACCAATAGGAACAAGCATAATAACGGTTGTGTTATTACTTGCTGACAGAAACCACTAAATTCAAACCCTTTACTTCTTTGATACGTACCTGCTGCCCTGCACGCGGATTATCCTGGCTCGATGCCTGCCAAACCTCACCGGCAACCTCAACCCAGCCCAGACCAGTATCAAAATCATCTTGTACGGTAGCCAATTGTCCCACCAGAACATGGACCCCCGTAGTAACTTGTTTGCGCCTTACTTTTAATAACAAGGTAATCATCGATAAAATAAAGGCAGCCGTTACCACAGAAACAGCAATAATCAACGGTTTTGCGATTTGAAATTCAGGTAACTCACTGTCTAAGAGGAAAATGGAGCCTAAAATAAATGCGATAACCCCGCCTAAACCCAATACACCAAAACTTGGACTGAAAGCTTCAGCGATCAGTAAAATCAGCCCCAGTAAAATCAGGCCCAGTCCAGCATAATTTACCGGTAGCATCTGCAGTGCATACATCGCCAGTAATAAACAGATCCCCCCCAGAACCCCGGGCAGACCTACCCCGGGATTATAAAACTCCAATAATAATCCATAGATACCGATCAGCATTAAAATGTAAGCGACATTAGGGTTGGTAATAGTCGCTAAAAAGGTATAGCGCCAATCGGGAGTGCGTTCAATCAGATTGCTATCCTGCAGCGCAAGCTCAAATTGCTCACCAGCCAATAAAATAGTTCGGCCATTTGCCAATGTTATTAATTGTTCGAGATCATCGGCAATAAAATCAATCACATTCTCAGCCAATGCGGTTTGAGCATCGAGACTTGCCGCCTCCCGGACTGCTTTCTCTGCCCATTGCTCATTGCGCCCGTGCAGTTTAGCCAGCCCCTTAATATAGGCACTGGCATCATTAATCGCTTTTTTCTCCAGGGTGGTATTGGCTTTGACCTGCTCGGAGTTGTTAGGCTGATCTTGCTTTGCCGGTAAGTTTTCTTCTCCCGAAGGTTTATCTGTGCTGCCGGAAATGCCGATCGCGACAGGAGTTGCAGCGCCGAGGTTGGTTGCATTGGCCATGGCCGCAATATGACTTGCCAATAAGATATAAGTGCCGGCACTAGCCGCCCTTGCGCCGCTGGGGCCAACCCAGGTGGCAACCGGGATATCAGAAGAGGTAATATTTTGGATAATACTGCGCATAGCGGTATCTAATCCGCCCGGGGTATCCATTTTAAGTATTACCAGAGCAACTTCCTGCTGCTGTGCCAGCAGTAGCTCACGCTCAAGGTAATCGGAGGTAGCAGGGCCAATCGCCCCCTGCACGGGAATAACCCAGACTTCTTTGGCGCTTACGCTAAAAGCAAGCAAGGTAGAAATGAACAGCCAAAAGATAGGTAATTTTTTCATTATTACCCCTCCTATAGAAAGCATTATGTATAGAAAACATTATGCTTTAATAGTAGCTCACTTATAGAAGGAGTGCGGCAGACTTTCTATACCATTGTGCCTAGATCTAACGAGCATAAGCGAGTTAGTTTAGTGGGAGTTGTTCATAAAATCTCACATTAAACTGTGCAGTTTTTCTTCGAGTAGAGAGAAAGGGATCCGCTCCTGTTCAAGCCTCAAGCCAGGTTGCCAATAGGCGTTTTTCAAACGTTGATATAACAACTGCTCAGCCTCGGTCAAATGCGCTAACTGATGACAGGTATGGGCTTTATTTTCTGCTTCTTCCCCCCATAGCTTCCTGCAATTTATTAGCGTTTGCTGATCCATTAACATCGACACAACCTTTGGAAAATATCCGCGCAGTTGCGATAAAATGGCAAAGCCATGGGTATCAATATCCCCCCAATAATGAATGTGACACTCACTTAACCATTTGATCTGTTTTAAACACTGCACACCGTAACCCAAACCAAAAATAACGATAGAATTTTTGATTTCCGGAAAAGCTAAGCCGTTGACTTTATTTTCGGTGATAAAAACCCTGTCGAGCAGCAGATCAAGTTTGGCAAACTGAGCAATCGGAATAGACAGATCCGATAGTCCGCCCAATTCGGCCTGTAGTACGGGATCTAATAATCGAAATCGTAACAGAGGCTGCTCATATTTAAGACCAAAGCGTTTTTCAAAGCCGTGCTCGCTGAGTTTTGTGTACTGGGAGGCTATCGCTTCAACCGCTAACAACTGATCCAATAATATCTTCAATATCGCTTTATGCGCTTCAATAAATTTGCTGTCCACACCGGGAATAGCTAATTCGCGAATATAACAATCAGGTCTGGCCGTTGTTTTAAAGAATTGACAAACAGCAATCAACTCTCGCCATACACCAAGATACTTCTGCACTTGCGCAGGATTTTTCCGTAACCACTCCAGCAACTCCGGCAAAGCGGTGATTATTTTCTCTGCAGCATGCTCAAATTGTTGCCAGGCCTGCCACTGTCCTAAATATTTTGCCAAAGAAGCTAGATCACTAAACTCAAGCGCAACCGGCATACGTTGCCGGCCCATCTTGCTATAGGATATCTCCTGTTTTATCAAAGTGACACCTGATACCCGCGCATAGCCCTGCTCTAAATCTAAAACCCATTGCTGCACCTGTGTAAAGTTATGCAGCAACCGTTGATCACTTTGCCGGGGCAGCTTTATCTGGTAGGGAAATATCTGCTCATTATTAAGGTAAGCCTGATGGAATTTAAACTGCTGCCACTGTTTTTGAAGCTTCGCCTTGATCGCCTTGCTTTCTAACATGTGAAACTGAGCCCAAGTGTGCGCAAGCCTTTAATAAAGGCCCTTTTTCTAAGATAGGGCTGCATAAACTGAGTTAGATGTAACTGAAACTCATCTGCGGCCTGATTTAACTGATAGGCTTGCGATAAGTCGAAAAGCTTTTGCGCGGCATTATCATACGCCCGGCTGCCTGCTTTCTCCACGTCATCTTGAGCTGCTTGCCAAAATTTTTCCTTTTCCTGATAAACACCTTTCAGATAATGAGCGCGTAAAACCTGCCTTTTCTTTTGTTGCTGCTGACGGATCTCTTCCTGCTGCTGCTGTGCTTGTTGCAAAATCTGTTGATGGCACTTCTGCAGTACAATCGGATCTATCTCTCCAATAATATGGCTTTTATTACACTGTTGATCTGACTGATAAGCGCGCAACAATTGCTCTTGGCAAATCTGCGCATTGTCATTAAGTAACTGCAGCAAGGTTGACTGTATCTGCTGCTCGGTTAAGCCGCTTAACCACTGTTTTTTTGACTCGTTATCATCAAGCTTTTTACTTTCTTTCTGCGACGGAAGGAGCTGATTCAAGGCCGTTAGCCAAGTTGAATCAAGATGTAAAAACTCAGCAAATGCCTGCTGAGCCTCACTAAAACCGCTTAAAGCCGCGTTTAATTGCGGTAGCTTATCAACCTCCTCGCAATCATAATAAAAAGCGCACAGCCAGATAATATATAAACAACGATAATCACCCCGATATAACTCATCGCGCAGCGCCTGCAGCTTTCCCATCCAGGATTCACACTTTCCTTCTATAAGCAGGTAATCTTCAGTTTCAGACAGCGCAAAATGTAGCAGCCAATTCTCACCTAAATGCTTATATTCAAAAATACCATTGATTTGAAATGCCTGTAGAAGTTGTTCATCTAATAACTGCCGTGGCATTTTAATATACAGCTCGGCACTTCCCCAGTTGGCCATATATAAACCGAGATCAAAAAAATCAGCCATTAAATCACTTGCATCAGCCTGTAAATCACCAAAATGATATTCATTGCTAAAGTGTGCTGCACTGATAGAGGCGCGACTGGAAATCCCCCTTAAACATTGCTGCTGTTTACGGGTTAAGCTGCCGCTTAAATTACGAAATTCATAATACTGATATTCACTCATTTTGATTCTACCTGTTCGACCATTGCCTGATAACGCTGCAGCTTCTTATGCTGTGCCAGACTTTCTCTGTATTGCTCGATGCTCATATTGAGTAACAGGGAACGATTGTTTTGCTGATCCACAAAGTGCACATGTTTCACATAATGCTCGATAACATCGAGTTTTTGCAACGGTGTCACCAGTAGGAGTTGCAGCCCCAATTTTTTAAATAGCTCTAAACCAAAACGCGTACTGTCTTTTGAGCCGCGAGCAAAAGCCTCATCAATCACAACCAGATTAAAATGGCGCTTCCCCTTACCAGCTTCCTTAGCGACTAAGCCATACTGCAGCATAATAGCAGCGGCTAGAATGGAGTATGCTAATTTCTCTTTTTGACCGCCGGATTTACCGCCCGAATCGGAATAACACTCTTTTTCGCTGTTATCCTCGCGGTAACGCTCAATCACATTAAACAGATGCCAGTAGCGGACATCAACCACCTTTTCTGTCCATTTGGGCTGATTGCGCATCTGTTCAATCAGATCTTTGACCTGCTCAAATTTCTGCTCCGAGTATAAATTATCTTCTGTGGTCAACTCGGCACAATGTTTTAAGCGTTGTTTAAATTCCCGGATCTCTAGATCGGAGGAGGCGACACTGTCAATCTCAATATAGGTGCCAACCTGATAATCAAGCGTATGTAATGACTGGTTAATCAGACGGATACGCGCATCAATCTCCTCTTCCTGCTTATCTAAATGGCTGCGAAACAGTACCATTGAGCGTATGGTATCGCGATTAAGCATCTCTTTAAAACGTACTTCATGGCGCGGCAGATCCTCTTCTTGTAAGCGTTTGAGCATCTGCTGATATTCAGGCAGCGCTTGTGGACTTTTATCCAGCTCCGAGACATCATTGGGAAATTGTGCGGCGAACGTCCCCATCGCGGCAATCATCTGCTGCTGTTTTTTACTGCGCTTAGCTTCCAGATGTTGAATCTTCTCATTTAACTTGGTACGCAGCTGAGTGGCGGTATTGCTTAACATAGCGATTCTGAGTGTTGTCTTACTGGCGTATTGCTGGTAATACTGCTCAATAACCGGAAATAAAACAGCCCGTTCCTGCTCAGATGCACTATTAAATTGAGTTTGCTGCACCACTAAAGCATCTTGATCCGCCTTAATTTGCCCCTCTGTTTTACCGCGCTCAGTTAATGCCTGATCACGCTCTTTTTCAATCTCTTGCAACCGTTCTTTTTCCCTCATCAGCTCCGCTTTTAATGATGCCAAAAGATCACTGCTTTGCTCTATCTCCTGCTTCTCTATATTGAGCTGTTCGATTCTTTGACTGTAAACAGGCCAGTTGATCTGTTCAAAGGAGAGATTAAAGTCGGCTAAATTCAGGGCTTGATGACGCTGCTCATTAAGCTTGCCACTCGCTGTTTTTAGCTGCTTAAGTTGACCTTCAAGCTGTGTTATCTGCTGCTGCTGTTGACTATATTGCTCACCTAGAAGTTGGATTTTTTCTTTATTACTCCAGCCAAGCACATAACGACTTTTGTCCTGCAGTTGGTGACGATCATCCTTCTCATGACGAAACTGGCTGGATTTGATCTGACCGTTACGGCTGATTGCTTTAACACTGCGCCGAAAATCATCCATCTGCTCACAACAGCGGTAATTAAAACGCTGCTGTAACTCTTTATGCAGCCACAGATAATGTTCACTATCACCTTTTATCTCTATCTTGGCGGGTAACTGGCTCGCCTCCCCCGTTGCCGGATAGTAGTCCTGCAGCGCATTAACACGATAATAAACTAAGCGTGTGCCAAGATGCGTCTGCTCGACAAAATCACAGACCTGTTGATAAAGATCATCGGGCACCATTAAACTCAGTGCGAAATTATGCAGCACACGCTCTATTGCCCCCTGCCAATGTTTTTGCTCTTCCTTGACTTGTATAAGCTCGCCGACAAAAGGCAAACGCGCCTCCTCGACACCGAGTTGTGCACATAACCGGTCGCGGATATCAAGCTGTTTAAGATTAATATTCGATTTGCGCAGTTTAAGCGCACTCAACTGACTGGCAGTCAACTGCTGCTGCTGTTTAAATTCATAGAGCTGCTGTTTCAACTGATCCTGCTCAAGATCCAGCTGTTCAAGCTCAGACAACAGCCGCTCAGCGAAATCTTTTGCCATGCTGATATTTTTTACAAAACTTTCAATATCAAGCTGCTCACTGAGCTTTACTGCATTTACCAGGCGCTGATAGTTATTAAAAAGGGTTTTACTGTTATCTCTGTCATTTGTCGTTTTAGCAATATCAGCCTCCAACTGCTGCAGCCGACCACCACCGTTATTGAGAATATCGTCATTGAACTGTGCTATTTTATGCTCATGGCTAGATTTCGAATCTTTTAACCTTTGCAAAAGAATCTCCAGCTTTTGTAATTGCAGCTGGCCTTTTTGTAAACGGCTCTGGTACAACACGACAGCTTTACTTGCCATATAAGGCTCAAGCAGCTCGCGACTGTTGCTTATCGTCTCTTTTTCCTGCTCGACTGCTAATGCCTGCTGGCCATAGTTATCAACGGGCGTTAACAGCTCAACTTTTTTGCGCGCATCAACCACAGTATCATGCAGTCGTTTTAAGTCATCATAACTGCGCTCCAGCTCTTGTAACTGCGCTTCTAAATCAGGCTGTTCGAGCATATTTTGGCGCACAAAATCAGTCACCGATCCCACTGATTTCATGGAAATGGTCTGGTTAAACAGGGCAAGTGCTTTACCGTCGATGCCGAGTCCCAATAATTTACTGAACGCCTGTTGATATTGCGCAAAACTATCAAACAGTGAGAGCTGCTCTTTTGTACGCAGCTGCTTTTTAAGCTGATTTATTTTATCGCCAAAATCACTGAAATCCTCAGTGATATCCAACGCCTGCCTGGCAACGACAAATAAACGCTTGACCTTTTTTTCGCCGGGTTTTAACCAGAAGACTTGCGCTAAGGTGACATATTGAGCCACTGAATCAGCATAAAACTGCGCAAGTAATACGCTGTAATGGCCATTTTTACGCAGGCCAAGCGCACGCGCTTTACCAGTTTCATCCTGTTGTGAGGTATAAAAACCATGAAAATAGGACTCCAATGAGCGCTCTTTATCTTCCGCACCGGCAGCTTTATTAAAGGCAAGCTTACGCGGCGGCACTAGTAAGGTGGTCAGGCCATCAACCAGTGTCGATTTACCGCTGCCGATATTGCCCGTCAGCAAGACACTTTCCTGACCGGGCTGCATCTGCCAGACTTTTTGATCAAAGGTTCCCCAGTTCAGTACGGAAAATTTATCAAGTCGAAAGCCATTCAATCTCTGTTGCGGCTCTTCTATGCTTTGATTAAGCAGTTGCGATTCCATCAGACACCTCCTTCCTGAGCAGCGCTATTTTGTATATTTGTCTCAAGTGTCTGATTAAATTCAGCCATCTGCTCCGCTGTCACGAATGCTTTAATGATACGCTGCACCTCAAAATCATCCGCATGGTTAGGCAACGGGCTGATAAAACCAATCTCTGAGACTTTTTTTATCAGGGCATTAAATTCTCGCACCTGCTTTACCTGGTTACTCACCTCTGGAAAATAGGGCTGCAGCCATTGCTGCATCTCTTCACGACTGACTATTAAACGCGGAGAGCTTTCTTCACTATCGTGCTCGGCCAGTCTTTTTCTTAATGCCACTAATAACAACGTCTGCGCAAAAGAGAGGCTGCGCCGCGTGATCAAACGGGGGATTTCAAGCTCAGCTTCTGCTTCACTAAAATCCTGCTGCTTCAAAAATGCATACCCCTCGGCATCATCGAGCAGCAAGGACAAGCCTATCTGCTGAAAATATTCCCGAATCTGAAACTGATCGCGCAGCAGCCATTCCCATAAATCACGATTCTGAGCCCGATAAACAGCTCCTTTTAAAAGCCGCACCTGCACTGCTGATTTTTGTTGCTGTTGTATTACAGTGAGATTTTGCTCTGTAGATAATTGCGCCATTAGGTTTACTCCCGGACAAAGGTGATAATAGGTGCTTTCAGGCGATGAATTAACTGCGCATCGGTTTCACTGGCAACCTGCCAACTGATATCCTGCAGCTGCTCGGAGTCGATATGCGCGGGAACAACTTGTTCGCAGGCAAGTTTAATGTAGGTCAATACCTCATCGAGCCCATATTCGATAGGGTGCGCTTC
Source organism: Psychromonas sp. (assembly GCF_041586535.1). Lineage (GTDB taxonomy): Bacteria > Pseudomonadota > Gammaproteobacteria > Enterobacterales > Psychromonadaceae > Psychromonas. The sequence continues at coordinate 2,994 of NZ_JBFGZY010000039.1, read as the reverse complement.
AATAACTTGTGCCAGAGTCACCTGCCCTTTTTGTTGATTTTGACTCTCTTGCTGCAGACAGTGACCGATATTACGCAACAGTTTAAGCTCATCAATATGACTGACATCAAAAAGATGGCTTAAATCAACCTCTGGCGCATCACTTGCAGATATAAGGGTCGAATCAAGCTGCTCTTCAGCTTGAGGCTTATATAAACGACGGCTGAACAGGGTGGAGATATCCGCCTGGATCCCATCTATTTGAGCAAAGCTGTGATTTTTTTTATCGTTATCCGCTTCTAAGCGGTGCGCACCCGCTTCAAACTCCCGGATCATCTCTAAAATGCGTTTATTATCCTGCGATTGCTCCTGAATATAGCGGCGCAGCTGATCGGTGATCTGTAATTTGGTGTTATTGACCTTCACACCGGCATCAAGCAGATAACTATAGAGGTGCTGTAATAGTTGATCCTCACTAAACTGCTCATCTCCTTGCTGATGATCGAGTAATTTTTTAAGATCACCACGCATATTCTCGCGCATCTCAGGGGTCATCAATAACTCGAAAAAACTATTAAAGGACTTACCTTCATCCGATCCGTCAATCACATCCTGCTCACTAAAGACCTTATCCAATACCAGACCTTTATGCGCCCCACCAAGGGTGATTTTTTTACGAATATCCTTATCCAGGTGACGAAAGTTAGCTTCAACCTGACGAAAATCCCCTAACAGTTGCCGCGACATATCAGCAAGTAGAAATACGCGTTCGCGTACCTCCGTTTCTGAAAAACTACTGTCCAGTCCCTGCTCAACGCTGCTAATCTGCTGTTCAATCTCCACTTTTTTGTCTTGTAATAGTGCTAATTTAACGGCTTGATCTTGTGATGTGCCCTGCACCAGTTCAGTTATTAAATCGAGCAGTAATTTCAACCGCGATTCCGTCCCCACAAAGCGTCGCCCTTGCATCTCCTCTAGCCAACGTAACGCTTTTTCAACATCAGGCTGCAGATCACACTCCGGTTCATCGGTATGCTGCGGCAGATATTTGCGTAAATATCCCCCCTTTACATTCACCCAGTCATCAATATAGGCGCGCGCTGATTTTGGAAATTTTTCCTCACCATAACTTTCTGCAATATCACTAAGATGGTGATCTAATAAAGCGATGAGTTCCTGATAAGGCATAGAGCGGCGGTTATTTTCGATAAATGCCCGATAAAAGAAGCTGGCAATCAATGGAAAAGTCGATGTTCTCAACAAGCGCAATGCATTGCTCTGATCTTTAAATTGCTCTAAATAATCAAAACTTAAATTGTTACTCATTAGCAAACTCCCGGCAGTAGAGTCACATTCTTCACGGCAGATAAGAGTTCACGGTTTGCTAAAGCAAGTGGATATTGGCGAGGGTTTAATGATTGCTCCACAGAGCAGTCGACATGCCACTGCTGCATTAAATAACCCAGTAGCGCTTCCCTGACTGACAAATTCAACACCCCCTCATGCATACCGTAATCTAATTCAATAGCCAGTGGATGGCTGAGTTTTGGATGGGGAATTAACTGTAATGCTAGGAAATTATTCCATTGCAGATCAGAAGCTGCACTTTCCTGGTGATCAATTCCCTGCTCAAGCACAGTGATTTTTGTGAAACGAGTACAAACAAAATCTCGAAATTGGGATGAGTGACGATCAAAAGCACGAACATGCCAACGATGACCATTATTGACAATGGCATGAGGCACTAATTCTCGTTGTGACTTACCGGAAGAAAGCGATACATAACAGCAGTCAATGGCCTGTCGTTGCTGAATCGCACGCATCAGCGAGGCAATTATTTCATTTTTTGGGGGGACCAGTCGGATCGCATCAAAACAGTGACTATTACTGCTAATTTCCGCTGCGAGACCGTTTCCAAAACCCTGACTCAAATGAGCTAGCACGGTTTCAGCATCATACTGAAATATCGCTTTAAAATCAGCGGTGCGATAATATTGCTTGGTTTCGTGCTTGAGTATTAAATTATTGCAGGCTAACTTCTTGTACAAGTTAAAGTCACGCGTACCCGATGCCAGCCCGGTATTAAAATGACGGATTAGATCAGCGCGTGCTACCTGACCAAAATATTGCAGACAAAAATCAATAAAAGCCAGGCGTTCTCGTTGGGCATGAGAAAGGTTATTTAACTGTTCGCAAATTCTACTAGGCATATAAAGGGCTCAATAATTAACTTGAGTAAAGCATAAACTAGCAATCAAAATGATGCAATCTTTTTGATTGCTACATCCAGTAAAATATATTAACAGCAGTACAAGATCGTCATAGCAAGTTACTTGTGGAGCATGGAATGCCCTCCAATGTCATTTAATTAAGACTTTTATCCTTATTTATCATATAATTACAATCTCATTTACGGTGGTTTTTCACATTGAAATAAAAATGCTTGACCAATTAACATCTAAAACCCACAGAAATTGCACGTGAATTAACCAGTCTCATATCTACACCGGAATTAACTGCTCGGCATCGCCTTTCAGAACGTCATTTTACTCGCCGTTGCAAGCTTACCCTCCCCAGACTCATTATGTTCCAATTAAATATGATCCGCGGGGCACTCCAAGATGAATTGGACTCCTTTTTCAGTTGGTGAACGCGCAATAGCATACCGTCATTTGGCGCGTACAGAAGTAGATGATCTTATTCTGTATGATCGCGGTTATCCTGCTGTATGGCTAATGAAAGTGCATTTAGAGAAGGCGTCGATTTCTGTATGCGTGTTCCGGATAGCCACCTTATCGAAGCAAGAAAGTTTGTCGCAAATTAAATTTCAATAAGAGAGCCGAACACTGACTTGAACGGCTCTGTTTGAATAAAAGACTGGCTGCGAGCTGAAGATACTGAATTATTTTTTCATTGAGTTAGCAATTTAATGAAGCTATCTATAATCCAGCCCCTCTCCCGTGTTTTTTGTTTCTAAGGCGATTAACCTATCTGCGTACTGGCTTTATTTGACCG